>JBEKIU010000083.1:0-17850 GCA_050011635.1 Acidimicrobiales bacterium
CGAAGGCTGGCATCCAGGCTGCCGAGGAGATATTTGCGCGATCCCCCGTCGCCATATGGTCCCGGCCACATGTCGTAGCCCGCTTTCGTGGCGATGACCAGTTCGTCCCGATAGGGGGCCAGGGAGCCGCTGAGGACCTTCCCGGCGTTGGACTCTGCCGCACCGTAGGGCGGTCCGTAATTGTTGGCCAGGTCGAAATGGGTGATTCCGAGGTCGAATGCCCGGGTCAGAATGTCGTTCACTTCGTCGGCCGATCGGTCGTCACCGAAGTTCTGCCACAGCCCAAGCGAGATGACAGGGAGCTTGAGGCCGCTTCGTCCGCAACGACGGTACGGCATCCGGTCATATCGGTCCGACGCGGCTTCGTGGGACATGGCGGCAAGGTAGATCAGCCCCGCGGCGGCGTCAACACGCGTTCTGCGCCTCCTCGCACGCATTCCCGGGCTTTGTAGGCTGTCCCGAGATGACCGTCTTGCGGATTCGGGGGTATGCGCTGCCGGGAGGTGAGACCGTCGACCTCTACGCCGATGGCGACCGTTGGACGGCAGAGCCGGTGCGCGGGGCCGAGTTGGTCGGCGAGGGATGGCTCCTGCCCGGCCTGGTCGACGTCCATACCCACCCGGGGATGGCGGACGAGCCCGGGAGCCCGTTCGATGAGCGACTCCTGCGCGACGATCTCCACCATCACGTGGCCGCCGGTGTGACCATGATCCGCTCTCCCGGCCTGGCCGGCGACCCGCCGACGTGGTTCGGGCACGATCCGGACGTCCCCCGGGCGGTACACGCGGGACCATGGATCGCCCAGCACGGACAGTTCTTCGACGGGTGGGGTGAGCGGGTGGAGCTCGCCTCACTTCCCGGTGTCGCCGCCGAACAGGCGGCAAGGACGGGATGGACGAAGATCATCGCCGACTGGGGCCTCGACGATCCTCCGGTGCCGGTCGACGTCCTCGCGGAGGTCGTGACCGAGGTGCATGCAGTCGGTGGCCGGGTGGCGGTCCACTCCCAGCAGGCTGCGGGTGGAGCCATTGCCGTAGCGGCCGGCGTCGACTCGCTCGAACACGGCATGTGCCTCTCGACGGATCTGCTGAGTCAGATGGCCGAGCAGGGTACAGCCCTCACCCCCACCCTCGTGGCCATCACGTCGGGGCTCCGGGAGCCACGCCACGGATCGATCAGCGACCGCGAGAGGTGGTACCTGAAGGGTGCCCGAGCCCACGCCGCGCTGAGCGCGGCCGCGTTCGAGGCCGGCGTCACGGTGCTGGCCGGTACCGATGAACGGCCCCATGGACGCGTCGCCGACGAGATCCGAGCCCTGGTGGCGGCCGGCCTGCCCCCTGACGCCGCCCTCGGCGCAGGCAGCTGGACCGCCCGCGGCTACCTCGGCCTCCCTGGCTTGGCCGAGAATGCACCGGCTGACGCGGTCGTCTACGACGAAGACCCACGCGCCGATCTCGACCAGCTCGAGAACCCGGCGGCCGTGGTCCTGCGAGGCAAGGTCGCCTACCGCCGACCGTGATCCACCCGCCTGCGGATCGCATCGGAGGATGGTGCCGCTGGTTCAAGCGGGCAGAATGCCGAACCGTTAGCCTGAGACGGTGCGGATTCCACGTGTGGTGATCGCCCTCATCGTGGTGGCCGTTGCCGGGGCAACCATCGTCGCGGTGACGATGGCCGGCGCCTCCTCGACGGCCACCGGCCCGGCACACCCGGTCACGAGCGTTCTGCTCAGGATGGCGAAGGCATACACGCCCAAGGCGCCACCCGGGACGACGGATGACTACCACTGCACGCTGATGAACCCTCACGTCAAGAAGAACTCGTACATCATCTCCAGCCAGTTCGTTCCGGGCAGTGCCGAAGTCCATCACGCGGCGTTGTACCTGGTGCCGCCATCACTGAGCGCAACCGCCGAACGGGACAACGAAGTCGGAGACGGTTGGTCGTGTTTCGGAGAAGGCGCACTACCGAATACGGCCATCTCCGGTCTCGAGGAGGTTCCGCTGCTCAGTTTCTGGGCTCCGGGTCACGGAGCGGATGACCTGCCCAAGGGGACCGGGATCCCCCTTCCGGCCGGGAGCCTGGTCATCATGCAGGTCCACTACAATCTGCTCGTCGGCGACAAGCCCGTGCGGAACTCGTTGGTGCTCCACACGGTGCCGAAGTCGACGCCGCTTCTGCCGCTCCATCTCGATCTGATGCTGGCCCCTCCGGACATCCCGTGCCCGCAAGGCGTGACCGGTCCACTGTGCAATCGGGTGGCCTCGCTGGCCAATGAGGGCCAACGCTTCGGTCAAGCGGCCGTCGATGAGGTAAACGGCATCGAAGCACTCTGTGGGGACAACCCGTCTGATCCACCGGTGGGGGACTCGGCTTCGTGTCTGTCGTCCATCAACAAGAGCGGCTACATCGTCAGGGTGCAAGCACACATGCACCTTTTGGGCGTTGCCTTCAAGATGGTGCTCAACCCAGGAACGTCCGAGGCGAGGACCGTCCTTGACGTGCCCGACTACAACTTCCACGACCAACGGTCCTACAACCTCGGCACACCCATCCATGTCAACGCTGGCGAGCCGGTGGAGGTGACCTGCACCTACGACCCGACGCTGGCTCAGGAGCTCCCTATCCTCCGAAAGGCTCCACCACATTTCGTCACCTGGGGTGACGGCTCGACGGACGAGATGTGCATCGGCCTCGCGTGGGTCTCGGCCACCCTTCCGGACACTCACGACTCCGTCTAGTCATCGGACGGTCGTCGCACGCCGGCGGCTCCAGTGCTCGTCGGGCATCTGCGGGCACCCTATTCGAGTTCCTTCCAGTGTGGCCGCCTGAACAGTCGGGCAAATCGCGCATTGAGGGACGACCCCTGGTCATAGTCGACATCAAGGTGAAGAACCGGCGGGCCGTGCGGTGCCGGCAGCGATGCGGCTTGTTCATCCGAGAGGGCGCAGCGCACGCATGCGGTCGTTATCTCAGCAATTCGGTCCCGGTCGACAAACCGATGGCCGTCCTTGGTGGCCACCACGATCCCGTCGAATTCATCCAACTCGGGTATCTGCAGAACGTGCACGACTGTCCCGAACTCCGAGCCGGACGAGCTGAGTACGGGTGTCTTGGTCGCCAAGGCCAGGTACGAGATCGGTTCGCCTTCGTCCACGATGGTCTCCTTCGCGTCGCTCGTGGCGACTCTAGTTTCGCCGGCGCCGGCGCACGGCCGCTATCCCGGTGATCGGGTGCTGTCCGCGCCCAGCGGCGTGGTGACCGGTATTTGCCCACCGTCGCTCTGTAGAGTTGAAGCCGGTGTCACTCTTCCGACGTGCTCTGGCCCTCTCGGTGACGGTGGTGGTGGCTCTCGGCATCTCGTTCACGCTCGAGAGCCCGGTGGCCGCACCCTCCACCGGTTCCGCCCAGCAGGTCGAGATGGCTCAGTCGCAACAGGGGCCGTCTGCCCTTCGCATCTGCTTCGCCACGCAAAAATGCGTGCCCGCCAACCACCCGAGCAGCTCTGGAACCGTGTCGCCGGTCCTCGCCTACGGCTTCATCGGCGTCATGGCCATGGTGCTGGCCGATCGTCGCCGGCGCCGCAGGCGGCCGGCCTGGCACCCGACGCCGTTCACGTTCTTCCCGGCACTCTTCAGACCACCCATCGCGAGCTAGTCGTTCAACCACGCGAACCCAGGGCCATGGCCCTGTTCGCAGCACGACAGGACGATCGAACCGATTGTCCATCCCACTCGCGCGATATGCCCACCAAGGCATGTCCTCCTTCGGAAGGTCTTCAACATGTCCCATCCTGTTCAGCTCGTTCCCTCGCGGCGCCCTGCCGCCAGGCTCACTGCGACCATGCTGGCGTGGGGAGCAGTCGGCCTCGTCATCGTGATCGTCGCCGCGCTCGTCATTGTCAAGATCTCGTCGGGGTCCGGCCCGACGACCAGTTCGCACCAGGCCGTGCTTGCCGCGCCTGCGGAATTGGTGCATGAGATCTCGACCGTGCCGCCATCGGTGTTCAACGCGGTCGGCGTCGGCATCCCGTCTGAATTCGCCGGCGATGCACCTATCGTGGTCTCCGGTCAGCCGCCTCTCACCCTCAACGGAACATCGCCCACGGTGATGTACTACGGCGCCGAGTACTGCCCGTTCTGTGCGGCCGAGCGCTGGGGAATGGCCGTGGCCCTGGCCCGATTCGGGACCTGGACCGGGCTGGACACGACTGCCTCGGGTCTCCTGGACGGGGACTTCAGCACCCTGTCGTTCCGAACGGCCAAACTCGCCAGCCGGTACGTCAATTTCGTGCCCATCGAGACCTGCACCAATGTGGTTGATCCCGGTGCCACGGGCTGTAGCGGGTACAAGCCCCTCCAGAGCCCGACGGCGGCAGAACGTGCCGTGCTGGCCAAATACGCAAGCTCCACGTTCGTGTCGGGCAACACCCAGGGGATCTCGTTCCCCTACATCGACGTGGACAACAAGGTGCTCTACTCGGGCTCCACCTACGAACCGACCGTGCTCACCGGTCTCACGCAGGCACAGATTGCCGGCGGGTTGACCGATGCCAGCAATCCGGTCACCCGGTCGATCATCGGTACCGCCAACTACCTGACGGCGTCCATCTGTGCCAGTACGAAAGATGCCCCGGCTTCCATCTGTACCAGCGCAGGGGTCAGGGCCGCGGATGCGGCCCTCGGATTCACCTCATCCGGTGGATGAGGTGAGCGGTGCAGTCGTCGTTCGTCGCCCTGGATGCGGAGCTCGCGGGTACCATGGACGTCCACCTGGCATCTTTCTTCCGGTGAGAGGCATCGTCCTCATCCGACTCGCAACGAGCCCTGGCTGATGACCCCCCGAACTCCATCCTCCGGCCCGTCCCCTGAGAGCGATGCGCCCGCGCCGGGGCGGTCGCGGCGGAGACGCGGCATCATCGTCGCCGTGGTCGCCGTGGTCGCCGTCGTGCTCGTCGCGGCCGCGGTCACCAGCTATGGCCTGGCCAACCGGGCGACCGCGGGCAAGGCATCGGCACCGACCACGTCGAGCGGAGGGCCCGGCACGGACGGACGCCACTCCGTGCGGGCACCTTCGACGGTCACCCGGGCCACGGATGCAGGTACGACTCCATCGTCGACGTCCCAGGCGACCACCACCAGCCCGGCGTCGAGCACCACCCCGTCGTCAGCCGCGCCGGCCCACGGCCCGCTCACCTCCCCGCCCCTCCCGGCCCCCGGGGCGGGATTCAACGCCGGGCAGGTGACCGCCGTGGGCGACTCGGTGATGCTCGACTACCAGACCCCACTTCAGCAGGACATCCCCGGCGCAAACGTGCAGGCCGCGGTGAGCGAGCAGTGGTCCGCCGGTGAAGCCCAGTTGGCCGAGCTCAAGTCCGAGGGTCAGCTCGGTGCGGTGGTCATCGTGGGCCTGTCCACCAACGGACCGATCACGAGCACGGACTTCGCCAACATGATGAGCATCCTGTCGGGGGCATCACGGGTGGTCTTCGTCACCATTCATGTCGACCGACCTTGGCAGGACTCCAACAACGCCGTGCTGGCTGCGGGAGTTCGGCAGTACCCGAACACCGTCTTGGCCGATTGGTACGGCCTCGTCGAACAGAACCCGGGCTGGTTGTACTCGGACGGCACCCATCTGCCCATCGACGGGCCGGGGGCCCAGGCGCTGGCCAGCTTGGTCGCAGCTCAGGCCTGAACGGTCCGGGTGTGCCGGTCAGTCCCCACCGCCGCTCTCGCCGAACGTGTCCCACACCGCCACCGCGGCGTTGGGATCGAAGATGCCGCCGGGATCCTCGTTGTCGGCCCGCAGCAGGTCTTCCCCGTCAGTCGGGGTGTCCTCTCCGATCGGCTCGATCGGCTCGAGCCGACCCTCGAACGAAGTGCTCGGCGGAGGGTCCTGCGACTCGACTCCTCCATCCCTGACAAGCGCAGTCGCCGCCCCGTCGGAGATCCAGCGCGCCTCATGGAGACGGTAGGGATCGTGGTACCAGCCCTCGGCCTTCATGGTGTCTCCCTCCGTGGATGTCCGGTCGAAGTCTACCGGTGTCGCCCCGGTCACCTGGGGGCGGGATCCGGCCCGCCGATTCATGCCCAGCCAAGCTCCTCGAGCCGTTGGTCGTCGATACCGAAATGATGTCCGATCTCATGGATCACCGTCTTGCGTACCAGCTCGACGACGTCCCGGGTGGTCCGGCAGGCCTCGCAGATCGTCGCCATGTAGATCGTGATGCGGTCGGGAGTGGACGCCGAGTAGTGGTTCCCCCGTCGGGTGAGGGGGACCCCTTCGTACAGTCCCAGCAGGCGTCCGGAAGGACTGAGGTCGTCGACCACCACGGCGACGTTCTCCATGGCCCTGCCCAGCTCGTCGGGTATCCCATCGAGGGCATCGGCCACCAAGGCCTCGAACTGTTCGACCGGCATCGTGATCACACCCGACATCATGGCAAGCCCCCCGGCCGTTGCCGACGCGCCCGCCGAACAGCCCGGCCCGAGGCCGGTGCCGGGCTAACGGCCCGCCGTCCCACCTTCGGGGCTGCGGGGGTCGGCTGCGCCGACGAAGTGGCGCCCCGTGCCATCCGGGCGGTCGACGACGGCGATGATCTGGGCACAGCCGACCGCCACAGGGTCGAAGGCACCGATCGGCTGCACGTGGTGGCCGCGGACGGCCAGGCCTTCCTTCCATCCGGGCGGCGCGTGGGACTCCACCTGTACGGTGAGATCGTCTCCCCACCAGAGCCGGAAGGGTCCGGCCGACGGTGCATCGAGGGCCAGGCGTCCTCCGGCCACCGCGGTGGCCGGATCCTGCCCGCCGCGGAGCATTCGGGCCAGGAGCTGGAGGAGGATCTGGGGCTGGGCATCGCCGCCCATCGCCCCGGCCAGATGGGTGAGCGATCCGTCCATCGTGGTGGTGAGCATGGGGGACAGTGTGTGGGGCGGCCTGCGCCGCGGCCCGAGCTCTGCCGGATGGCCCTCCTCGAGGGAGAAGCCGACCCCGCGGTTGTGGAGGAAGATGCCCGTCGACCCGGCCACGAGATGAGATCCGAAGTCGAGGGCGTTCGACTGGGTCAGGGAGATGCCCAGCCCGTCGGCGTCGATGGCGCACAGATGGGTGGTGTCACCGTCGCCGATGCGCGAGACCCGGTTGCCGGCCGGTTCCTCGGAGGCCGGGCCGACGTCCGGGGGAGCGGCCCGGTCGGGGCGGACCCGTCCGGCGGCGGCCTGCAACCGGCGGTCGGCGAGCAGTGTCTGCCCGTCTGCCTCGTCGTACAGCATGCTCGGGCGGTCATGTCCGGCAGCCCGCGCCGACTCGACCACCAGGTGT
The DNA here is from genome assembly GCA_050011635.1 of Acidimicrobiales bacterium. Lineage (GTDB taxonomy): Bacteria > Actinomycetota > Acidimicrobiia > Acidimicrobiales > RAAP-2 > Bog-756. Next base: position 7,324 of record JBEKIU010000083.1, read on the forward strand.
GCCCACAGGGGGTCGGCCGGATCGTCCCCGATGCCCAGCTGTTCGGCGACCCATGAGCCCGCCAGCGTGAGGTAGCCCTGTGACGGTGGAGGAACGGTCCACAGCTCACGTCCCCAGACGGTGAGCCGCAGCGGCTCACACCAGTCGGCGACGGTGTGCCCGAGGTCGGCCGGGGTGAAGACGCCCCGCCCCAACTCCAGAAGAGCCCGTCCGAACTCGCCCTGGAACAGCCCGTCGCGACCTTCGGTGGCCACGGCGCGAAGCGTGCGGGCGATGCCGGGAAGCCGGACCAGGTCGCCCGGCTGGAGTGGGCCGTTGGGACAGAGCTCGCCGGCACCGCGCACCCCGGACACCAGGTGGCTCGAGAGCGCGAGGAGGATCGACGCCACAAAACCGTCCTCGGCCAGCTCGATGGCAGGACCGAATACCGTGTCGAGGGGCAGGCGGCCGAACCGATCGTGGAGCGCCAACCAGCCGTCCACCGCGCCGGGCACGGTCACGGTGCGGACATCGCCTCGGACGGGCATGACCGCCAGGCCCCCGGCCCGCATCCGAGCCGGGTCGACCCCCGACCCGGCACGGCCGACCGCCAACAGCGCGCGAGGTTCGGCGCCGGGAGCGTCGACCATGGCCAGAAGGTCCCCGCCCATGCCGCACAGGTGGGGACCGGTGACAGCCATGACCGCGGCGGCGGCCACTGCGGCGTCGGCCGCGGTGCCACCCCGTTCGAGAGCCGACACTCCGGCAATCGATGCCAGCTGGTCGGCGCTGGTGACCATGCCCCGGCGTCCGGTGCGGGGCGCGAACGGAGCGGACGGAAAACTCATGAGCCAGGCCTAGCATGACCCAGCGGTGAAACCGCATCTCCGCCGCCCGGGCGCACGGCGAGCCCTCTGCGGGCGAGGCGGGACGGCCTGGGAGCCCACGCCATCAGGGTCAGGGGTCGCGGAGGTTGGCGTGGAAGACCAGCACCGCGGCGATGGCGGCACCGGCCACCACCACGGCCGAGATGCTGAACCGCTCGCTGAGCGGCCCGGCCACGATGGCGCCGAGTGGAACGGTGCCGCCGAAGGCCATGACCCACAGGGCCATCACCCGGCCTCGCACCGAGTCGTCGAGCCGCTTCTGGAGCACCGTGGCCAGCGACGTGACCGTGACGAAGTAGAACAGACCGAGGACGAACACGACAGGGTAGGCGGGCCCTGGGCTGCGCAACAGGCCGAACGCCACCAGTGCCACCGCATAGCCACCGAGGCCGACGCGGACGATGAGCTCGAGCTGCTGGCCGGCGAGGAAGGTGCCGATCGAGAGTGCGCCGACGACAGCTCCTGTGCCGAAACTGGCATACAGCAGACCGTAGGCGATGGTGCTGGTGCTGATCCGGAGGTCATTGTGGGCAAGGACCGGCATGAGCACGGCGATCGGGAGGCAGAAGAACGAGAAGAGCACCATGGTGCTCAGGCAGCGCCCGACGACGCGGTCGCGACGAGCCACGACGAACCCGTCGAGGAGCCTCCGCCATCCCTGTTGCAGCACCGCGTGGCGTGCGGGGAGGTGCACGGTGGCAAGAGCGCCGATGAGGGCGAGGTAGGAAGCGGAGTTGCCGACGAATGCCCAAGGGGCACCCACCTTGGCATAGAGGACGCCGCCGATGGCGGGTCCGATCACCCGTGACAGGTTCATGTTGGCGGAGTTGAGTGAGATGGCGCCGGGGAGGTCCCTGCGCTCGACCAGCGTGGGAATCAACGCGGAGAACGTCGGCGCATAGAACGCCTGCCCGATACCGCTGGCCAGGACGGCGACGAACAGCGCCCCGATACGTGGGTCGTGGACGTGGGTCAGCCAGGCGATGGCCAGGGCCACCAGGCTCTGCTCGATGGTGACGATGACGAGCAACGTGCGCCGGTCGAAGCGGTCGGCCGCCATGCCGCCGATCGGGGAGAGCAGGAAGAGGGGCCCGAGTTGGGCCAGTGTCATCAGTCCCACATCGGTGGATGACCCGGTGATGTTGAAGACGAAGGCAGCGAGCACGACGGTCTGCATCCAGCTTCCGATATTGGACACGAGAGCCGCCAGGTAGATCCGACGGAAGACCGGGTAGCCGAGGGCCGCCCTGGCTCCGCCGACCTGGATGACGCGGTCGCCCTCGAGCAGCGCGTCCTCCACATCCTCGGCACCGGATTCGATCGAGCTCGGGTCCCCTCCGGGCGAGGGATCAGCCAAGGGCTTCGAGCGTCGTCTTGGCCGCCCTGCCGGCAGCCATCGATGAGTCACGGCCCAATCGCACCAACCTCGGTATGCGTTTGGGCCTGGTTGCCATCAGGCGCAGGGCGGCACGCATGTCCGCCGAACCGTCGGGCCGGAGCGTTCCGAGCACCGCGCCGTCGGTGTACCCGTCGTCGGGCCGATCGCTGATCACCCTGACCGCGCTCCAGGGCACCCCGCGCTCCTCGCACACCGATGCGACCCCTGTCGACTCCATCTCGAGGGCGATCACACCCTGATCGGCCAATCGGGCCAGGCGAGACGGTTCTACGATGAGCTCGTCAACGGTCCCGACCTTGCCACCCATGACCAACTCGCCGAGAGGCGACGGACGGAACTCTCGTCCCGACGTCACATCGAGCACGACGTCGGGCACGATGACCGAGCCGATGGTGCAGGCGGGAGCGATTCCACCGGCGATGCCGCTCACCACCACATGATCGACGGCGAACCGGTCGAGGAGCCGTTCGGTGGCTCGGGCGGCCACGGTGGGCCCGACCCCGAGCTGGGAGACGATGATCTCGACGGTGCCCTGGCGTCCCACGAACACCTTGGTCCCTGTGGCCGTGGACGGGCGCGCACCGAGGCGTTTGACGATCGGCCTGAGCTCCATGGCCATGGGGGCCAGGACCAACGCCCGGCGGATCGAACTCACCGCCCCAGCTTGCCCGATGCCGGCATCAGGTGCCCGGAGGCCCTCACAGCCCCCCTGACGCCGAGAAGTACTTCCGCATCGGATCGAAGTAGTGCTCCTGCCAAACGTCGAGCTCGTAGCTGAGATGGCCGTCGGGTACCTCGGTGTGCCGAATGGTGATCCTCGTTCCCTCCTCGATGGGGTCCAGCACCACCTCGATCTGCGAGTCCCCCTCGTCCTCGGAGAACTCCGACGTCCTCCACGATTGGACGATCCGATGCCCCGGTTCGAGGGAGAGGGTGCGACCGACGATGTAGCCGTCCCATGCTTCGAAGGCTCCACCGATGTGCGGGTCGACAATCGCCGGCGAGCCGGTCATGGCCGTATGACCCGTGCTCGACATCCACGCGTCGTAGACCACCTTCGGCGTCGTCGGAATCACATCGGACAGCTCGAAGCCGTTGGCCATCGGCGCATCCCTCCTGACCGGGTTGGCGGGTTCCCGCACAAGCGTAGGCAGACCACGGAGTCTCCCGTCGGGTCCGGAGCGGACCGTGCAGGTTCACGCCCCGGTGCCGATTACTGTGGTAGGCGAAGCGGTTCGAGGACCGATGTCGAGGAGAAGGCGCCAGCGATGCGACGACGGATGGTGAATGGCAAGGTCCACCGCGCACGGGTCACCGATGCCGATCTCAACTATGTCGGCTCGATATCCATCGATCCGATCCTCATGAAGGCCGCCGACATCGTTCCCAACGAGCAGGTTTCGGTCTACAACCTGATGAACGGGGCCCGGTTCGAGACGTATGCCATCGAGGGGGATGACGGACAGATCTGCCTCAATGGCGCCGCGGCCAGGCTGGCCCAGGTGGGTGACCTGGTGATCATCGTGACCTACGTCGATGTCGACGACGGCGAGGTCTCCCTGCACCAGCCGTCCGTGGTCCTCGTGGACGAGGAGAACCGGCCGACGGATCCACGGTGACGGGCACCGATCCACTCGGTCCGTGACGCAGGCGGCACCGACCCCAGGCTGAACCGGACCGGCCGTCGGGCAGGCTTGGTGCGGCTGGCCATGTCCCCGTGCTGCCGGTCGATGGCGACATAGTTGCTGGTCACGAGCGCCTCTGCCGGCCGGATGGGACAGGTGACTGCCGAAACGACGCACCCACCAGCTATACTTGGGATTGCTCGTAAACGGCGGCGGTGCTGCCGAACGGGGAGGCTCGGCCCAGAGGTTTCGGCTCGGTGCGTACGAGCAACCGAGTCAGAGTGAGTAGAGGCCGATGTTGCGACGAAGGGGCCTTTGATGCACAAGTGGGCACAGGGATTGAAACAGTGGTCGCTGTGGCTCGTCGGTGAAGGGTCCACGCCCGATCGGAGCGCGGGCCTGATGCTCGGGGTCACCGTGGCTGTGGTGGCACTGCTCGGAGCAGGTGCGGCCTTCGCGTTGAAAGCTCCTTCCCCCGCGAAGCCGACGGCTGCGAGAAGTGCAGAAGCCGCGCTCTACAAGGCCGCCCTGGCTCACAAGAAGAAGGCGTCCAGGCATCACACTTCCGCTGCCACCACCCATCCGAAGAAGAAGAAGAAGAAGTCAAGGACCACCGTCACCAAGCGGGAAAAGGCGGCCGAGTACAAGAAGGCACTGGCGCTGGCCGCGGCGGAGAAATCCCATCGGAAGGTCAGTCGAGCGGGTACGACGGTCCGCGCCAAGCACGCGCACCACCATGTGAACACCGGCGTAGACAAGGGGAGCACAGCCGCCAGTGCCGCAGCCTCCGATCCGCCCGCGTATGTGGCGAGCGCCTCCGGCATCCCCGACGTCACGTCCACGTTCCTCGACCCGGTCTCCCTCGCACCTTCGCCAGCCCCTCCAGCGGCTCCCACCTTCATCGGCACGGTGTCAGGCTCCGATGGGACCCGGGTCACCTGGTCGGCGCCGACCGACAACGGGTCCTCTCCCGTCTCCGGGTACAACCTCTATATGGGTGTCGGCCCCAGCGTCCAGTACACGACGCCGGTCAACGGGTCGCAACTGATCGCCGGTCGGAGCTTCCTCGTCACCCACGTCATCGCGGGGACGACGTACTCCTTCACGGTGCGGGCCGTCAACGCCGTCGGGGTCTCGCCTCCTTCCAGCCAGCTGTCCACCATCCCGCCGGTCAACTATCAAGGTGTCGGCCGATTGGCGGCTCCGGTACTGTCGATGGCCTCGAACCGGTGGGGTACGGGATACTGGCTGGCCAACTCCGCCGGTTCCATTTCCCCCCATGGGTCGGTCGCCATCTACGGATCCACGGCCAACGAACAGTTGAATGCACCCATCATCCAGATCGTGGCCACGGCTGACGGTGGGGGCTACTGGGAGGTGGCCAGCGACGGGGGGGTGTTCGCCTACGGCGACGCCGGATATTACGGATCGATGGGTGGGCACACGCTCAACGCCCCGATCGTCGGGCTGGCGGCGACGAACAACGGTCACGGCTACTGGGAGGTGGCCAGCGACGGAGGTGTCTTCGCCTTCGGCGATGCTCGATTCGGCGGCTCGATGGGCGGGCGCCCCCTCGACCAGCAGATCGTGGGGATCGCGCTCGACCGGTCAACGGGTGGGTACTGGGAAGTGGCCGGCGACGGTGACGTCTACGCCTTCGGCGGTGCGCGGAATCTGGGCTCTCCCGCCCCGTCGGCCCTGCACGGCAGCGTCGTCGGCATTGCCGGCGCTCCCGCGGGCCATGGCTACTGGGTGGTCACCAGCGAGGGTGGGGTCTACCCGTACGGATCGGCGCCGTTCCACGGTTCGGTCACGGGGCAGGTTCTCAACGCACCTGTCGGCGGCATGGCGGTCGACGAGGCAACCGGTGGGTACTGGCTGTATTCGTTGGACGGCGGCACCTTCGCCTTCAGGGCGCCCTTCTACGGCGCCGGCTGAGTCGGACGACTCCGGCTCAGGGTGTCAGTCTCCGAGCATCCGCTCGAGAGCCCGCGACCGCCAGGTGGTTCGGCCGGCTCTGTCTTCGGCACGATCGGCGCTTCCGGCCAGCCGCAGCCCGGCGTTGATCCCGAGGAAGCGCAGGGGTTCGGGCTCCCAGTGCCTTGACCGGTGGCCGACCCAGGGCAGAGCGATCATATCGGTGTCGCGTCGGAGGATGAGGTCGCGCAGTGTCCGTCCGGCCAGATTGGTCGTCGACACCCCGTCACCGACGTAGCCACCGGCCCAGCCGAGGCCGGTCCTGTCGTCGAGCCCGACCGAGGGAAACCAGTCGCGGGCGATCCCGAGCGGGCCACCCCAGCGGTGGGTGATCTCGAACCCGGACAGCGCCGGGAACAGGTCGATCAACGTCATATGAAGCGCCTTGTGCACGTTCTCATCGCGATCGAACGCCGGTCTGATGGCCGAGCCGTAGTGGTACGGGGCTCCGCGACCACCGAAGGCCAGCCGGTCGTCGTCGGTCCGCTGCCCGTAGATGATCAGATGACGATGGTCGCTGAACGTCTCCCGCCGGGCCAGACCGGCTGCCGACCAGAACTCGGGGGGAAGGGGCTCGGTGGCGATCATCAGCGAGTAGACGGGGACCAGCGAACGTCCCTCTCCCTGCAGGGTCCGGGTGTAACCCTCGGTGGCCCGGACCACCGAGGCGGCTCTCACCGTTCCTCTCGACGTCTCGACGAGGCGTGGCCTGATGGCCTTGGCCTCGGTCTGTTCGTAGACGGAGACCCCCCGCCGTTCCACCGCCTCGGCCAGACCCCGAACGAGGCGGGCCGGGTCGACCGCGGCGCAGTGAGGGGTGTAGGTGCCTCCGAGGACGCCGGCCGCACCCACGATGGCCGAAGCCTCGGCAGCCGACAGGAGCTGGAGGTCGCCCTCGTCGATCCCCCGGGCCCGGGCGGCGGCCACCTCCTCACGGGCGCGCCGGAGTTGGACGCCGGTCCGGGCCAGCACCACCGTGCCGCCCCGGGCGAAGCCGCAGGCGATGCCTTCCGAGGCGACGACTCGCCCGACCTCGACGACGGTCGCCTGCATGGCCAGGCGCATGGCCTCGCCGGAGCCCGGGCCGCAGGTGCCGTCGAGGCGCTCCGCCGAGGCCGCGAACAGCGCCGAGCACCATCCTCCGTTCCGTCCCGACGCACCGAAACCGACGACGTCCCGCTCGACGACGGCGATGCGGAGGGCCGGGTCGGCCTCGGCGAGGTAGAACGCCGTCCACAGTCCGGTGAGACCGCCACCGACCACCGCCACGTCGACATCGACGTCGCCCGGCAGCGGTGGCCGGACCCCGATGGGATCAGGGAGCTGGTCCCACCACAGCGACAGTTGCCGGTAGTCCTCCCCCGACGACGGGTTCAGATCTGCTTCCACGCCTCGGTCAATACCGAGCGGAGAATCGAGGTCATGACCTCGAACTCCTCTTCGCCGCAGGTGAGCGGAGGCGCCAACTGCACCACGGGATCGCCACGGTCGTCCGCCCTGCAGATGAGGCCGGCCTCGTACAGTGCGCCCGACAAGAAGCCGCGCAGCAACCGCTCCGATTCATCGTCGTCGAAGGTCTGGCGGGTATCCTTGTCCTTGACCAACTCGATCCCGTAGAAGTAACCCGCCCCCCGGACATCACCGACGATGGGCAGATCCCTGAGGGTGTCCAGTGAGGCTTTGAAGGCGCCCTCGTTCCGCCGCACGTTCTCGAGCAGGTGCTCCTTCTCGAAGACGTCGATGTTGGCCATGGCCACCGCCGCGCTCACCGGGTGTCCACCGAAGGTGACGCCGTGGAGGAAGCTCTGCCCGTTCACAAAAGGCTCGACCAGACGATCGCTGACCGCCATGGCGCCGAGCGGGGAGTAGCCACTGGTGAGCCCCTTGGCCATGGTCACGATGTCGGGCCGGTAGTCGTAGCGCTCGGCTCCGAACCAGTGCCCGAGCCGGCCGAAGGCGCAGATCACCTCGTCGGACACGAGGAGCACGCCGTAGCGATCGCAGATCTCGCGCACCCGCTGGAAGTAGCCGGGCGGCGGGGGGAAGCACCCACCCGAATTCTGCACCGGCTCGAGGAAGACGGCGGCGACGGTCTCTGGGCCCTCGATGAGGATGGCCTGTTCGATGGCGTCGGCGGCCCACCGCCCGAAGGCCTCGATGTCGTCGGCGAAGTACTTGGCCCGGTAGAAATTGGTGTTGGGCACCTTGATGGCCCCCGGGACCAGGGGTTCGAAGGGCGTCTTGATGGCGGAGAGGCCGGTGATGGACAGCGCTCCCATGGTGGCCCCGTGGTAGGCGATGTTGCGGCTGATCACCTTGAGGCGATCCGGCTGACCGGTCACCCGGAAGTACTGGCGGGCCAACTTCCAGGCCGACTCCACCGCCTCGGAGCCACCCGTGGTGAAAAAGATCCGGTTGCAGTCGCCAGGGGTCAGTCCGGCCAACCGGTCGGCCAGCTCGACGGCCATGGGGTGGGCGTAGCTCCACACGGGGAAGTAGGCCAGGGTGCCGGCCTGACGCGCCGCAGCCTCGGCCAACTCGGTGCGACCGTGGCCGATCTGGCTGGTGAAGAGCCCGGACAGGCCGTCGAGATAACGCTTCCCGTGCTGGTCGAAGACCCAGACGCCTTCGCCCCGAACGATGACCGGGATCTCGCCGGAGCCCGACATCCTGGTGAAATGCATCCAGAGGTGGCGTCGTGCGCTCTCCTCGAGTGCTTCGTTGGAAAAGGTGGTCATCTCGTCCCCCAGGTGTAGGTCTGCTTGGTCAGTCTCAGGTACATGAACGTCTCGGTGTCACGTACGCCCGGAATCTGGCGGACCACGCCGTGGAGGAGCTCGAGGATGGTGTCCTCGTCCTCGCACACCAGCTCCACCAGAATGTCGAACGACCCCGTGCACATCACCACGTAGTCGATGTCGTCGATGGCGGCCAACTGCTCAGCCACCATCCGCGCATCGCCGTCGGTGCGGATGCCGACCATGGCCTGGCTGCGGAACCCGACCTGAAGAGGATCGGTGACGGCCACGATCTGCATGATCCCCGCGTCGCGCATCTTCTGCACGCGCTGGCGCACGGCCGCCTCGGAGAGCCCGACCGCCTCCGCTATCGAACCGTATGTCCGACGCCCGTCTTTCTGCAGCTGTTCGACGATCGCCTTGTTGACGTCGTCGAGCAGCCCGTTGGCTGATGGAACAGGGACCGATGAGCCCATGGTCAGGCGCCCGAGCCCCACTTCCGCGGACCGATTGATCTTCCGGATCGGCGACTTCCAAGTGTGATCATGTACCGCCTTTTATAGCAGTTCAAGCAGAATCGGCGTGGAAAATCGATTGGAATCGTAGGTGAGGACAGATTCAGGTCAAAAAAAACTTGTCTGGCGGCAATTCTTCGGCCACTATGACCTAACAGCTGGTAGCGGATCGCCGTCGGAGCAGGAAAGAGGACGCCGATCCGGCAAAGCGTTCGGCCCCTGGGGAGGGATGAGTGAGCGACGACAGAGCGGAGCGGGGATCGAAGGATCGACGGAGCCTGTCCAACTTCGTCGGCGGCCGGTGGGTCGAGACGACCGACGGCGCCACCGCAGAGTTGATCGACCCCAGCACCGGCGAGGTCAATCTCGAGGCTCCGGTCTCGGGGGCGAAGGACGTCGACCTGGCCATGGCCGCGGCGGCCTCGGCCTTCCCGCAATGGCGGGACGCCACGCCGTCCGAGCGCAGTCTGGCCCTGTTCAGGATCGCCGACGCGTTGGAGGACAGGGCCGAGGACCTGGTCCGTGTCGAGTGCGAGAACACCGGCAAGCCGTTCGCCGTCACCATGGCCGAGGAGATCCCGCCGCTCGTCGACCAGGTCCGCTTCTTCGCCGGGGCGGCCCGCCATCTCGAGGGGAAATCGGCCGGCGAGTACATGAAGGGTCACACCTCGATGATCCGGCGTGAGCCGATCGGGGTGTGCGCGGCGGTGACCCCCTGGAACTACCCGCTGATGATGGCGGTATGGAAGTGGGCCCCGGCCCTGGCCGCCGGCAATACCATGGTGCTGAAGCCGTCGGACACCACGCCGGTGTCCACCCTGCTGATGGCCGAGCTGATGGCCGAGCACCTCCCCCCCGGCGTCTTCAACGTGGTGTGCGGTGACCGCGACACCGGCCGGTTGCTGGTGGAGCACCCCACCCCTGTCGATCACCGGGAGCGTCCGGGCGGGGATGGAGGTCGCCGCGGCGGCGTCGACCCAGGTCAAGCGGGTCCACCTGGAGCTGGGTGGCAAGGCCCCGGTGGTGGTCTTCGACGACGCCGACGTTGCCGCCGCGGCCGAGGGGATCGCGGTGGCCGGCTACTTCAACGCCGGGCAGGACTGCACGGCGGCCACCCGGGTGCTGGCCGGACCCCGGGTCCACGACGACTTCGTGGTCGCGCTGACCGAACAGGCCCGGGCGCAGACGGTCGGGGGCCTCGATGTGGAGGATGCCGACTTCGGCCCGCTCAACAGCGCCTCCCAGCTGGCCCGGCTGAGCGGCTTCTTCGAGCGGCTGCCGTCCCACGCCGAAGTGGTGACCGGTGGGACCGCGGTGGGGGAGCGCGGCTACTGCTTCGCCCCGTCGGTCATCACCGGCCTGGACCAGGGTGACGAGATGATCCAGGACGAGATGTTCGGTCCTGCC
>JBEKIU010000084.1:0-17206 GCA_050011635.1 Acidimicrobiales bacterium
GAGTCACCTTCAGGGAACAGTGGCCCTGGTCACCGGGGCATCGAGCGGGATCGGCGAGGCCACCGCGGTGGCCCTGGCCGCCGAGGGTGCCACCGTGGCGCTTGCCGCCCGCCGCCGCGACCGGCTGGAGGCGATCGCCGAGAGGATCCGCCCGCACTCCGAGGTGCTGGTCATCGAGACCGACATCACCGACGAGGCGGCGGCGCGAGCCATGGTGGAACGCACGGTGGGGGAGTTCGGCCGCCTGGATACCCTGGTCAACAATGCCGGGGTGATGCTGCTCGGCCCGATCCTCGACGCGCCGGTCGAGGAGTGGAGGCGGATGGTCGAGCTCAACGTGCTGGGCCTGTTGTATTGCACGCACGCGGCGTTGCCCCACCTACTCCGCGGGGCCGAGCGCGAACCCCGCCGCGTGGCCGACGTGGTCAATGTGAGCTCTGTGGCCGGCCGGGTGGCCCGACAGGGGAACGGGGTCTACAGCGCCACCAAATTCGGGGTGGCGGCCTTTTCCGAGTCCCTGCGCCAGGAGGTGACCCGCCGGCACGTGAGGGTCACGGTCATCGAACCGGGGCAGGTCATGACCGAGCTGGTCTCCCACAACCGCCCCGAGGTCATCGAGGGCATGTTGGCCACCTTCGGCCAGGTGGAGCCGATGCGGTCCGAGGACATCGCCGAGTCGATCGTCTTCACCGTCAGCCGTCCCCGACACGTGGTCGTCAACGAGGTCCTGATCCGGCCGACCGAACAGGAACGCTGAGTGGTCGTCGGCGGCTACCCGCCCAGCCGTCACTTCCTCACCGATCTGGGCATGGAGGCCGAGGTCACCTCCGAGTCCAGCGCCAAGGTCCGTATCCCGGTGACCCCGTACGTCACCGGGCCTGATGGAGGGGTCAGGGCCGGGGTGTTGGCCACCTTGGTGGATGTCGTGGGTGGCGCCGCCGCCCTCCGGTCCCTGCACCCCGACTGGATGGCCACCGCCGATCTGGCCTTGCAGGTGGTGCGGCCGGCCGTCGGACCGTACGTCGAGGCACGGGCGACGGTGCTGCGCAGGGGCCGGACCACCCTGGTCGTCGAGGCCCTCGTCTTCGACGTGGAGCATGACGGTGCCGACGCGGCGGGCGACGGCTCCGAAGGCGCCGGCTCCCCGTTGGCATGGGCCTCGATGACCTTCGCCGTCCTGCCGGGGAGGGACACCAACCCGATGCAGGACGCGTCATCGGACCTGCCTGTGCGATGGGCACTCACCGGGTCCGGACTCGAGGGTCCGGTCGACGACGTCCTGTCCATCTCGGTGGATGACGCCGCCTCGGGCCTGGTGTCGTTACCCATCCGTCCGTACCTTCGCAATTCGTTCGGCGCCGTACAGGGCGGAGTCATGGCCACGCTCGGTGAGGTGGCCTGCGTCGAGATGCTGGGCGCGGACGTCGGGTTCGAGGGGGTGCCGGTGGTGACCGACCTGCAGGTGGCCTATCTCTCCCTCGGGCGCGTCGGGCCCATCGTGTCCCGGTCGAAAAGGCTCGATGGAGGGGCTGGGAGATCGACCGGGAGCGCAGTCGTCGAGCTGCTCGACCGAGGGGCCGATGACCGGCTCACCACGGTGATCAATGTGCGTGCGGCGTCGGTCCCGACCACGCCGCCGGGCGGCGACCATGAGTGAGCCGGCGGAGGGTCGTCACGACGGTCGGCGCCATGCGGTCGGCGCATACCTGCGGCTCGAACGATGGGATATTCCCGCTCCTCCCGGCAGCGACCTCTTCGAAATCGGCGGCCGTGCTCCACTGGATGCCCACCAGATCGGGGCCGGCGGAGGACTTCGCACCGGCGCCCTGTTGACCAGCGTCGATTCGTTGGGTGGCTTCCTGTGCGGTCTGTCGGTCCATCCGGAGTGGATCGTGACGACGTCCATGATGGCCACGATCGCCCACCTCTCCCACCGGGGTCCACTCCGGCTGCACGGTCGGATCCTGCGCCGGGGGCGCAACGCGGTGGTGGCCGCGCTGGACGTCGTCGATGAGGGCCTCGCCGACCGGGCGGTCGCCGCGGTCACCATGACGAGCGCCGTGCTCGACCCAGGCACCATGGACCTCCCCGTCACCCGCCCCTTCACCATCCCGATGGGTCCGCCGGATCCTGATGCACCACCACCGGAGGAATTCTTCTGCATCGAACCCGGTACGGGGCCGGTGACCCGGCTGGAGCTGGCCGAACGGCTGCGTAATCCTTGGGGAATTCTCCACGGTGGCGCGGTGGCCATGCTCTTCGACGTGGCCGCGTGCCGGGCCGTCGAAGCCGTCGAAGCCGTCGAAGCCGTCGAAGCCGTCGATGGTGGCGGTGGCGGCACGGGCCGGTGGGCGGCTGCGGACACGGTGCTCCACTACCTGCGCCCCATCAAGGTCGGACCGGTGGAGGCCCGGTGCCGGGTGTTGGGCGGTGGTCCCGGACGGACGTTGGTACGGGTGGCCGTCCACGACATGGGGGCCGATGCCCGCCTGGCTACCGTGGGGACGGTCGCCGTCATCGCTGTGTGACGGCCCTCTCCGCCAACAGGTCCCGCCTCGCAGGTCACGCCCGCAGGTCCGTGGTTCCGGACCGGCGGGACGTTCATCCTGACTCCGGGAGGAGGGTGCCCTGACCTCGAGCTCGGGGAGCGGGCGATCGCCCGGCCCTCCGGTCCGCGATCGGCCCGGGCCCGGGTCCTAAGGTGTTCGCCGGACGGCGCATCCCCACCGGGGGCGCCGCAGCGACACGGAGGTTGCCATGGCCGGGCCAGGGGGAGCGGGTGTCACGGCGGAGGAGCGGGACATCCTTCGCATCGTCGGGAAGTCGTGGGGGTGGGTGCTGTTCTTCGGCATCGTCACCCTGATCCTCGGGGTCCTGGTCACCATCAAGCCCCGTGACACGGTCTATGCCTTTGCCATCCTGCTCGGGATCTGGCTCTTCCTGGCCGGCCTCTTCCGGATCGTGATGGCCCTCGCCGACCACGAGGACACCGGCGGCGTGCGCTGGTTCACGGCCTTTTTGGGGTTGCTGTCGGTCATCGTCGGGATCCTCTTCCTGCGCCACACCGATGAGACGGTGACCACGCTGGCCTTTCTCATCGGGCTGTTCTGGGTGGTGGGGGGCATCATCGAGTTCTTCACCGCCTACAGCGACCGGGGATCCGAGGCTCGGAGTTGGAGGATCGCCATGGGCGTGCTCGCCTTCGCCGCCGGCATCGTGACCCTGGTCGTGCCCCATCTGACCCTGGCCACCCTGGCCGTGATCATGGGCATCTGGTTGATCATCTACGGCGTGCTGGAGATCGCACTCTCACTCCAGCTCCGCCACCTGGCCGACGTCTAGGCCGGATCCCGCCCCACCCCGAGGTCGTCCCGCTGCCCGCCCGCGGCCCGGGCCGGTTCACCGGTCATCCTTCGGTGATGGTGCCACCCGGGACGATGGCCAGTTCGGCGTTCATGAGGTGGGGTTCGTGATCGGCATCGGCGGCCTCCGAGGTGGCCGTCGGGATGAACACGGCGGCCACGATGGCCACCAGGGTCATGAGGGCCAGGAACGCGAATCCGCGGGTATACCCACTCGACGCCGGTAGCCCGTCCTTCAGCAGCATGGATGTCACGATGGAGGACATCACCGCGGCCCCGACGGCGCCACCGATGGTGCGGATGTTGGCATTCATCCCGCTGGCCACTCCCGTCTGGGACGGGGGGACGGCTTGGACGATGAGGTTGGACATGGCCGAGAAGGCCAGGCCCAGCCCGACACCGAGCAGGGTGCTGGCCAGGTAGATCTCCCAAGGCTGGGTGTGGGCGAAGGCCAGGATCAGGTACGAGGTCAACGAGAAGATGGATCCGATGATCACCGCGGCCTTGGATCCGATGGCCGCGGCGATCCGGCCCGAGAGCATCCCGAAGATGAACATGGTCACCGTCAAGGGCAACAGGTAGAGGCCCGACTGGATGATGCTGGCCCCGAACCCGTAGCCGGACGATTTCGGGGTCTGCAGGAATTGGGGCAGGAAGGCGATGACCGAGTACATCCCGATGCCGAAGAGGAAGGCGACCAGGTTGTTCGTCCAGACCGCGGGGACCCGCATCATGTGCATGTCGATGAGTGGCTGGCGCGAATGCAACTCGACGGCGATCCAGACTGCGCAGAGGGCCACCCCCAGCAGGATCAACCCGATGACCCCGGGTGAACCCCATCCCCACGACGGAGCTTCGCTGACCCCGAGGAGCAGGGCCACCAGCCAGCCCGAGAGGAGCACCGCGGCCAGCCAGCTCACCCGGCCCGGGGTCCGGACCGGCGACTCGGGGACGAACAGGTGCGCGCAGACGGCGGCGATCAACGTGATGATGAGCGGGATCCAGAACAACCAGTGGTAGTCGAGGTTTTCGACGATGGGTCCGGCCAGGACGATCCCCGCCCCGCCGCCGACGGCGGTCATGGCCGCCACCACACCCACTCCGGTGGCCACCCGTTCCTGGGGGAACTCGTCCCGGATGATGCCGAAGGCCAGGGGGAGGACGGCGGCCCCGATGCCCTGGATGGCCCGGGCCACGATGAGCACGGTGATCGACTGTGCCAGCCCGGCGAGCAGCGACCCGATGGCCAGGGCGAGGAGGGTGACCACCAGCATCCGCTCCTTGCCCACCATGTCTCCCACCCGACCCAGGATGGGCGTGAAGATCGATGCCGACAGCAAGAAGACGGTCACCACCCAGGTCACCGTGGACTGGGTGGTGTGGAGGTCGAGCTGGATGGTCCTCAGCACCGGGTTCACCAGCGACTGGAGCAGCGCGTACGACGAGACGCCGAGCAGCAGCACCATGAAGGTGGTCCTGTAGTTGGCTCGTTCGATCGATGTGGTCATGGGGTCACGGGGGTGCCGGGCGGTGCGAACCGGAATCAGCGCTCTGCTTACGGTAGACCAAGCGGAATGAGCATTCCATTTTCATCACGGGGAACGGCCTCTCACAGGGGCTCCCCTTCGCCGATCTCGGTGGTGACCTCGCCGATCGCCCTGGTCTCCGACCCCGGAGACAGCAGCTGGCCACCCCCGCTGTCGCGCCAGAGCTCCGGGACGCGCCACAGGAGAACGGCCACGCCGGCCACGCAGGCCAGTCCACCCGACCAGACGGCGAACTGCGGGCCGCCGATGGCGGCGGCCACACCGGTCTCCGCGTCCCCGAGACGCGGACCCCCGGCCACCACCGCGAAGAACGTCCCCGACAGCCGTCCCTGCAGATGCTCGGGAACAGTGCGTTGCTGCACCGCCTGACGGAAGACTGCCGAGACCACGTCGGCGGCACCGGCGATGGCCAACAGCGAGAGGCCGATCCACAGCACGGGAACGACACCGAACACGGCGATGGTCGCGCCCCAGATCACCACGCAGGCGGCGATGGCCCGGCCCTGATGGTGGACCCGGCTGCACCATCCGGTGAACAGCGAACCGACAAGGGCCCCGGCACCCGGTGCTGCGTACAGGAGGCCGACCACGCCGGCACCCCCACCGAACAGTCCGACCCCGAGGGCCGGGAAGACGGCCCGGGGCATGCCGAAGATCATGGCGTTGAGATCGATCCAGTAGGTGGCGGACAGCAGCTTCTGGCGGCCGAGATGGCGGAATCCCTCGGCCATCGACCGGAGACCCAACGGTGTTCCGCCGCCCACCGGGACCAGGGCCGGAAGAAGCAGGGCGGCCACGAGGGCCACGGCGTACGTGGCCACGTCGATCCCGTAGACCGCGCTCAGGCCGACGGTGGCGATGAGTATGCCGGCCAGGGCCGGTCCGGCCACCAGGGCCAACTGCTGGATGGAGGTCTGCAGGGCGATGGCCGAGGTCACGTCCGGGCCGTCGACCAGCATCGGGAGCGCGGCCCGACGGGCCGGCCAGTCGACGCCCTGGAATCCGGCTCCGGCCGCAGTGCAGACGAACAGTGGCCACACCGCCGGATGGGAGAACGAGGCGTTGGCCACCAGGCCGCCGACGGCTGTGGCCATGGCCATCTGGGTGAGGATCAGGACCTTCCTCCGATCCATGGCGTCGGCCAGTGTCCCGCCCCACAGCGCCCCGGCCAGCAACGGCACCAACTGGGCGAGGCCGATCAGGCCGACGACGAGCGTCGAGTGGGTCAGCCCGTAGGCCTGAAACGAAACCGCCACCAGGGTGAGCTGGGATCCCAGCCCCGAGACCGTCTGGCCGGCCCACAAACGTCGGAAGTGGCGGTACTTCCTCAGCGGGGCGATGTCGACCACGAAGCGGGGCACCCGCCAACGGTAGCGGCGCCGGAAGAGGGCCCCCGGATACCCCCGGGCCGCAGCCGGCACCCGGAGCTTCGACCCTCAGCCCGGACCCGCCCGGCGATGATATGCAGGTGAACAGGAGGATCCGGCCCGCACATTGCCAAGAAATCGAATGACACTTGACCGGCTCCTTGTTGGCTATACTCCGTCTCGTGGACGCCGTGCACGCTTCATCGGATCGAAAGAGCCAGGGAGAAGAGAGCCCGGAGGCGGACGGCGCGGCCGCGCCGTCCATGGCGGTGTCCATTGCCGGCGTCTCCACGGCGTGTAGCAAGGATGCACTCGTATCAAGCGCCAAGGCAGTTCGGGAGGCACTCTCGACGGATTGAACAGACACCAACAAGGTCTGGGTTCGTCGAGGAGTCGCTTCTTAGGAAGCGGCTCCTTTTCGTTTTCCAGGTCCGGTTCTGACAGGCCCGGCTGGCGTCGAGCCCGTGGACCGGCGGACCATCCCCCGACCGCCAACCTCCGATGCCCGGCACCACGTCGGCGTATCACCAGCCGTTCGATTTCCGATTTCAAGCCTCACAAATCAGCAGATCTTGCCTGATTCATGGAAATGACTCGGGCTATACCGACGAATTAGTCAGAAAGGAGTGCACCATGGGTGATGACGAACGTACGACGCGCGCCGACCAGGGTGACGGGCCCGACGGCCGGATGGAGCCGGACTGGGCCCGTCGGGCCACGAGTGAACGAGCGGCCGAGTGGTCGTCGGACCGGGTTCTCGATCCCGGCGATACCCACGACAAGGGTGAACGCTCCCTCTGTGTCGGCGAGGCCGCCTGACCCTCGTCGATCCCGTCTGACCGGACCGGACGCTCAGAGGGCGTCTGACCTGTCAGCCGCGTTCGAACGGCTCCTGCCGCTTGAACTGGATGCGGTACAGCTCCGCATACAGGCCCCCGGCGACGATGAGCTCGTCGTGTCGGCCGCGTTCCACGATCCGGCCGTGGTCGAGGACCAGGATCATGTCCGCCTCGCGGACCGTGGACAGCCGGTGGGCGATGACCAATGAGGTGCGGCCCAGGAGCGCGGTGGCGAGGGCCTTCTGCACGGCGGCTTCGGACTCAGAGTCGAGGTGGGCCGTGGCCTCGTCCAACACCACGATCTCAGGGGCCTTCAGCAGGATCCGGGCGAGGGCCAGGCGCTGTTTCTCGCCGCCCGACAGCCGGTAGCCACGGTCGCCGACCACCGTGTCGATTCCGTCAGGGAGCGAGGCGACCATGGTGCCGATCTGGGCGCCGGCCAGCGCCGCGTCGAGCTCGCCCAGTGTGGCATCGGGCTTGGCGAAGAGCAGGTTCTCGCGGATCGTCTCGTGGAACAGATGAGCGTCCTGGGTGACCACCCCGATGGTGTCGGTCAACGACGAGAAGGTGGCGTCCCTCACGTCCATCCCGTTGATGGAGATGGTTCCGGAGGTGGCGTCGTAGAGGCGGGGGAGGAGCTGGCTGATGGTGGTCTTCCCGGCGCCCGACGGGCCGACCAATGCCACCAGCTGTCCCGGCTCGGCGACGAAGCTGACATCGAAGAGCACCTGGGAGGAGACGGTCGGGTCGAGCACGGCCACCGACTCGAGCGAGGCCAATGAGACGTCTTCGGCGGTGGGGTACCGGAAGTCGACATGGCTGAACTCGACCCGGGCGGGGCCCGACGGGATCGGCCGGGCGTCCGGCTTCTCGGCGATCATCGGAGGCAGGTCGAGAACCTCGAAGACACGGTCGAACGAGACCAGCGCGGTCATCACGTCGATCTGCACGTTGGACAGCGCGGTGAGGGGACCGTAGAGGCGGACCAGGTACGAGGCCAGGGCGACGACCGTGCCCACCGAGAGGGCGCCATCGACGGCCTGGACGCCGCCCCAGCCGTAGACCAGCGCGGTGGCCAGCGCCGCGGTCAATGACAGGGAGGCGATGAAGAAGCGGGCGTACATGGCCTGGGTGACCCCGATGTCGCGTACCCGGCCGGCCTTCTTCTCGAAGGTGTCCCGCTCCTCCTTGGGTCGGCCGAACAGCTTGACCAGGAGTGCGCCGGACACGTTGAACCGCTCGTTCATGGTGTTGTTCATCTGGGCGTTCAGCGCGTAGGACTCGCGGGTGATGACCGAGAGCCGGCGGCCGACCCGCTTGGCCGGGAGGACGAAGATCGGCAGGATGATGAGGCTGGCCACGGTGATCTGCCAGGACAGGAAGAACATGACGATGAGCACGAGGATCACGCTGATCAGGTTCGACACCACCGATGACAGGGTGTCGGAGAATGCCTGTTGGGCCCCGATCACGTCGTTGTTGAGCCGGCTGATCAGGGCGCCGGTCTGGGTGCGGGTGAAGAAGGCGAGGGGCATCCGTTGGATGTGCTCGAAGACCTGTGAGCGCATGTCGAAGATGAGTCCTTCGCCGACCTTGGCGGAGACCCAGCGGATGCCGATGGTCAGGGCGGTGTCCACAATGGCAACCACGGCCGCGACCAGCGACAAGCCGATGATCAGTTGCTTGTTGTGCTGCTCGATGCCGTTGTTGATGATCGACCGGAACAGGAGCGGGTTGATGATTCCGACCACCGCGTCGATGGTCACCAGCACGAGGAACCCGATGAGGATGTTGCGGTAGGGCCGGGCGAACGTGAACATCCGCCGCGTGGTGCCCTTGGTCACGTGCTGTTGGGTGACCGAGTCATCGCGCCGCATGGAACGCATCACCCCGCCGAATTGGCCGCCACCGCCCATCCCGTGGCCGCCCATGCCCATGCTCATAGGGGTGCTCCGAAGGTGGGCTTCATGCCTCGGACCCTACAGTTCGATCGGGTCCGTTCATCCGTGACCGTGCTGGCGAGCAGGTCGGCGCGGCGACTGTTCAGTGCACGAGCCCACGGCCGTAGATCGGGGGGAGGTCCAGCGCGGTGAGGAGGCCGGGGGCTCCTTCCACCACGTCGGGGACGGCGTTCACCAGCCGCATCGCCGTGGCCTTGAGCCCGGCGGTGTTGTGGTCGCCGTCGCTGCCCAGCAGCTGCAGGTCGAGGGTGTAGTTCGGCTCGCCGGAGATGGTCACCCGGTAGCAGCCGTGACCGGCCGGCTGTGGCCATGCCGCCCCCAGATCGTCTTGCAACCGCGTCACGTGCTCGAGCACGATGACCGCCCTGCCGTCCCGTATGCCCCGCACCTCGAAATGCAGTGCGGCTGCGGTCCCCTTCTCGATGGTCCCCGAGTCGACCTCGAACGTCTCGGTGGCCGGTTCCCGCTCGTACCACTCCTCGACGGAATCCAGCTCGACCTCCAGGCCCGCGGCCAGCTGGCGCACGACGCTTCCCCAGGCCATGGTCAACACGCCGGGCTGCAGGATCATCGGCACCTCGTCGATGGGCCGACCGAATCCCATGATGTCGAAGATGACCATGGGCTGGTCGTAGGTGGCGTAGTTGAGGATCTCGGCCACCCGGACCTCGTCGATCCGCTCACTGACCCCGCTCAGCACCAGGGGGAGGGCATCATTGGCGAAGCCGGGGTCCACGCCGTTGACGAAGAGGGAGACGCCGCCCTCGATGGCGGCCTCGCGTACCGGGTCGATCATCGAGTCATCGACGACGCCGTAGGGATACTGGAGGAAGACGGGGCCACTCGACACCACGTTGACCCCCGCCCGGAGGATCCGCTGCATGTCGCCGATCGCCTCCATCAGCCGGTTGTCGGCCATGGCGGTGTGGACGACCACATCGGGCTCGAGCGCGAGCAGGGCGTCGACGTCGTTGGTGGCCGTCACCCCGAGCGTGCGGCCCAGCCCGGCCAGTGTGCCTGCGTCCTTGCCCACCTTTTCGGGATTGGACACCCACAGCCCGACCAGCTCGAGGTCGGGCCGGGCGTCGATGCCGGCGATGACGTGGACGCCGACATTGCCGGTGCTCCAGGCGACGACTCGATAGATCTTGGTCATGAGCTGCTCCTCGGTCGGGGACGTTTGTCGGTTCACACGTCGGGAAGGCCCATGTCGAGGTTGGGGGACTCGATGCCCCCGTCCACCTCGAGAATCTTCCCCGTGATGTACGAACCGGCCTCTGAAGCCAGGTAGACGACCGCGGCCGCGATGTCCTCGGGGTCGCCGATGCGGCCCAAGGGGGTGCCCGCCTCCAGGGCGACCCGCAACTCGTCGGTCTGCATCACGATGTCGAGCGCCGATGTTGCCACCGAGCCCACGGCGATGGCATTGACCCTGATACGCGGGGACAGGTCGGCGGCGGCCAGCCGGGTGTAGTGGGCCAATGCCCCTTTCGCCGTCCCGTAGGCCAAGTACCCCCGTCCCGAGAGGCGCCCCATAGCCGACGAGATGTTCACCACCGAGCCGCCGCCTCCCTCCAGCATCAGCGGAACGGCCGGTCGGAGCAGGGCGTGGGCGGTCGACACGTTGAAGTGGAATGCCTGTTCGAGCCGGCCGGGGGACGTGTCCATGAACGGCCGGGGCATGGCCCCGCCGACGTTGTTGACCACCAGGTCGAGGCGGCCGAACGCCTCCCGAGCCCGGTCGACCAGGGCGGCCACGGCATCGAGATCGCTCAGGTCGGCGGGGACGGCCACCGCCCGCCGGCCGGCTCCTTCGATGCGTGCGGCCACCGCGGCGAGCTGCTCGGTGGTCCGGGCCGAGATCACCACGTCGGCACCGGCCTCGGCCAGGCCGATGGCCGTGGCCGCGCCGATACCCCTCCCGGCCCCGGTGACCACGGCCACCTTGTCGGTCAACTGGAAGCGATCGAGAATCATCTGCAGGTTCCCCCTTGTCTGGGCGACAGTGCTACCAGCCCGGACGGCGCCGCGCCACGTGGGCCGGTCAGGCCGGACGCGATGGGGGAAGTCCCAGTTTGCGGTGGTCCCACGACACCGTCCGCTCGACGTTGACCTTGGCCACGATCCGTTTGTTGAGCATGGTCTCGACGAAGGGGCGCAACTCGTCGGTGTACGCCCCGTAGTACCGCTCGAAAAGATTGACTCCCAGCTCGAACATCTTGTCGGGCTCGTCGATGATCTCGGCCCGCCCCACCAACTCCACGCCGCGCAGCTCCTCGTAGTAGTCGCCATCCTCGAACATGCAGGTGATCCTCGGATCGCGCCCGAGGTTGACAGCCTTTTGCGCCTTGGCCTTCGTCTCGATGGCGATCGAGCCGTCGACGAACCCGTACCACATCGCCACTGCGTGTATGGATCCGTCGTGGTTGAGCGTGCACATGGTCATCGGCCGCCGCTCGTGAAGGAAGGCGTCGACCTCTGCCGGCGACATCTTGATGATGTCGCGCTGCTTGACGCCGTGCCCCATCTGTTGGGGGCTCTGCTCTTCGCTCATCTGTTCCTCCCCGGAGCAGTCGTTCCGACCGCGCCTCTCGGGGCAGGTTACCGGGGCGCTTCAGGTCAGTGCAGAATGAGTCGGTGCCCGATCCTCTCGACGTCTGCTTCGTCTGCACCGGCAACATCTGCCGATCGCCGATGGCCGCCGTGGTGTTGGTCGAACTGGCCGCCACCACTCCGTTGGCCGACGGCTCGTTCCTCGGTGACCACCTCGTCGTGTCCAGCGCCGGTACCAGCGGCTGGCACGCCGGCGAGCCCATGGACCCGCGGGCCCGATCGGCCCTCGAACGCCGTGGCTACCGCGACCGGGGGCATCGGGCGCAGGCCTTCGTCTCGACCAGGTTCGCCACCACCGACCTGGTGGTGTGCATGGATCGTGGCCATCAGCAGACCCTGCTGGGTCTGGGCCGCAAGAACGCCGGCGACGACCGCTTCGACGGACGCCTGGTCATGTTGCGGGGGTTCGATCCCCGCGCCGGTGGCGCGGTCGACGTCCCTGATCCGTACTACGGCGATGACGGCGATTTCGAGACCTGCCTGGACATGGTGGAGTCGGGCTGCCGGGGCCTCGTGGAGGATCTGGTCGGCCGCCTGGGTGCCGGAGGCTCGGGCACAGAGGCTCGATGAGAGGCCGACCACGCGCAGGGAGCGGGTCGAGCACCAACAGGTTCAATTTCTGGAATTGCTCAAATTATCGGCTACAGGCGGTAAGGAGCTTCTTCATCTAACGGCTACAGCCGATAATTAGGCCAATTCCGAGAAAGTGAGCAGCCACCCTGTCCAGCCCCTTCGCCCCCCGGTCGGCCTCGCTCCGGTTTCCCCGAAGGGTCGCCTGCTCAGCCGAACGAGACGAACGACTCCTGCTCGAAGGTTCGCATCCGCTCGAAGAGGTCGCGGAGCTCGGACCGGCGGGAGCGGTCGTTGGCCAGGTTGACCAGTTCGACCGGGTCGGCGTCGTGGTCGTACCACTCGTGGTCATTGTCATCGAAGGCGCAGTCCACGTCGAAGAGCTTGTGGCCGGCTGGCTTGCCCCACAGCCCGGTCGAGGGCTTGCCCCCACCGACCCCGTAGTAGCGGGCGTACTTGGTGTGGCCGTCGTAGAAGCCGCGCAGGGCGTAGCGCACCTTGTTGAGCTCGGTGGTCTGGGCCGAGTCCTGGGCGAACAGGATGTGGTCCCGCACCGACAGCGCAGGATCGGCCAGCACCGGGGATAGGTCGGTCCCCTGCACCGTGGACGCCGCCTCATCACCGACCCCGGCCAGCGAGCAGATGGTGGCAGCCAGGTCGACGTGGCTGCCCAACGCCGACGTGACCGAGCCCGGAGTGGTGACCCCGGGGACCTTCACGTAGAGGGGGACCCGCATGATCTCGTCATAGACGAATGGACCCTTGGAACGGAGACCGTGCGAGCCGCACATGTCGCCATGGTCGGACGTGAAGATGATGATGGTGTCGTCCCACGCTCCTGACGCGTCGAGGGCGGAGAGCACGGTCCCCGTGCTGCGGTCGGCCAGCTGTTGGAGATGGACGTAGTAGTCGAGGTGGCGCAGCCACGCACCCTTGTCCTCCGGGTCGATGTACCCCCAGAGCCCGTGTTGCTGGTCCCACCGCCACTGCCGATGGGCCTCGGGCTTGGTGTGGAGGTCATCGTCGAAGTTCGCCGGCAGCCGGTCGACCACCTCTGGGTAGGGTTCGGAGAAGATGGGGAGCGGGTCATCGTCCTTCCAGGCGGCGGACTCGAGCACCGAGCGGATGGCGGCCACGTCATCGGGGTGACGTTCCCGGTAGCCGGGCTGATCCACGGGAAACCACATCACGTCATGGGGGTTGACCAGGGCCACGGTGAGGAACCAGGGATCGGTCCCCCCGGAACCGGTCCCCCCGGAACCGGTCCCCCCGGAGCCGGTCCCCCCGGAGCCGGTCCTCCCGGACGGCTTGGCGTTCCTCTCGATCCAGTGGGCGGCGTTGGCGGCGATGATCGGGTCGAAGTGCACGCCTGTCCCGGCCCATCCCATGAAGTGGCGGTCGTTGCCGTCCCAATCGGCGAAGCCGTAGGCCTCCATGTCCGGGGTGGGGGAGTGCGACAGATGCCACTTTCCGATGTACGACGAGCGGTAGCCGCCGCCGGCGAGGAGCGAGCCGAGAGTCGGTGTGGAGGTGGGCAGTTCGTCGTGCTCGGGCATGATCACGTTGTCCACCACGCCGTGGCCCTCGAGGTAGCGGCCGGTGAACAAGCTGGCCCGGCTCGGGGAGCAGGGGGAGGAGTGGGTGAAGTAGTCGGTGAACTCGAGCCCTTCGGCCCTCAGGCGGTCACGCCACGGGAGCGAGACACCCGGTGGGAGCCAGGACCGCTGGCGTTCCTGATCGGAGACGATGAGGAGGATGTTGGGGCGCCTGGTTGTCGACTCGGCCATGGGTGCCACGGTAGCGCCGAAGGTGGCGCCCGACCCCCGGAACGGGGCTGCTGGCGCACAAAAGTGAAATGTGTTCTACTTTCCCAAAATCAAGAACCGACGAGTTGTGGGGGGAGAACCGGATTGCCCGAAGGCGAAGCGCTGCACGCAAGTCACGGCCTCGAATATCCGTATTCGCGTTCGGTGGGGCCGGTCATCGGGGCCTTCTTGACAGGGCTCCGCGAGGGGAAATTGCTCGGGGTGGAGGGGTCGGGAGGCTCGATCATCGTCCCTCCGACCGAGTACGACCCGACCACCGGGGAGGACACCGGGGAGATCGTGGAGGTGGGGCCGGGGGGTGCGGTCGAGACGTGGGCCTGGGTCTCCCATCCGCTGCCCAAGCACCCGCTGCAACGACCGTTCGCCTGGGCGCTCATCCGTCTGGACGGGGCCGACACGGCCCTCCTGCACGTCGTCGACAGCGGCGGTCCGGACAACCTGTCGAGCGGTGACCGGGTGACCGTGCGATTCCGGCCCGCCTCGGAACGGATCGGGGCCATGGCCGACATCGAGGCCTTCGTACCAGAGGCGAGAGGAGGGGCCGCCTGATGAGCGCGGACACCAACGCCGCGGAACTGGGGCCGGTGACCACCTTGGCCACTCCCATCCGCCTCGACTTCGAATTCACCCCCGGGGTGGCCCAGTCCCGCTTTCTGCGCGGTCTCGAGCGCGGCAAGTTCATGGGTCAGCGCTGCTCCGTCTGCGGAAAGGTCTACGTCCCCTCGAGGGGCTCGTGCCCGACCGACGGCGTGCCCACCACGGAGGATGTCGAACTGGCCAACGTGGGCACGATCACCACCTACTGCGTGGTCAACGTGCCCTTCGCCGGACAGTCGATCGAGATCCCCTACATCTGTGCCCAGATCCTCCTCGACGGGGCCAACCTCTCGTTCATGGGGCTCATCCAGGAGGCCCCCACCGACCAGATCCGTATGGGGATGCGGGTCGAGGCGGTGTGGGTCGATCCTGACCAGCTCACCCCATCACTGGCCTCGGTCAAGTACTTCCGACCCAACGGAGAACCCGACGCCGACTACGAGACCTACAAGGACTACCTGTGAGCCCCGCCACTCGAACCAACCGGCCCGTATCGGTCGCCTCGTTCGCACAATCGCAGAACGTCCGCCGTGACGAGGAGCACAACGAGGTCGAGATGCTCATGCCGGTGATCGCCGAGGTGTTCGGCAACATCGGGATCACCAAGGACGACGTCGACTTCATCTGCTCGGGCTCGACCGACTACCTGATCGGTGGCCCGTTCAGTTTCGTGATGGCCCTCGACGCTGTCGGGGTGTGGCCGCCGCGAGCCGAGAGCCACGTCGAGATGGACGGGGCATGGGCCCTCTACGAGGCCTGGGTCCTCCTCCAGGAGGGGGAGATCGATGCGGCTCTCGTCTACAGCTTCGGCCGCTCGTCGCTGGGCAACCTCAACGAGATCCTGGCCCTCCAACTCGATCCGTACTACCTGGCCCCCCTGTGGGCCGACCCGGTCAGCCTGGCCGCGTTGCAGGCCCGTGCCCTGATCGACGCGGGCAAGGGCACCGAGCAGGAGTTCGCAGCCATTGCCGCACGCAGCCGGAAGGACGCCATGTCCAACCCCAAGGCCCAGGTGGCGAAAGACGTATCCGTCGAGAAGCTGCTGGAGGACGAGTACGTGGTGTCTCCGTTGAGGCGCCACACCTTGCCGCCCATCACCGACGGCGCGGCCGCCATCGTGTTGGCGGCGGGGGACAAGGCCGCTCGTTGGTCGATGAGCCCGGCGTGGATCACTGGTTTCGATCACCGGATGGAGTCCCACTCGCTCGGAGCCCGCGACCTGACCACGTCACCGTCGACGACCAAAGCGGCAGAAGTGGCCGGCCTGGCCGACGGCCAGGTCGACGTGGCCGAGATCCACGCCCCCTATGCCCACCAGGAGATCATCCTCAGGGACGCGCTCGGACTGGACGACACCGTCACCATCAACCCATCCGGTGGCCCGCTGGCGGCCAACCCGGTCATGTCGGCCGGCCTCATCCGCATCGGCGAGGCCGCCGCCCGGATCTCCTCGGGGCAGGCCCACCGGGCGGTGGCCCACGCCACTTCGGGCCCCTGCCTGCAACAGAACCTCGTCTGCGTCCTGGAGGGTGAGTGATGGCCGAGCGTTGCGCAGTCATCGGCGTGGGCCAGACCCACCACAAGGCCAAGCGGGACGACGTGTCCATCGCCGGACTGGTGCGGGAGGCGGCCAAGATGGCCCTCGCCGACGCCGATCTGACCTGGACGGATATCGACGCGGTGGTCATCGGGAAGGCCCCGGACATGTTCGAGGGCAACATGATGCCCGAGCTGTACCTGGCCCCTGCCCTCGGCGCCGTGGGCAAACCGATGATCCGGGTGCACACCGCGGGGTCGGTGGGTGGATCGACCGCCCTGGTGGCCGCCCACCTGGTGTCGGCGGGGATCCACAAGCGGGTCCTGACCGTGGCCTACGAGAAGCAGTCCGACTCGGATGCCATGTGGGCGCTCTCGGTGCCCCAGCCGTTCGCGGCTCCGCTGCTGGCCGGGGCGGGTGGGTACTTCGCCCCCCACATCCGTGCCTACATGCGCCGGTCCGGCGCGCCCGAGTACATCGGACGGATGGTGGCGGTCAAGGACCGGCAGAACGCCATGCGCAATCCGTTCGCCCACCTGCACCTGGCCGACATCGACATGAAGATGGTCGAGGACTCGATGATGTTGTGGGACCCACTCCGCTATCTCGAGGCCTGCCCGTCCTCGGACGGTGCCGCGGCCATGGTGTTGGCGGCCGAAGATGCCGTGTCCGGAGCCTTCCCACCGGCATGGATCCACGGGACGGCCATGCGGTCCGAACCCACCATGTTCGCCGGACGGGACCAGGTCAATCCTCAAGCCGGGCGGGACTGCTCGGCCGACGTCTACGCCCAGGCCGGCATCACCAATCCGCGCCAGCAGATCGACGTGGCCGAGGTCTACGTACCGTTCAGCTGGTACGAGCCGATGTGGTTGGAGAACCTCGGCTTCTGCGACCTGGGCGACGGGTGGAAGTTGACCGAGTCGGGTGCCACCGCTTTCGACGGGGACATCCCGTGGAACACGTCGGGAGGCGTGCTCTCATCCA
>JBEKIU010000085.1:0-17130 GCA_050011635.1 Acidimicrobiales bacterium
TCGAGTGCCTGCGCTACGACCGCGCCGGGGAGCTCATCCTGACCCGGGCCATGGAAGCCGCCGATCTCGCCGTCCATGACGGCTCCCGGGTGGTCATCTACAAGAACAACTCGGACGGGAAGGGCAACTCCTACGGGGCCCACGAGAACTATCTGATGGACCGGGCCGCGCCCTTCACCCGCATCGTGGCCGGCATCACCCCCCATTTCGTCACCCGCCAGATCTTTGCCGGGGCCGGAAAGGTCGGAGCCGAGACGAGCACCCACGACGGGCGGCGGGTCGACTTCCAGCTCTCCCAGCGGGCCGAGTTCTTCGAGGAGCAGGTGGGTCTCGAGACGACCCTCAAGCGTCCCATCGTCAACACCCGTGACGAGCCTCACGCCGATCCGCAGCGGTATCGGAGGCTCCACGTCATCGTGGGCGACGCCAATCTCGCCGAGGTGGCCACCTTCTTGAAGGTGGGAACGACGTCACTGGTGCTGGCCATGATCGAGGACGACGTGTCCGGTAGCCGGAACCTGGCCCTGGCCGATCCGGTGCGGGCCATCCACGAGGTGGCGCTGGACCGGACGTTCACCTCGCCGCTCCCGATGGCCGACGGGAGCACGGCCACCGCCCTCGGCATCCAGTGGGAGCTCTTCTCCCTGGCCCGCAAGTACGCCGACGACCGGGGCCTCGAGTGCATGGGCGACGAAGGCATCGGCGAGGAGGTGCTGAAGCGCTGGGAATCGGTGCTCCACGGGCTGGAGACCGATCCGATGTCCCTGGCCCGTCAACTCGACTGGGTGGCCAAGCTCCAGCTGATCGAGGCCTATCGGGACCGTCACCACTGCGACTGGGACGACCACCGGCTGGCGGCTCTCGACCTCCAGTACCACGACCTGCGGCCGGCGCGGTCGCTCTTCGCCCGGCTGGACACCGAGCGCTTGATCGACGAGGCTGCGGTGGCCGCCGCGGTCTCGGAGCCGCCGCGGAGCACCAGGGCGTGGTTCCGGGGCCAGTGCCTCAAGAAGTGGCCGTCGTCGGTGGTCACCGCCAACTGGGATTCACTGGTTTTCGACCTGGGTGCCGACCCGTTGCGGCGTGTCCCTATGATGGATCCCCTGAAGGGCACGGCCGAGCACGTGGAGGATCTGTTGAATGTGTGCGCGACCCCGTCCGAGCTGCTGGATCGACTGAGCAGCTAGAGAACTGAGCAGCTAGGGAGAGTAGGGGATGGCTGAACGAGATGGCTGAACGAGAACAGAAGAAGAAGACGACGACGACCGAGCGCGCCGACGAGGTCGTCGAAGAGGTTCCGGGCGCGTCGGCCGCGGGCGACAAGCTGAAGGCAGAGCTCGACGACCTGCTCGACGAGATCGACGAGGTACTCGAGGACAATGCCGAGGAATTCGTGCGCAACTACGTGCAAAAGGGCGGCGAGTAGCCCCGGTGACGCTGCCGCTGTTTTCGACCACTGAGGATCCGGGCCCCGATTTTGCCGGGTTGATCCGTCGGCTGCAGGTGCCGATGCGCTCGACGATGGTCTCCGGGCACGCGGCGGGTACCCCGCCCGCTGGGCCTGGGGGCAACGAGTTCCGGCACGGAACGACCGTGGTTGCGCTGCGTTTCGTGGACGGCATCGTGATGGCCGGAGACCGGCGGGCCACCGAGGGGCATATCATCGCCCACCGCTCCATGGAGAAGGTCTTCCCGGCCGACCGCTACTCGGCCGTTGCCATCGCCGGGGCGGCCGGACCCGCGGTGGAGATGGTCCGCCTGTTCCAGACCCAGCTCGAGCACTACGAGAAGGTCGAGGGCGTGGTCCTGAGCCTCGAGGGAAAGGCCAACCAGCTCAGCCAGATGGTCAGGGAGCACCTGCCCATGGCCATGCAGGGCCTGGCCGTGGTGCCGTTGTTCGCCGGGTACGACCTGGCCCGGGGTACGGGTCGCATCTTCACCTACGACGTCACCGGGGGCCACTACGAAGAGACCGAGCACAACGCCACCGGGTCCGGCGGCCGCGATGCCCGTACGACCATCAAGCTCGGCTACCGCGCGGGAATGGCGCGTGACGAGGCCGTCGAGCTGGCCGTCGAATCACTGTACGAGGCGGCCGACGAGGACGCCGCCACCGGCGGCCCCGACCTGATCAGGGGGATCTACCCCCTGGTGGCCACGGTGACCGCCGACGGGTTCCAGACGGTGCCCGAGGAGGAAGTGGCCGAGCGGTTCGCCACCCTCATCGAACGGCGTCGGACGGAGGGCCGCCAGCCATGACCATGCCCTACTACGTGGCCCCCGAACAGGTGATGAAGGATCGGGCCGAGTACGCCCAGAAGGGCATCGCCCGGGGCCGCTCGCTCATCGCCACGGTCTACGACATGGGGATCGCCATCGTGGCTGAGAACCCGTCGCGGTCGCTCCACAAGATCAGCGAGATCTATGACCGGATCGCCTTCGCCGGCGTGGGCAAGTACAACGAGTACGACCAGTTGCGCGTCTCGGGCATCCGCCACGCCGACACCAAGGGGTACGCCTACAGCCGCGAGGACGTCGATGCCCGCTCGCTGGCCAATCTCTATGCCCAGTACCTGGGGCAGGTCTTCACCCACGAGATGAAGCCCCTCGAGGTCGAGATCCTGGTGGCCGAGCTGGGCGTCGGGCAGCGGCCCCACCAGCTGTACCACATCGCCTACGAGGGGACCATCACCGACGAGGACCGCTACGCCGTGCTGGGTGGCGAGACCGAGGCGATCGCCCAGCGCCTCGAGGGGCAATGGAGCGCCGGGTGGGAGCTTCCGGAGGCGTTGCGGGCCGCAGTGAACTCACTGTCCGGGCCCGACCATGCACTCGGAGAGGCCGACCTCGAGGTCGCCGTCCTGGCCCAGGGCAACGGGAGACGGGCCTTCCGGAGGTTGATGGACGTCGAACTGGAGACCCTGCTGGACTGAGCGAACCTGGCCTCCGCCACCGGCGCGGGCCCAGGTGCGCGCTGTAGGGCCGTCCCCCACAGTACCGTGAGGGTGATGGACAAGCGTATCTACGGCTTGGAGAACGAGTACGGGGTCACCTGTACCCTTCGCGGGCAGCGGCGGCTGAGCCCCGACGAGGTGGCCCGGTATCTCTTCCGGCGGGTGGTGAGCTGGGGACGGTCGTCCAATGTGTTCCTCGAGAACGGCGCCCGGCTCTACCTCGACGTGGGCAGCCATCCCGAGTACGCCACCCCCGAGTGCGACGCCATCTCGGAGCTGGTGGTGCACGACAAGGCGGGGGAGTGGATCCTCTCCTCCTTGGTCGAGGGGGCGGAGGCCCGGTTGCGAGAGGAAGGGATCCGCGGGGACATCTACCTGTTCAAGAACAACACCGACTCGGCCGGCAACTCGTACGGCTGCCATGAGAACTATCTGACCAGCCGGCGCGACGACTTCGCCCACTACACGGAGGTCCTGATTCCGTTCCTGGTCAGCCGACAGGCCTACGCCGGTGCCGGGAAGGTCCTCCAGACGGCTCGGGGTGCGGTCTACTGCCTGAGCCAGAGGGCCGAGCACATCTGGGAGGGGGTGTCCTCGGCCACCACCCGGAGCCGGCCCATCATCAACACCCGCGACGAGCCCCACTCCGACGCCGAGAAGTACCGCCGGCTCCATGTGATCGTAGGCGATTCGAACATGAGCGAGTACGCCACCTTTCTCAAGGTGGGGGCGACCAGCATCGTGCTCCGGATGCTCGAGGACCCGTCGACGGTGATGCGGGACCTCACCCTCGAGAACCCGATCCGGGCCATCCGCGAGATCAGCCACGACATCACGTGCCGGAGGCCGGTCCGCCTGGCCAACGGACGCGAGATGAGTGCGTTGGACATTCAGGGCGAGTACCTGCAGCGGGCGATCCGGTACCGCGACCGCCAGGGCCTGTCCCCACAGGAGGACCGGGCCCTCGACATGTGGGAGCACTGCCTGAAAGGCCTCGAGTCCGACCCGCTGTCCCTCCACCGGGAGTGCGACTGGGTGGCCAAGTACCGGCTGATCGACCACTACCGCCAACGGCACGGGCTCTCCCTGCACAACCCGACCGTGTCGTTGCTCGATCTCCAGTACCACGACGTGGACCGGTCCCGCGGCCTCTACTACCGCCTGCAGCATCACGACCAGCTCGATCGGATCTGTGACGACGCCGATATCGCCGCGGCAATGTCCGTCCCGCCCCAGACCACGAGAGCCCGCCTGCGGGGTGAGTTCGTGAAGAAGGCAAAGGAGCGGCGACGTGATTTCACCGTCGACTGGGTGCACCTGAAGCTCAACGACCAGGCCCAGCGGACCGTGCTGCTCAAGGACCCGTTCAAGTCCAAGGACGAACGGGTGGACAAGCTCATCGCCGGCCTGTGACCGGCCCCCCCGAGCAACTGGTGACGGCTTCCCCTCGACGCTGCCGCCGAGCCCCGGTGCGATAGCGTCGCTTCCCTGTGAGCCACTTCCCCGGCGAATCGTCGTCCGCGACCGGATCGGACCTTCTGGTGGACGACACCGTCCCGGAAGTGCCGGACCGGACCTTCGGCCGTCGCGGCTATCGGACGGTGATCGAATGGGCGATCATCCTGATCGCGGTGCTGTTGTGCACGGTGCTGCTCCGCACCTACGTGGTGCAGTCGTTCTCCATCCCCTCCCTCTCGATGTACCCCACCCTCCAGGTCGGCGACCGGATCATCGTGAACAAGCTGAGCTACGACCTCCACGGCATCCACCGCGGGGACATCGTGGTGTTCGCCCGTCCGCCCCTCGAGGACCAGGAATACGCAGACCTGGTCAAGCGCGTGATCGGCCTGCCTGGGGAGACCATCTCGTCGAAGGGCGGCCACGTCTACATCAACGGGAAGCGACTCGACGAGCCGTGGCTCCCCCCCGGCCCTGACAGCTACACCGGAGCACTTCCGGGTGACGCCCACCCCCAGTTCGATCTCCCCGGGCCGGTCAAGATCCCCGCCGGGGAGTACTACGTGATGGGTGACAACCGCACCGACTCCGAGGACAGCAGGTTCTTCGGTCCGATACCGAAATCGCTGATCGTGGGTCGCGCCGTCGCCGTGGTGTGGCCGCTGGACCACATCAAAGGGCTGTAGACCGCTCGAGGGGATCCGATGGGGATCCCCTCCATTGACAGCTGACCGGACAGGGCCGTGGGGTAGCCTCGCCTCCTGGTGAGGTCCGAACTCCACAGCACGACCCTCGGGGCTGCCCTGCCGATCGACTCGGCCCTGCGCGGCCCGATCCCGGTGCCCAGCCTGGACGTGGGCGAGTTCGAAGCCGTTCCCGATTCCACCTCACGGTCGAGCAGGTGGGTCATCGAATGGTTGGTGGTCCTGACCGTCGCGCTGCTGCTGGCGCTCGGGGTGCGGACGTACGTGGCCCAGATGTTCTTCATCCCGTCCGGGTCGATGCTGCCCACGCTGCAGATCGGCGACCGTATCGTGGTCGACAAGCTCAGTTACCACTTCGAAGGCGTGCAACGGGGCGACATCGTTGTCTTCCGTCGGCCACCGCTGGAACGGGCCGACTACTCCGACTTGGTGAAACGCGTGATCGGCCTCCCCGGTGACACCATCTCGTCGGTCGACGGCCGGGTGTACATCGACGGTAGGCCCCTGAACGAGCCGTGGCTGCCCGATCCCGCTCCCCTCACGTCACCCAGCCCGCTGCCCGACGCCTTCAGTCTCAACCGGCCCTACACCGTCCCGGCCGGGGAGTACTACGTGATGGGCGACAACCGGACCGACTCCGAGGACAGCCGGTACTTCGGACCGATCTCGGGGAGCCTCATCGTGGGCAAGATGGCGTTTGTCATCTGGCCCCTCAGCGATGTGGCATGGATCGTGATCCTGTCGGTGGTGGCGGTGCTGGTGGCCGTCCTCCTCGTGCTGGTGCTGCTGGCTCCACGGCGAACGCTCCGGCGACGGTCCCCACCGGTGCGCGGCCCACCGGGACCCGTCTCCTGGTGAAGGAGCCGGACCGGGACCGGGCCCGGGACGCAACTCGGTGCCGAGCGCCGGTACACTCGGTGCGTGCCATTTCTCAGCCCGGCGAAAGTGCTGGTCATCCTGGTGGTGGCCCTCGTCGTCCTGGGTCCTGACAAGCTGCCCAAGGTGGCCAAGCAGATCGGAGCGCTCTGGGGCGACTTCCGCAAATTCCGCGAACGGCTCGAGAGCGAGGTTCGGGGCACCTTCCCCGATCTTCCCTCCACCGAGACCATCAGTCAGGCGGTTCGTTCCCCCCTGACCTTCCTCGACACGCTGGCCGACAACCACAGCGCCGAGAACGGCGCCGCATCCGGGACGGCCAACGGCTCCGAACCTCCGGACGCGCAGGGGGATGCCGTCCAGCCGTCGGCCGGCTCCAACAGACCGGCCGGGACCGTGCAGGCCTCCGAGGATCCGCCGGGTATCCCCGGAGTGCTGATCGCCGATCCCGGCGGTATCGTCCACCAGGTCCGCTCCTCCGGCGGTTCCGTGCCCGACGACCCCGGGATGAATTGACCGGGCCGGTCCTGCGGGCGACACGCGGATCAGTTCGAAACCGAGACCCATGGCCATCTCACTGAAGCGACGGAGCGAAGCCCGGCCCCAACCGGACTCCATGACGTTGGTCGAGCACCTGGCCGAGCTCCGCCGCCGGGTCCTGGTGTGCTCGGTGGCCTTCTTGATCACCGGCACGGCGGCCTTCCTGCTCTACCCGTGGATCCTGTCGTTCCTCAGCCATCCCTACTGTGAGATCTCGCCCCACCGCTGCGGCTTCTACATCACCGACCCGTTGGGCGGTCTCGCCCTCCGGGTGAAGATCGCCGCCTACGGCGGGATGTTCCTGGCCGCACCGGTGTTGCTGTGGGAGTTCTGGCGGTTCGTGACCCCGGGCCTCAACCGCAACGAGAAGCGGTACGCCATCCCGTTCATCGTGGCCTCGATCCTCCTGTTCGCCCTGGGCTGTGTGGTGGCCTACATCACCTTCCCCCACGCCCTGGCCTGGCTCAAGAACATCGGCGGTCCCTCGCTCACCCAGATTCTCGATCCGACCAAGTACCTCAGCCTCATCGTGCTGTTGATGACCGTGTTCGGGCTCACCTTCGAGTTCCCGGTGCTGCTCGTGTCGCTCGAGCTCGCCGGTGTCCTCACACCGAAGAAGCTGTCCTCGTGGCGGCGGTGGGCCATCGTGGTCATCGTGGTGGTGGCCGGGGTGGTGACCCCGAGCTCGGACCCCTTTTCGATGATGGCGCTGGCCATCCCCATGTACGTCTTCTACGAGGTGTCGATCGTGATCGGGAAGCTGCTCGGGCGATGACCCCCCGGGGCATCCGGGACACGGTCCGGGATGCCGGGGGCGACGAGGGGAAGGGGTTCCTCGAGCGCTTCGAGCAGAGCCTCGACTTCCCGCTGGACGGGTTCCAACGCCGGTCCATGCAGGCCATCGACCGGGGGGAGTCGGTGCTGGTGTCGGCCCCGACCGGATCGGGGAAGACACTGGTCGCCGAGTATGCCGCGGCGAGGGCTGTCATGGCGGGCGGCAAAGCCTTCTACACCACGCCGATCAAGGCCCTGTCCAACCAGAAGTTCGCGGAGCTCTCGCTTCGCTACGGCGACGGCCGGGTGGGGTTGCTGACCGGGGACGTGTCCCATCAGGCCCGGGCGCCCATGGTGGTGATGACCACCGAAGTCCTCCGCAACATGATCTTCGCCCGGTCGTCGCTGCTCGAAGGCCTGGGCGTGGTGATACTCGACGAGGTCCACTACCTCCAGGATCCCTACCGGGGCTCGGTGTGGGAGGAGGTCCTGGTGCTCACGCCGCCGGGGGTGAGCTTCGTGAGCCTCTCGGCCACCGTCAGCAACGCGTCCGACTTCGGGGCCTGGCTCACCTCGGTGCGCGGGACGACGAAGGTCGTCGTGGAGGCGCACCGGCCGGTGACGCTGCACCATCACTTCGCCATCGCCGAGCGGGGGAGCGAACGGCTCACGGTGCTGCCGCTGCTCCGGGAGGGGAAGGCCAACCCCGACGGCACCGCCCTGGACGAGCGTCGCCGTCGGAACCCGCGGCACCGCCTCCGGGTGCCCCGCCGGACCCAGGTGATCGAGTACCTGGCCGCGGAGGACATGCTGCCCGCCATCACCTTCATCTTCTCGCGGGCCGCCTGCGACGATGCCATCCGGCAGTGCCTGCAGGACGGCATCCGGCTGACCACGCCGGACGAGCGCCGCCGGATCCGTCAGCTCACCGAGGAGGCGGTCGACCGGCTCGACGACGACGACCTGGCCACCCTGGGGTACGGGCCGTGGTCGGCGGCGCTGGACGCCGGCGTGGCTCCGCACCACGCGGGCCTGGTCCCCGCGTTCCGCCAGGCCGTCGAGCAGTGCTTCTCCGAGGGGCTGTTGAAGGTGGTGTTCGCCACCGAGACGCTGGCCCTCGGCATCAACATGCCGGCCCGGACCGTGGTGGTGGAGCGGTTCGCCAAGTTCCGCGGATCGGATACCTCGGCCCTCACCTCGGGTGAGTACCGGCAGCTGACCGGCCGCGCCGGCCGCCGCGGCATCGACACCGTGGGCCACGCCTTCGTCCTCTGGTCCCCGGCCACACCCTTCGCCCAGGTGGCACGCACCGCCATCGCCCCTCCGCCCGATCTGGTCTCCTCCTTCCACCCCACCTACAACCTGGCCGTGAACCTGGTACGGCGCTGGTCCCGGGACGAGGCCCACCGGCTGCTGTCCGCCTCCTACGGCCAGTGGCAGGCACCGGCGGGATCGGTGTCCCTGTCCGCCCAACTCGACCGGCGGCTGGCCATCCTCGAGGAACGGGACTTCATCGAGGGCTGGACGATGACCGAGGCCGGCCACGCCCTCGCCTCCGTCTATCACGAGTCGGACCTCTTGGTCACCGAGGCGCTCCGCCGGGGGTTGCTCGACGGGCTGGATCCGGCCCTGCTGGCCGGAGTGGTGTCCGCGTTCACCTTCGAGGCCCGCAGGGCAGGGGATGTCAATCCCGAACCACGCCAGCACAAGGTCGTCGACCGACTGGCCCGGCTCGGGGAGTTGGCCGGCGAGCTGCGGGCCGACGAGCGGCGGGTCGGGTTGCGGAGGACCCGCCGTCCCGACCCGGGACTGGCCCGCGCCGTGATCGCTTGGGCCAGGGGGTCGACGCTGGACTCGGTGCTCAACGAGACCGACGTGGCTCCGGGAGACTTCGTGCGCAACGTCCGTCAGGTGATCGATCTGGTCCGCCAGCTCGCCCAGGTGGCCCCCGATCCGGGCACCCGGGACGCCGCTCAACTGGCCGTGGCCCTCCTCCGGCGGGGGGTGGTGGGCGCCGATGACCCGGCGGGACTGGGGTCCGCGCCTGACCCGCTGGTGCCGTCGTAGTGTGATCCGGGCATGTTCCCCTATGCCGTGGAGACGTTCAGCACTGACGAGGCAGACATCCTGCGCCGTTACGTCACCAACCTCGACCGGCCGGTGTTCGCCCTGGTCAACCTCCCAGAAGTGGTCAAGGGTGCTCTGTTCGCCCGGTACTCGCGCTCTCCGAAGAGCCTGCGACGACTGTTCCTCGACGAGTTCGTGGGGGAGTTGGACATCTCCGGGGACGCCACCGTGGACGCCACCGTCGGGCTCACCCGGGCCGAGGATCTCTACGAGAAGGTGTTCTTCGAGTACGGGGACGACTCCGTGGCCCAACTCGGAGGCGTCCACCTGGCCTGCGAACAGGCGTCCAATCTCCTGACCAAGGTTCTCGAGTGGGGCCGGTTGATGGCCTACCTGGAGCAGTCGACCCGCTACATCGCCTACAACCAACGCCTCACCACCGGTCACTACCGCTACTACCGGGACCCCGGTCTGCTCGACTCGCCGCTCGGTGCCCGGTACGTGGGCGACATGGACCGCATGTTCGACACGTACGGCGAGCTGCTGGAGGCGGCCAAGACCTGGCTGGCGGTCCGGCACCCGCGCCAGCCCGGAGACTCCGACTTCGTCCACCGCCAGGCGGTCCGGGCCAAGGCACTCGACGCCCTCCGCGGCCTCCTCCCGGCCGCTTCGCTGTCCAACGTCGGCATCTACGGGACGGGCCAGTCCTACGAGATGCTCCTCCTCCGTATGCGCGCCCATCCGCTTCCCGAGGCCCGCCAGTACGCCGAGCTGATGCTCGAGGAGCTCCGCAAGGTGATCCCGTCGTTCCTGCAGCGGGTGGACCGGCCGGATCGGGGAGGCGCATGGTCGACGTACCTGGACACGACCCGCAAGCAGACGGCCGACCTGGTGGGCACGCTCTTTCCCGACCTGGTCTCACCGGGAGACGCTCCGTCGGGCGGCCCCTCGGGCCGGCCCTCGGTCACGCTGCTCGACTTCGACCCCGACGGCGAGTCGAAGGTCATCGCGGCCATCTGCGCGTCGCTGACCAACCGTCCGGAGGAGGAGGTGCGGCACCGGGTCGACCTGCTTGGCGCCGAGGAGCGACGGTCGCTCCTGCTGGCCTATGTCGGCGACCGCCAGAACCGGCGCCACCGACCCGGCCGGGCATTCGAGCGCACCGGCTACCGCTTCGACGTGGTGACCGACTACGGCGCCTTCCGGGACCTGCAGCGTCACCGCATGCTGACCATCGAATGGCAGTCGCTCGGGGCCGGTCTGGGCTACGACGTTCCGGACGTGGTCGCCGACGCGGGGCTGGAGGATCGGTACGTGGCCTCCCTCGAGCGTTCCCGTGAGCTCTCCGAGGTACTGGCGCCGTCGTTCCCCGACCAGGCGGCCTACGCCGTCGCCCTGGCCTACCGCATCCGCTACACCATGCAGATGAACGCCCGCGAGGCGATGCACCTCGTGGAGCTCCGCTCCGGACCACAGGGGCATCCGAGCTACCGGTGGGTGGCGCAGGAGATGCATCGTCTGATCGCCGAGCAGGCCGGGCACCACTTGTTGGCGGAGGCCATGTCGCACGTGGACTTCGGCTCCGAGGATCTCGAACGGTTGCACGCCGAACGCCGCGCCGAGGGGCGACGGAATTCGATGTCGGCGGCAGGAAATCCTGCAATCCCCTGACCTGGGGAGTTCCCAAAACTCCCAGGTGGTGTGCGGTGAATGTCATTTGACGACCAGCGGTGTCGATGGCCTATCGTTCGCGCAGTCCCAGTCGCCCCTCAAGACATTCCGGACGGTTCCGGACGGTATGGCTTGAGGGGGGGATGCTGTGAGAGGCGGAGGGAGGCCCAGGGGATCGAGTAGAAAACATTCTCCCGCAACCGACCGGCGTTGAGTCGGAGGTAGCGGGGAAATGGTGCCAAAGACCCCTGGGTCCTACCGCCTGGGCCCGCTCAGGCCGATCCGGCCGATGGTGGAGGCGGACGGCCGGACGAGGGGGCCGAGCCGAATGTCGGACCCACTCTGCCAGACCACGATTCGAAGCGGGCCCTCGGAGTCCGTTGACCAGGCACAGGTGGTGCGGCTGCCGGTGAACGGTGAGGGCGCCGGACCGTCTATGCTCCCGCCCAACTCACCACTGAAGGACCGAGATGGCACAAGAACTCGACGAAGTCGAAGGACCCGACGAGCTCATCGAGGGAGACCTCGATGAGCTGGTGGACGACGACCTGATTGCCGAAGACGGCCTGGCGCTTCCCGACGACGACGATGACGTCGATGACGTCGTCGTCGTCGATGACGAGGAGGAAGCCGCCGACATCCCAGAGGTCGGAGCCAAGGTGGCGACCAAGGCCGGGGAGGAGTCGGATGAGGATGACGAGGAGGAGCCCGACGACGAGGATGTCGAGGCGAGCCTGGACACCATCCTGAAGGAGCGGCTGGTCGTCGAGGAGGTCGAGGACGACGAGGACACGCCCGAGCCGGAGGACCGCAGCGGTGACGGCGTGGAACGGGTGCTTCCCAAGCAACCGGGAGAGTTCGTGTGCCGATCGTGTTTTCTGGTCAAGCACCCGAACCAACTGGCGGACCGGAAGAAGATGCTCTGCCGCGACTGCGTGTGACCGGGAGCCGACCATGGCCGATTCGCATGATGCACGATCCGACGACCC
The DNA here is from genome assembly GCA_050011635.1 of Acidimicrobiales bacterium. Taxonomy (GTDB): domain Bacteria; phylum Actinomycetota; class Acidimicrobiia; order Acidimicrobiales; family RAAP-2; genus Bog-756. The sequence goes on from JBEKIU010000085.1 coordinate 12,034, forward strand.
ACCGCTGAACGAACGCCTTCTCGATCTGTTGGTCTATGTGCCGACCGGCATCGTCGTGGCAGTGGCAGAAGAACTGCCAAAGCTGGCCGCGAGGGGTCGCGACCGGTTGGGTGTGCGCGTGTCGTCGGCCCGGGCGGTCGGTCGGTTCGCGGTGAAAGCAGGTTCGGACGAGCTCCGCCGGCGGTCGGCCGGGCTGTTCCACGCACCGTCGGACCACGGGACCGATCGGCCCCGGACGGCCGGGGACCCACACAGGGCCGGCCGGTCACGCGATGCGCCGGCCACCTGGGCCACCACCCCGCGTCGACCTTCGGCCCCGGACGGGGCCCTGGCCGGCAACGGGCACGTCCCCGAGGTGTCCACGTTGTCCATCCCCGGGTTCGACTCGCTGTCGGCGTCCCAGGTGGTCCAGCGGCTCGACGGCCTGAACCGGATGGAGTTGGTGTCGGTGCGCGCCTACGAGGCATCGACACGCGGCCGGCGGACGATTCTCAGCCGGGTGGACCAACTCCTCGATGAGCGGTCCTAGCCCGGTCGGCCGGGCAGGTCGACTGCCGGGCACGTGATGGAAGCCGTGCGCCCGGCGATCGACGCCGACACGGCACACCTGTTGGAGATGGGGGAGGACCTGTTCGACGCGGTGGCCGCACAGCGAGGTGGCGCCCTGCTCCTACCCCCGTCGGGCCGTTGGGCCGGTCCCGGAGGGGGTCGCGACCGGCTGGACGACCTGCTGGCCGACGAATCGGCGCTGGTGCTGGTGGGCACCCTCGACGGTGTGGTCACCGGCTTCGGCGTGTGCCACGTCGAGGACCTCGGACCACCCGCGCCCCGTGGCATCCTCGACGCCTGCTACGTGGAGCCGGGGGCCAGGGGAGTGGGTCTCGGTCGCCTGCTGTTGGACTCCTCGGTGTCCTGGCTGGAAGAGCGCGGCTGTCGGGGAGTGGACGGGATCGCCCTGCCCGGCGACCGCGGGGCCAAGAACTTCTACGAGTCGGCCGGGTTCAAGGCACGAATGCTCACCATGCACCGCGAGATCGACTGACTTTCGGCCGGCGGCGGTGACGGCCCGCCGTCACCGATCAGGATGCCCGGCGGCCGGGGGCCGAACGGGCCGGCACCGGCCGGCGGGGACCGGGCGGTGGAGGGATGGGGATCCCCATCAGTCGAGCCAGCTCGGGGACGTACCCCGACGCCTTGCGGGCGGCGGCCAGAAGCTCCTCGTCGGCCGGGACGGGAAGACCGGTCGGCTTGACCGTGCGGCGGACCGGCGATTCCACGACCACCTGGAGGAGGGCGAGCCACTCGGCGGGCGGGGTCTCGCCGGACATGGCGCGGCCGGCGGCATCGGCCAGGCGCACCGCGAGCTCGGCGGTGAGCCGGGCGGCCGGTTCCGGTGGCCGGATGGAGGCGCGCACCGCGTCGACCACCCGCCCTTCGTCCAGCGCCGCGGTGATCCGCTCGAGCCAGCGCTCCCGGAGGGCGGTGACCCGCTCGTTGAGGGAGGTGCGCAACGCGGTGGCCATCTCGGTGCCCTCCTCGTCGAGGGTCACCGTCGACGAGGAGGCGACGATCGAGCGGAGCTCGCGGAGCGGGACGTCCTTGCCCGCGGCGCGAGCCACCGAGGCGCGGTCCTTCCACGTGGCCATGGTGATCACCGGCAGGAGCTGCTCGGCCATGGCCAGCAGGGGGCCCGGGGTGACCTCGGGCCTGCCGTCGGCCCGGGCCCGGGCGTTCTGCTCCTCGATGGCCTGGCGCACGGAGGGGATCCCCCCCCGGAGGAGCTGCTCGGCCACCGGGAGCTGCTCGGGCTTGAGGGTGGCCAGGGCCGCGTTCCTGTAGGTGGTCGACGGGGTCAGCTTGCGGGGGTTCTCCCGGGCCCCGGCGTCCCGGCCGCCGGGCCGGGACGGACCGGTCCGCCTCCGGGCACTTCCGTCGGCACCGGGGGAACCGGGTTGGCTGCGCTCGCGTCGACCGCTGTCGACGCGCCCCCGCTTCTCGGCGTCGGCGCGCCCACCGCGCTCGCCGCGCTCGGCACCACCCGAACGGGGTCGGCGGGTACCCTCGCGCTGGCCGTCGGACCCCTCGTCCCGGCGTCGCTTGGACTTGGAGGAGAGGACCACATTGACGTCGGGTCCCCGCTGGGGGGTTCCGAGGATCTCGATCCTCTCGACCGGCCGGGTCACCGTCTTGCCCTTCGGAGCCAGCAGGGCGGTCACCGTGGTGCCGTCCAGGGAGGTCTCGACCTCGGCGCGGAGCACCGAGCCGACACCGGACCCCGCCGGGATCAACCCGGCGTCGACGGTCCCTCGCGGCTGCTTGGCTCCGGCGGCGCGCCACGTCCAGGTTGATTCCCCGGTCTGGCTGGTGAGCTCGATTTCGATTCGATGGGCCATACCGGCCGACAGGCTACTGCGGTCACCGGTCAGCACGCGAAAAAGATCCGGCGGTGTGGTCGGAGCGGGCGTCAGGAACCCCCTGAAATGCGGGTTTGTCAGGCCCATGCGGTACCATGCATCCCGAGCTCTCGACGGCGGTCCGACCACGAACGAGGAAGACTGCCGGGGGGCCGTGGTTTCGGGGGGCAGACGATGGGGCATTGGGAGGGCGACGGCCCGCACACGGGAGACCGGGCGGACGGGCGCGCCTCCACGCCAGTTCCCGCGTCCAGGACCCCCTTCCTGCCTCCGGACTGGCGGGAGCCACCGCCCGACCCCGTCCGGGAGGGACCGGATAGCGGGTGCGAGTCCACCGCACTGGTGCCGAGCGCCCGCGCCGCGGCCGCCGAACCGGGGTGGCGACCGGTGGTCCCTCGCACCGGGGGCGGGCGAGCACCGATCCGGGGCACCCCGGTCTGGTTGTGGGCGTCCATCGTCCTGATCGCCGCCCTGGTGGGCGCGTTGGTCGGTGGGGAGATCGTCGAGGCGTCCGGTGGCGACGCCGGAGGGACGACGGTGAAGATGATCTCCACCGGGCCGGCGCTCCTCAACGGCACCACCGACATCCAGTCGGTCATCGACAAGGTGCTTCCGGCCGTCGTCTCCATCGACGCCAAGTCGCCCGAGCCTGCGTCGGACGCCACGTTCGGAAGCGGTTTGGGTGGCATGCAAGAGGACGAGGGCACGGGGATGATCATCAGCTCAGACGGCGAGGTGGTCACCAACAACCACGTCATCTCCGGTGCCACCACCATCACCGTGACCCTGTACGGCAGCCTGAAGGCCCTCCCGGCCACCCTGATCGATACCGATCCGGCCAACGACATAGCCCTGCTCCAGATCGAGGGCCAGTCCAACCTGCCCACCGTGTCCTACGGCGACTCGGACGACGTCCAGGTGGGTGACGCGGTGGTGGCCATCGGAAATGCACTCGGGCTCTCCGCCGGGACCCCGACGGTGACCCAGGGGATCATCTCGGCCAAGGGTCGCACGGTGGAGGCGAGCGACGACTCCGGCACCAGTACCGAGACCCTTGTCAACATGATGCAGACCGACGCCGCCATCAACCCGGGCAACTCCGGCGGGCCGCTGGTCGACAGCTCGGGCGTGGTCATCGGGATGAACACGGCGGTGGCCTCCAGCGCCGACGGCACGGCCCAGGCCCAGGACATCGGATTCGCCATCCCGTCGAACAAGATCACCCGGCTCCTTCCCGGCCTGCGCAATGCAACGATCGGTGACGACAGCCAGCGCGGGTCAGGGTACCTGGGGGTCGACATCGAGACCCTGACCAGTCAGGTGCGCAGTGCATACGACCTCGTCCCCACCCGGGGTGCGGTGGTCCTCCAGGTGGTCAGCGGCTCGCCCGCGGTCAGCGCCGGGATCGCGCCCCAAGATGTGATCGTGTCGCTGGACGGCAGGGCGATCACCAGCGCCGACCAGCTGGGCGCGGCCATCCAGGCCGAAAGACCCGGGCGGACGGTCGAGGTCGGTCTCTACCGGGCCCGGGTCCACAAGACCCTCAGGGCCACACTGGGATCGACCGCCGAGGAGCCGCAATCCGTGGGCTGAGCCGACCGCTGGGGGAGGACCGGACCCGGTCGGCGGCTCGTGGGCTCTACGCTCGTTGGATCACCGCTACTTCGGATGCAGAGAGGGAAGGGTCCTTGACATGACCACGGCGGCTCGTGGTGTACTGCGGATCGAGGAGTTGGCTGCGCCCCGGCTCGAACCGGCCCGTGACGGCTCCCCACCCGACGACACGGCCCTGGCCCAGATCCTCGGGACGGCCACCACCGTCCCCGATCACGGCGGGCTCCAGCCCTGGCGCTTCGCCGTGGTGGCGGGGGCCGGCAAGGACCGGATGGGGGACGCCCTGGTGGCCGGCCTCCATCTCCTGAGGGGCGATGACCTCCCCGAGGCGGCCGTGACCAAAATGCGGGGGAAGGCGTTTGCCGCCCCGTGCTCGGTGGCGGTGATCGCCTCTCCCGATCCATCGTCGAACGTCCCGGTGTGGGAACAGGTCGCCTCCGCCTCGTGCACGGGGTACGCCATGGTCCTGGCGGCCACGGCTCTCGGCTTCGGAGCGGTCTGGAAGAGTGCCGCGGTGCTCGAGACCGAGCCGGTGCGGGCCCTGTTCGAACTCACCCAACACGAGCAGCTGCTCGGTTGGGTCAACATCGGAACACCCGGAGCTCCCGGGCGGAAGGCACGCTCGAGCGAGCGGGCCGGTCTGAGCGAGCTGGTCACGCTCATCGGCGGCGACCGGCGCCCGTGGCCGGCGGGCCGATAGGCCGGTAGGCCGCGCCTCGGTCAGCGCCCCGAGCCGCGGCCGGCTCCGGCGGCGATCCAACGGATGACGGACCCGGCCGGCTCGCTGGTCAGCGCTCGCCATCCGGTGCCGGCCCAGAGGTTCGGCACGCTGGCATCGCCGGCCCGCACGGCAGCGGCGCGCAGGGGACGGGTGAGGTGGTGGACCTCGGGGTAGGCCCGGGGCGCCTGACCGTCATGGTCGAGGGCGAACTCGTTGGCCAGGCCACGGGCGAAGCGACCGGTGAAGGCGCGGGTCAAGATGGTGTCGGTATAGCGCCCGTCGCGGAGGGCGCGCCGGTACAGGGGCGACGTGCCCGCTTCCGGCGTGCACAGCAGTGCCGTGCCGATC
>JBEKIU010000086.1:0-16748 GCA_050011635.1 Acidimicrobiales bacterium
CATCCGGGAGGCGGGCCGGACCCGGGCCTCGACCCCGGTGGCGGAGGAGCCCATGCGCTCGGCACCAGAGGCTCTGATGCGCCCGGTTGTGCGATCGGCCCGGGGAGACCGGCGCTGGTGGCCGCGCCTGGGTCCGCACCCTGTTCGGACCGCTCGATCACCCTTCCACGATACCGACCGGATCGCGCCGGCAGGCGGCGGGCCCCACCAGGGGTGGCGCGATGCCTCGACCGGGCCCCGCTGCGCATAGCATGAAGGGGTGACTCCGCCGACCCCCGATGCGCCCAACGGCCCCCCAGGCACTGGTGGCCCCGGTCAGGAAGGCCCCGGCCAGAACAAGAACCGGATGGTCATCTACACGCTCATCGTGGTGGCGGTACTCGCCGTCCTGGTCATTCCCGGCCTGGTCCACAAGACCACCACCAACACCCTCACCTACAGCGCGTTCCAGACCGACATCCAGAACAAGCAGATCAAGACGGCCACCGTCGACCTCTCGACCGGGGTCATCACGGGAGACCTGTCCAATGGGGGCACGTTCACCGTCAACGGGCCCAACCCGATCGTCGACTCGGAGCTCAACGCCCTCAAGCCGCTCGGGTCGAACTACCACCTGTCCCCTGGTACCTCGAACCCGCTGCTCGGGATCTTGTTCGAGTGGATCCTTCCGTTCGCCATCATCGGGGGCATCTTCTTCTACATCAGCCGAAAGGCGCAGGGTCAAATGGGAAGCATCATGTCGATCGGGCGGTCCAAGGCCAAGCTCTACTCCACCGAACGCCCGTCGACCACCTTCGACGATGTGGCCGGGTACGACGGGGTGAAGCTCGAGATCAGCGAAGTGGTGGACTTCCTCAAAACGCCCGCCCGGTTCAGGGAGATCGGGGCCCGGATCCCCAAGGGCATCCTGCTGGTCGGGCCGCCGGGAACCGGCAAGACGCTGCTGGCCCGGGCCGTCGCCGGTGAGGCCGGCGTGCCGTTCATGTCGGTCAGCGGCTCGGACTTCATGGAGATGTTCGTCGGGGTGGGCGCCAGCCGGGTGCGCGACCTGTTCGCCACGGCCCGCAAGCAGGCGCCGGCCATCGTGTTCATCGACGAGATCGACTCCATCGGCCGCAAGCGCGGCGCGGGCCTGGGTGGCGGGCACGACGAGCGGGAGCAGACCCTGAACCAGATGCTGTCCGAGATGGACGGGTTCGATCCGACCGAGGGCATCGTGGTGATGGCCGCCACCAACCGGCCGGACATCCTGGACGCGGCCATCCTGCGCCCCGGCCGCTTCGACCGTCAGATCGTCGTGCCCCTCCCCGACCTCGATGAGCGGCTGCCCATTCTCCAGGTCCACTGCAAGGACAAGCGGGTCGATCCGAGCGTCGACCTCGGGACCGTGGCTCGCGGCACCCCGGGCATGAGCGGCGCCGACCTGGCCAACCTGGTGAACGAGGCCGCGCTCCACGCCGTGCGGCGCGGGTCCAAGGTCATCCAGAACGTCGACTTCGAGGCCTCACGGGACCGGGTACTGATGGGACAACGCCGCGAGAGCCTGGTGCTGTCGGGCGCGGAGAAGGAGCGGGTCGCCTTCCATGAGGGCGGTCATGCCGTGCTGGCCTACGTGCTGCCCGACGCCGATCCGGTGCACAAGGTGACGATCCTGCCCACCGGCATGGCCCTGGGCGTGACCATGCAGCTCCCCATGGAGGAGCGACACATCCACCCCCGCCAGCACATCGAGGACTCGCTGGCCGTCCGCATGGGCGGCCGGGCCGCCGAGCTGTTGGTCTACGGTGACCTGTCCACGGGAGCCAGCAACGACCTGGTGGGCAACACCGAGCTGGCCCGCAAGATGGTCCGCGAATGGGGGATGAGCGACAAGATCGGCCCGATGGCCTGGGGGTCACAGGGCCAGGTGTTCCTGGGCGAGGATCTCATGCACACCCGGGACTACTCCGAGCACACGAGCCAGATCATCGACGACGAGGTCGAGATCATCCTCCGTGCCCAGGAGCAGCGGGCCCTCGAGGCCCTGGCCCGCCACCGCGGCGGTCTCGACGCCGTGGCCCGGGCCCTCCTCGACGAGGAGACCATCGACGGGGAGACCGTCGGGCGACTGGTCGACACCGCCTACGGGCGGCCCGTCCACGAGCACGGCGTCAAGAGCGTCCCGCCCATCTTCGTGGCCTCCCAGCACGGCCCGACCGGGTCCGACGATGTCGACGGCCCGCCGGAGGCCCCGGCCATCGGGGCCGGTGGAACGCCAACCCCTGCCGACGCCGACGCCCTGACCAGCGGGTCCGAGTCCACGGAGGCGCCGGTCGTGAGTGGCAGCGAGGTTTCCGCCCATGCCACCGACGAACCCGGGGCCACCCAACCGAGTGAGCCCGGCTCCCCGGCCGGTGAAGGGCGCCCGGCCCCGTGGCCACCCCCGCCGGCTCCACCGGCAGGTCATTGGCCGGCGTCTCCTTCGCCGATTCCGGCCCAACCCACCCCCAACCACTGGCCGCAGCAGTCGCCGTGGCCCCCTCCCCCGCCGCCTCCGGCCAAGCGGTAGCCGAGGATCCCCGGCCCGGACCGCTCAGGCCCCGGGCCTGACCCGTTCGGCGTAGCCTGCACCCATGTGCAGGAACATCACCACGCTACGCGGCCTCCAACCCGAGGCGACCGCCGAGGAGATCGAGGCCGCGGCCCGCCAGTACGTCCGGAAGGTCAGCGGCGTCCAGTCGACGTCGACCAGCACGGCACCTGCCTTCGAGCTGGCCGTGCGCAAGGTGGCCGACGCCACCGCGGCCCTTCTCGCCGAGCTCCCGCCGCGTCGCCAGCCGCCACCGACACTTCCGCCCATGAGGCGACGGGCCGCCGCGGGCATCTGATCGCCCGGCGGTTCCCTCCGGACAGAACCGCCCCGGCCGCCGCCTTCAGCCGCGATCGGTGTCGACGATCAGGAGGCTGCAGGGGCAGTGGTGCGCGACCTTGTTGGGAACGCTGCCCAACACGAAGCGCCGCACACCGGACATACCGCGGTTGCCGACCACGATGAGATCGGCGTGCACGGATTCGGCCACCTTGATGATGGCGTCGGCCGGGTCGCCGTCGAACGAGGCGAGCTCGGCGGACACCCCGCTGCGCTCGGCCTCGGCCAGGAACTCCGTTCCGATGCGATCGGCTTCATCGTGCTTGTTGGCATTGGTTGCTTCCACGGCGGCCACGTCGAGCTCGGTCCCCGTCACCAGGATGGGGCGTATGACGTGGACACCGTGGACTTTGGCCCCCGTCATCTTGGCCAGGGCCAGCGCCTCCCCGACGGCCACCGCCGCCCGCTCCGACCCGTCCGTGCCCACCACGATGACCTTGTACACACCCACCTCCATCGGCCGTCGGGCCGTCCGGCCCTGGTCCGGAGGCGTGCCGATTCCGGTGAGACGCTACCAGACGGGTCAGCGGGGTCACCTTGCCGACGCCGGTGCCCACGGGCCCGGACGTTGACCTCCGGCGCGGTGCCAACCTACAGTCATGCCGCCGGGCGACGGAGAAGGAGGCAGGGTGGCAACGGTGCTGATGCCCCTTCCGGAGCTGGACTTCGATCCGACCGAAGTGGCGGTGAGCTGGAAGGTGCTGAGTGACCTCGGCCACCGGGTGAGGTTCGCCACGCCCACCGGCCGGCCCGGTCGGGGGGACGACCTCATGCTCACCGGCCGCGGTCTCGATCCCTGGGGCTTCCTGCCCGGGGTTTCGCACCTCGTCGTCGTCGGGCGCTTCCTCCGCGCCGACAGCCGCGGCCGCTCCGCCTACGAGGAGATGCTCAGGGCACCGGAGTTCCTCCATCCCGCGGCCTGGGACGCCATCGACATCGAGGCCGCCGACGGGTTGCTCCTCCCGGGCGGCCACCGGGCCCGGGGCATGCGCCGCTACCTCGAGAGCCCCCTCCTCCAGGACCTCGTGGTGAGCGGATTTCGCCGCCAGATGCCCGTGGCCGCGGTCTGCCACGGGGTGCTGGTAGTGGCTCGCAGCATCGATCCGGCCACCGGACGCTCCGTGCTCCACGGGAGGCAGACGACGGCCTTGACATGGTCGCTCGAACAGCGGGCATGGCGGGTGGCCAAGGTGGCCCGGTGGTGGGACCCCGGTTACTACCGCACCTATGGCGACCAGCCCGGACAGCCCACCGGTTCCATGTCCGTCCAGCAGGAGGTGAGCCGGGCCCTCGAGCGAGCGACGGACTTCCACGACGTGGACCCGTCGGCACCGGACGCGGCGGTGAAGTCGAGCGGGCGCCGGCGGGACGGCCCCGACGACGAGCGCCCGGCCTTCGTCGTCCAGGACGGCAACTATCTCTCCGCCCGCTGGCCCGGAGATGTGCACACCTTCGCCAAGCGCTTCGCGGGCATGCTCAGCCGGGGCCGCGCCCCCCAGCGCCAGGCGCAGGCCGGCTAGCGGCCGTCATCAGTTACGAGCCAGCCGCCCGTCGGCTACTGGTACAGCGAGTTCTGCTCGAGTGCGGCGGTGGCCAGCGTCTTGCCCTGCGATTGGGTCAACGGAGCCGCCGAAGTCTTGCTCGTGCTCGTGGTGGATGCCGCGATGTCGACGTCGATGGCTTCGATCGCCACCCTCGTGCCCGCCTGCCAGACCAACAGGTACTCGGGACCGCCGTCGTCCGTGGCGAACGCGGCCGCCCCGAGCTGTCGCGGGACGGCCACAGAAGAATCGACGACGGCGTGCTTTCGGGCCGCGGTCAGAGCCGCCGATGCCGATGCCTTCGAATCGCAGTTCAAGACGTCCGAGATCAAACCGGTCTTCGCCCCGGCATCCTCGTAGACGGCATCGACCGAGTTCGTGCACCCCTTCTGCTTGGTCACCGACGTCTCCTTGGCGGCCTGGACGGTCCTCGGAAATCCGATGTGCCGGGCGTACCCGGCATCGAGCACGGAGGCGGAGGCGGAGAGCGCGGCCGGCGGCTTGTTGACCGCCGACGTCCCCCCGGAGGTGACGATCACGACCACGAGCACGACGGCGACGACCACGAGCCCGGCCACACCGACCAGGATCTTGGTGGTCGAGGAAGAGGAACGGCCCATCCGAGAGACCCTACGGGATCAACATAAGAACCCCGCTTATGGGGCCCCGGGGGCCGGTCAGCCGCGGTCGGGGAGCTCCACTAGTGGCTGGGTTCGAACAATTCGACCGATATCCGGTCGTCGTCCAGCTCCTGCCCGAAGAACTCGCAACCCGTGGCCTTGGCCACCCGCATCACCATCTCCGCATTCGACGCGTGGATGGCCATGTGGCACGAACCCAGTGAATTGAGGCGTTCCCACAGGATGCCCATCTCGAAGCCCCGGGCGAATTCCGGGTCGTCCGTGTCGAATCGAAGCTCCCGTTCCATGGTCAGACCATCGTCAAGCCGGCCCCGTCCCTTTAGCGTCAGGGTCGGTCTCCGGTCGGCCCACGCCGGTGAAGGCCCCTCGCCGTATTACGGCCCTACCCGGTGAAAGGGAATCCGGTCGACGAGACCACGCCGGACGCACCGGACGGACGGCTGTCCTCCTCGACGCCCACGGGCTGTGAGGACAGGACCGAGTAGGCGGAGAGGCCGCCCACCTGCTTGGCGCCGAGGACGACCAGCCGGCCGGGCACCACCTCGAACGTGGCCACCGGGCCTCCGCCCAGCCTGACCACCTCGACCCGGGCGGTGGACGGCCCCGGATTGGCCACGGCCAGGCTCTTGACCGCGGCATGGGCCGTACCGGGGACACGCTCCACCCCGGGGCTGGGGACCAGCCAATGGGTGGCCACGGTCACCGTGGCCGATGACGAGCCCCACACGGGGGTCGGGGTTCCCCTTCCGGCGAGCACCGACCGGCCGACGACGATGGGCGCCGAGGAGTCGACCGTGACCGCATATGGGATCTGGTGCGGCAGTCCGGCCGCAGCCGAGGCGACGAAATCCACCACCGAGAGCGGCGGGATCGACAACCGCCGGGGCGTGACCGACCCCGACGCCAGGCCGAAGGAGACAGTGGCCGTCACCGTCTGCGTCGTCCGATTGGCGAGGCTGAAGCTGACCGTCGAACCCGATGCGTTGGTGGACTGCGCCGATCGCCACACGGTCGACAGCTGGGGCGATCCGAGCCGGATCGACAACCCCACGGTTCTCCCTGACGAGGTCTGCTGGAATTCGGAGCTCACCAGGCCGCCGGCCTCGGCGGTGATGAAGGTGGCCACGTCGGAAGCCCTCTGGACGAACTGACCGACGTTCTCCACGACGAGCCGGCCCGGTGGGACGACCAGCCCCTGGTACGCCTGCGGGGTCACGAGCCCGGTCGTGGTCAGGAAGGAGATGTTCACCGTGGTGGGAGGAGCGGCGGGATTGAACAGCGCCAGCCTCAGCGAGCTCCCCGGCATGGTGGATCCGCCGGAGAAGGCCCACTGGGACGAAGTCCGCGACGCGCACGGGGCCGTACTCCACCCCAGCGGGCCGGACACCACCTGGCTGGCCACCACCCCTCCACCGGCAAAGGCGAACGACGAGGCGGTGCTCCCCTGGGGCAGTCCGGCGGACGGGTTCACCGCGGCCATGCCCAGGGGAGGGACCAGGACCTCCCGTCGGACCGTCGGGATGGGACCACGACGGGGCGCCGGCCCGACACTGGTCATGACGCCGGCGACCTGGTGTGCGGTCGAGTTGGTCAGGTACACGGTGGTGTTCGCCGCGTCACCGGTTCCCGCCGGGCAGAACGCCGATGAGGAGGAGGCGCCGGCCGGGGGGACGAGGACTCCGTCGGCGGAGCCGGGCGCGGGGGCGGCCGCGGGAACCCCGATGGCCGCCGAGACGATGGCGATCCCGACCACCACCGCCAGCACCGAGATGACCGCCGTCGGCCGCCCCCGGACCGGCCGCGGCCTGGCGCGTCGACGCGCCGCGGGAGGGGTCGAGACCCCGTCGGGCCCGCTCATGTCGTCGTCCCGGCGTCACCAGGGTCCCCCTCGGCGACGGGAACCGCCGTGGTCGAATCGCCGGTGGGACCGTCCGGGTCGCCCCGGGGCCGGCGACGACCGGTACTGACCCGCCGCCACGACCGTCCCAGGCGACGGCGTGAAACCACCGCGATGGCAGCCAGCCAGACGACGATGGAGCCGACCAGCGAGAGTGGTGTCAGCGGGCCGCCGTCGAAGCGAAGCGTGCTGACCCCGGCCTCGGTCACCTGGTACTTCCCGGCCCAGCCGAACGAGGGCGACTGCACCGCCGTGGATCCACCCGGTTGCACGAGCTTCCACCGACCGGCCGGTGCCGACGCGGTCAACACCGTGCCCACCGACAGCGGGCCCCGGTAGGAGCTCGACGCCGCCGGACCGGGGAGCACCGGGCGGGCGCCGGCAACGAAGGGTGCGAAGGGGGACGATCCTGCCAGCGCCGGCGTCGCGCCCGCGGGAGGTCTCCGGGATGCCGCGGCGGGCCGTCTCGCCCCGATCTGGGCCCGCACGGGGATCCAGGCCGCGTTGGCATAGACGGTGATCCCCGTACCGGACACCACTGGGGTGAGGTCCAGTTGATGGGCCAGGCCCGGCGCCAGATCGGCCGGGACCGGGTACTCCTGCGGGGTCTGCTCGCCGCTGATCTCAGGGGCCAGCGAGGTCAGCAGCACCACGTAGCGCACGCCCGACGGGGCCAGCATGCTCCCGAGCCGGTCGGTGCCATCGGAACGGGCCAGGTTCACCGCCGACGACAGCCCCGACGCCGGCCCGGGGTCGGCCGCGTTCCACAACCACCGGGCATCGGGGCTGCCGTCCTCGGAGGTGGCGTAGGCCAACCCGTTGCCCGCACTCCACGATCCCTGGTTGAGGGAACGGGGGTCTCCCAACCAGAGCACCCGGAATGCCCCACCCGCCGCTCTGGCCTTCATCCAGGTCACCGACTGGCTGAAGTCGTTGACCGGGAGGTCCCATCGACCGGGGATGGCCGACAGCACCGTCGGGATGGAGCCCAGCACCACCGCTCCCGCGGCCACCACCGTGATCAGCTGGCGCCATCCGAAGTCGGCGGCCCGCAGGTCCTCCTCGAAGGCGGCGATCCCCAACCCGATGGCGGCGGCAAGAGCGGCCGCGGCCGGTGCCAGGAGCACCAACGGATCGATGGCCAGGCTGCCGGTCCATCCCCGTCCGACGATCCAGGCGACGAACCAGAAGACGAGGGCGATCGACCAGCACCGTCCAGCCCAGCGGAACCGGTCCCCTCGAGCCAGCAGCAAGGGGACCAGGGCGGCGACCACGAACCCCCATGCCAGGGGGGAGACCCCGATGGGACCGACGGCGAAGCGCAGCAACGAGTCCCAGGACGCCGCTTCCGACGCCGGCGTGGGCACACCGAAGACAGCGACCGCTCCACGACCGGCGGACACCACGCCGATCAGCCACGGAAGACAGATCACCCCTGTCACGACGGTCGAGCCGACGGCCAACTGGACGGACCGGCCGGTGGCCCGCCACTGGCCGAAGGCCAGCGAGGAGATCAGCAGGGCCACCGCGGCCACCACCACGACGACGGCTGCGGCGGGGACGAACGAGACGAGCACGGCCTCGAGCAACCCCAGGGCGACCACCTCGCGGAACCCGGCGCCACGTCCGGACCGCCCGGCCCCCGGGCCGGTAGCGTACGGGGCGGAGCCGGTGGCCCGGAACAGCCGCGCCAGCAGCCACGGGGCACCGGCGTAGACGACCAGTGCCCCCCAACGCCCGAGCGCCAGCGCATTGTAGGGAAGGGCCATGGCCAGGTAGGACAGGCCGGCCACGAGGGAGGCGCGCTGCGAGCCGAAGGGGCGCAACAGCCGGACCACGCCCCATACCCCGATCGGCAGGCAGGCGAAGACGAGCACCTTCTGGGTCAGGCCCATCGCCCCGAGGAGCACCGTGCCGACCACGCCGGTCAGGGCCAGGGCCGGCGATGCCGGCGCCGTCGTCCCCACTCCACTCGGGTGCCAACCGGCGAAGAACTGGCCGAATGTCGACGACCAACTCGGGAACGGGACGAACTGGCCGACCACGGGCAGCCTCCCGCCGATGACCCCGCGGCTGCCGATGACGACGACGAGGGCGGCGGCCAGCCACACCGTGAGCCTCGTCCGACCACTCACGCGACCACGACCGGACCGGCCGGACGACTCTCCGCCGGCCAGGACCCCGGCCTCGGCGCCGGCCTCGGTGGAGCCGGCCCCGGCGCCGGCCGGCTCCGGGCCGTCCAGGACGGCTGCGGCCCCCACGCCGGCCAGGGTGGCACTGTCGTACGGGTCGTCATCGCCCTCCGCTGACGCCAGCTCGTCGGCATGGGCGCCGTGGAACCCGAGCTGGAAGACACGCCGGCCGTAGGCGGAGAGTCGGGCGCTGCCGGCCACCTGCAGCAGGCGGATCTCCTTGTCACCGAGACGGCGGTTGCCCTTGAGCTGCTTCCGCTGGCGCCGGATGGTCCCCATCCGGCCGAGATTCCACCGCCACGCCCGCACCACCGCCCGCGCCCGGGCCCGGTTGCCGGCCAACTCGGCCACGATGACCTCGCCGATGGCGAGCACCAGGACCTGGGGCACCACCCGGATGAGGTGGAAGGGTCCATAGCACTTGAAGACGGCCAAGAGCTCGTGCCGGCGCTGGAGCTCCTGCAGGGTCACCGGGTGCGCCGACCCTCCGCCATCGTCCCCGCCGACCAGCGACGGCTCGATGGACCGTGAGCCTCCGGCCAGCTCCTCGAGGTGACGCACCCGTGCGTCGGGGGCGACGATGATCCGGGCGCCGACCACCTGAGCCCGCCAGCACAGGTCGAGGTCCTCGCCCATGGCCACGATGGCGCCATCGAAGCCACCGAGCTCTTCGAACAGGTCGGCCCGCACCAGGGTGGCCCCACCCGGGGCGACGAACACGTCGCGCACCGCATCGTGCTGGCCGTGGTCGATCTCTCCCGGCTGCATCCGGTCGACGACCGAACCACCCTTGTCCACGGCCATCCCGACGTGGACCAGCCGCTCGGCGTCGTCCCAGCTGACCACCTTGGGCGAGACGATCCCGGCGTTGGAGCGAAATGCCTCCTCCACCAGGAGGTGGACCGCATCGGGGAACAGGGCCACGTCGTCGTGGCACAGCAGGAAGTAGTCGGCCCCGTCGACCATGGCCATGACCTCGTTGACCGTGGTCCCGAACCCCCGGTTCTCCTCCAGTCGGCGCACGTAGGCGCTGGGCAGCACGGCCGCCACCCGGGCTTTCAGGTCCTCGGCGCTGGCCGCATCGAGGACCAGCACGGAGAGCTCCGCATAGTCCTGAGAGTCGAGTGAGGCCAGCGTCTCTTCAAACCACGGACCTGGATCGTGGGCGACGACGACGGCGACAACCGGCGGGGCCAGTGTTTCCATCAGAGGTCAGAGGCTATCGGGCCGCGCCAGCCTGTATGGAACATCCCTCATCACGCCCGCTGTCGGCTCCAAGTGCTTGCAACTGTTTATCATTACGTATACACTTGTATCCATAGAGGGACGAGCCAGTCCCCCTGAGAGGGTCGCTCGACCGGGCGTCCACCGTCGGCGCAGCACCCTCCGAACGCAAGGAGCACACCATGCCAGAGATCAAGATGCCAGAGATCAAGATGCCAGAGATCAAGATGCCAGAGATCAAGATGCCGGATATCAACACCGACGTCACCAAGGCGGCCAAGGACATCGCCGCCATCGCCAAGGACGCCACCTACGTGGTCATCGGCGCAGGGGTGCTCGGGTACCAGCACGCTCAGGTGCAGCGCCAGGAATTGATCAAGTTCCTGGCCGAGCCCAGGGCCGACATCGAGGATCGGGTGGCCGCGGTCCGTACCGATCTGAGCGGTGCCCTCCGCAACGTCGACTCCACGGTGGTGAGCCTGGTCGAGCGGTTCGAGGAGATCATCGAGCGCCTGGAGACAGCGGTGGCGCCCCTGGAGGACCGGCTGCCCCCGCAAGCCCGCGACCTGGCCAAGCAGGCCCACGTCCAGGCCAAGGACGCTCGCAGCCAGCTCCGGTCGAAGATTCCGACCGTCGCAGCCTGACCGCCTACGACGAAGAACGGCCCGCCACGTGCGGGTCGTTCTTCGCGTCCGGATCCCGTGGGCCCCGTACCCGCGGTGCCGGGGGTTCACCCGGCGTGTTCGCGCCAGTAGGCGAGCACGTCGGCCAGCGTCTGCTCCAGCGGGATCTCCGGCTTCCACCCTGTGGCCGCGGCCAGGCGGCCGGGATCGCCCCGAAGCACAGGGACCTCCACCGGGCGGACCAGCGACGGGTCGGTCTCGAACTCGAGGGTCGAGCCGGCCAGTTCGAGTAGACCGTCGGCGATCTCCCGGATCGAGACGTCCCGCCCCGAACAGACGTTGTACACCGTCCCGGCCTGGCCCGACTCGATGAGCAGCCGGTATGCCCGTACGACGTCACGCACATCGGTGAAGTCCCTCCTGGCCGACAGGTTGCCGACCGGGATGGCCCGGGCTCCTCGCCCTTCGGCTTCCACGATGCGCTTGGCCAGCGCCGGCACCGCGAACTGGGGGGTCTGGCCCGGTCCGATGTGGTTGAAGGGTCGCACGGTGATCACCTGCTGGCCGTGACCGAGAAAGGCCTGGGCCACCACGGCCTCAGCCGCCAGCTTGCTGGCCGCGTACGGCGTCAGTGGCGCAGTGGGCGACTCCTCGCCGAGGGGCAGGCGGGCCGGGTCGGTGACGGCCCCGTAGACCTCGGCGGAGCTGGTGACCAGAACCCGAGGGTCGGTGCCGCACTTGCCCGCCGCGGCCAGCAGGGCGCCGGTACCGATCACATTGACCTCGAGGACGCGGAGCGGCTCGTCCCACGAGTCCCCGACGTGGGTGAGGGCGGCCAGGTGGTAGATGGCGTCGGGGCGGGCGTCGGACACCGCCGTCAGGAGCGCAGCGGGATCGGTGACGTCCACCTCGTTGTCGATGGCGATGACCTCATCGCCCAGCTCGCGAAGATGCTCGGCCAGCCAGGTGCCGACAAAGCCGCGACCGCCGGTGATGAGGGAACGCACGACGGGTCACCCTACTGGCTGCGTGATGGGCCGGCACCACCGGACGGCGGTGGCTGCCCGGCGGCGAACCGGTAGGCCTCCATGTGCCGTGACGCGCTCGCCTCCCAGCTGTGGCGGGACACGATGTCGAAACCCCGCCGACGCCGATCCTCCTCGGTGGCGGACGCCTCTCGTCCTGCAGCCAGCTCGAGATCGAGGGCGTCGGCCAGACCGGCGACATCTCCCGGCTCGACCAGGACCGCGGCATCGCCGGCCACCTCCTCCATCGCCGTGCCCGCCGTCGTGACCAGCGGCGCACCGCAGGCCAGGGCCTCGAGCGCGGGGAGACCGAATCCCTCGTAGAGCGCGGGGTAGACGGCGGCGGCGGCCGACCGCAACAGGGCGGGGACGACCTCGTCGCCCACGTACCCGGTCCTCACGATGCGCGAGGAGATCCCGGAGGCCTCGACGGCCCGGTCGACGGCGGCGGCGCCCCAGCCCGCTCCCCCCGCCAGCACCAACAGCGCCTCGGGATGGCCACCGGCGATGCGGGCGAACGCGCCCACCAACGAGGGCAGGTTCTTGCGCGGCTCGAGCGTGCCCACGAACAGCAGATAGGGCCGGCCCCCGACAAGCCGCTCGTCCACCGCCGCCAGGTGGGCGGCATCGGACCCGGGCTCGGGCTCGTCGGGCCGGAACCGCCGTGGGTCGACCCCGTGGGGGGCCACGAACACCTCGGCCTCCACCGGACACCAGCGGAGCAGCTGCTCGGCGGTGACCCGGCTCGGGCAGACCACCGCGGCAGCCCGCCGGGCGGCCACCTTGATCGCCCGGCGGAACAGCAGGACCTTCGACCACTCGTGCCACTCGGCCTGCTCGAAGAAGCTCAGGTCGTGGATGGTGACCACGGCGGGCACAGGCGTTCGCTCGGGCATGGTGTAGTGGGGCCCGTGGTGCACGGCGACCGCCGCTGCGGCCAGCAGTCCGGGGAGCCGAACCTGCTCCCAGGCCAGACGGAGCAGGCGGGCCTCGGGCGCCCTGGGCTCCAACTGGCCGTGCGGGGCCGCGGCACGCCAGCGGGCCTCGTCCCTGCGGCGGCTGAACAGCACCAGATCCACGTCGGATCGGGCGGCCAGGGCCCGGGCCAGCTGCATCGTGTAGTGGCCGGCCCCGACCGGGCGGGACGGCACGGCAGTCAGGTCGAGCGAGAGGCGCAGGACGGGGTCAGCCACGGAGCGACCGGACGGTTGACTCCCGCGCTTCGTTCCAGACCGTGATGTGGCGGCGTGCGATCGCCGTCCAGGACAGCTCGGCGGCCCGCTCGAGCCCGAGCGAGCGCAACCGCTCCCGTTCGTCCTCGTCGGTGGCCACCCGCAGCAGCCCCTCGGCGATCGAGTCCGTCTGGCGGGGATCGACCTCGAAGGCCGCCGTCGTACTGGGCAGCGGGCTGGCCACCACCGGGGTGCCGAGGGCCATGGCCTCGACCGGGGGAAGCCCGAAACCCTCGATGATGGGTACGTAGGCCAGGAGCCGGGACGTGGCGTAGAGCGCCGAAAGCTCGGGCGCCGTCACCAGGCCGGCCAGGATCACGCCCGTTGCCGGCGCCACCTGCCGACCCCAACCGGTCGGGCCCACCAGGACCAAGGGCCAGGGTTCGGGCAGGGATCCCCGTATCCGGCTGTAGGCCTCGATCAGACGGGCCTGGTTCTTGCGCGGCTCCAGGGTGCCCACACTGAGGAGGAAGGGCCCATCGACACCCAGGCGGGACAGGAGGGCGGCACCGGCGCCGAAATCGGGCGGCGGCAGGTGGTCGGATCCCATGGGGATCACCGTGATCGCCTGCCTCGGGGACCCGGCCCCCTCCAGGTCGTCGGCCACCACGTCGGAGGGCACGACGAACCGGTCGGCCCGGCGGAGCGCCCGGCGCAGAGCCGCCTCGTGCCAGGCCCGCCCCCGGGCCGGATAGGCATCCGGCACCCGGCGCCAGAGCAGGTCGTGCACCGTGACCACCAGGGCCGACCTCCCCGGCTCGAGGGTGGCCAGCGAGGTGGCGTGGACCACATCGAAACCGGACGGGGCGCGGAGGATCCCGTAGTCCCACGCCCGGGTCAGGAGAGGGCCCGGCAAGGGCGAACGGTGCAGGGGGTGGCCGAGGAGGGTCAACGGATCGGGCGCCGAACGGCCGACGCCGGAGCGGCTGGCCAGCAACTCGAGGTCGGGCCTCTCGTCCGGTGTCAGCGCGCCGATACCCTGCAGGAGGCCGTTGATGTACGTGCCGATCCCGCCCGATGCCGACCTCCGGAGCTGCTCGACCATCATGAGCGTGCGCACCGTCCTCACCTCCGCCCACCCGTCGGCTCCGGGCCCGACACCCTGGATCCCGAGGACCGGCAGGCGTCCGCGTAGAGCAGGGCCAGACCCTCGGCGCACGCCCGCCAGCTGAACTGGCGGCTCCGGCGCAGGCCTCGCTCCACCAGGGCATCGATACCTGCCCCGCCGTCGAGGACCCGGATGACGGCGCCGGCCAGCTCGTCGGCGTCGCCCGGCGCGGTCAACAGCCCGCCGTCAGCGACCACCTCGGGAACCGCCCCCACCGCGGTGGCGACCACCGGGACGCCGGCCGCCATGGCCTGCAACGGCGGGAATCCGAACCCTTCGTAGACCGAGGGGTAGGCCAGGACGGAAGCATTCCGGAGGGCGGCGGCCAGGGACGCCCCGTCGAGGTAGCCGGGACGCACGATGCGCGCCCGGGCCGGTGACGCGGCAACGGCGGCCAGGTACCGCTCGATCCCCCAGCCGTCACCTCCCACGATCACCAGGGCCACGTCCGGGTGGGAGGCGGACACCGATGCGAATGCGGACACCAGCAGCGGATAGTCCTTGCGCGGTTCGACGGTCCCGACGGCCAGCACGTAGCGGTGGCAGCCCTCGGGCAACCGGAACGGCGCCGCGGCCTGCGGGTCGGCATCGGCCGGAGGGAGAGGTATCCCGTGATGGACAGCACGGACCCGCTCCGGATCGATGACCAGCTCGGCCACCACCTGGTCGGCCACGAACTGCGACGGCGTGTGCACCCACGCCCCCCCGGCGGCCGCCCGACGGATGAGATCGGGAAAGGCCAAGGTCGGCGGGTCGCACAGCTCCGGGTACAGCACGACGGTCAGGTCGTGGACCGTCATCACCCGGGCCGCCCGGCGGGTCGGGGGCACCACGAAGTTGGTCCCGTGCACGACGTCGTGGCGGCCGATGAACCACTCGACCGGTGGTCCGGAGAACCGCCCCCACGACGCGTGCAACGGTCGGGCGGGCATGGCCCGCTGTCGGGTCGGGACCCCCGTCGGCACCAGAGCGGCAATCTGGTGGCGCCGGCGCCAGCTCACCGCGAATGCAGACACGTCGAGCCCGGGAAGGGCCGAGAGACCGGACAGGGCCCCGGCGCAGAACAGCCCGACACCGGTGGGCTGTCCGAGCAACGGGGTGGCATCGATGCCGACGGACAGCCGGCCCGGGTCGGAGGTAGCGGATCGCTCCGGCGGCACTGAGGGAGCCTTGCACATCGCCGACGCACGTCGGCGCCAACGGGTCGGACCGCTAACCTGCCCCGATGACCACCCCGGCCCCGACGATCACCGCACTGGCCGGCGGGGTCGGCGCCGCCCGGCTGCTCCGGGGGATGGTCGAGGTGGTGGCGCCCTTGGACATCACCGCCATCGTGAACACCGCCGACGACACCGTCCTCCACGGGCTGCACATCTCACCGGACCTGGACACCGTGGTCTACACGCTGGCCGACGCCATCAACCCCGACACCGGCTGGGGCCTGGCCGACGAGACCTGGCGGGTCATGGAGTCCCTCGGGCGGCTGGGTGGGGTCACGTGGTTCAACCTCGGCGACCGGGACCTGGCCACCCACTGCTACCGCACCCAGCGCCTGGCCGAGGGCGCCACCCTGGGCGAGGTCACCCGCGAGTTGGCTCGTTCGTGGGGGGTGCAGGTCAACGTCGTCCCGGTCACCGACGACCTGCTCCGCACCCGCCTGCAACTGGTGGACGGGCCGGAGGTCGGCTTCCAGGAGTACTTCGTCCGCCTCCACCACGACGTCGCCGTGTCCGGCGTCCGGTTCGAAGGAGCCGAGAGCGCCCGTCCCGGGCCCGGCGTGCTCACCGCCATCGAGGCATCGGGCATCGTCGTCGTCTGCCCCTCGAACCCCGTCGTCTCCATCGACCCGTTGCTGGCCGTGCCCGGGGTGCTCGACGAGCTGCAGCGTCGTCGCCACCGGGTCGTCGGCGTCTCCCCGATCATCGCCGGGGCGGCGCTCAAGGGTCCGGCGGACCGCCTCCTGCGCGAGATGGGGTTCGAGTCCTCGGTCGTCGGGGTGGCCAAGTGGTACGCGTCCTGGGTGGGCACCCTCGTGATCGACGAGGCGGACGCCGATCTGGCCGCCGCCGTCGAGGCCGAAGGGGTGCGGTGCGTGGTCGCCCCCACCGTCATGTCCACCGTGGAGGTGGCCGCCCGGCTGTCCCGGACGGTGCTCGATGCGGTCGGATAGCTCCCCGGCGTCGGCCCCGGCCCCGGCGTCGGCGGGACCCGGGCCGGGGGGGTTGTCCGTCTTCCCGGTCACCGGGGTGGGCGAGGTGAGGCCGGGCGACGACGTCGGCACCCTGTTGGCCGAGGTGCTGACCCCGACTCCGCCCCGACGCCCCACCGTTCCCGGCGGGCTGATGGACGGCGATGTC
>JBEKIU010000087.1:0-16575 GCA_050011635.1 Acidimicrobiales bacterium
GCTGTCGCCCATCTTGGTGCGGCTGACAACGATGGCGCAGCTCGAGTCTTGACCGGCTGTCAGGTCACCAGCGCCCGTCGCGACGCTCTTCTTGGCCTTCTCGGGGTGTACACAGGATCGCCAAACACGGAGGAACGCCTGGTCGCAGCATGGTCGGCTCACAATCCTGACCGCGAACCGAGCATCGGCGCACGTGCCGCCACCTCGCTGGCCAACTGGATGGTCATCTCTGGACGACCGGAGGAAGGGCTGATCTGGGCGGAGCGAGCGGTGGCCGGGACCGTTCCTGACTCGGCCCTCTGGGCCATGGCCAGGACGGCGCACGCCTACACGCTGGGAAAAGCCGGACAGGTGGCCGAGGGTCTCGCTGTTCTCAGCTTCCTCCCGCCCTCTGCGAACGATGTATCCCGGTCCGAGATCGACGCACTGATCATGCGCGGGATGTTGAGGGTCTATGTCGATGACCTGTCCGGTGCCATTGCCGATCTGGGTGCCGCCGCTGCTCGGCTGCGTTCCGGAGTCCCTGCGACCTATCCCGTTCCCTGTCTGTCTCACCTGAGTGAAGCTCACTTCCGTCGGGGCGACTGGGATACGGCCATGACGTACGCACGGCTCGCCACCTCGCTAGCCCAGGATGCCGATCGGCCCCTGGATCTGGCTCGGGCGCACGCACGCTCGGCCCAGGTTCTCGCAGGTCGCGGTCAGTGGTCTGCCGCAGCAGAGCGTCTCAGTGCTGCTCGAGATGCGACGGCTCGGTTTCCTGTGGTTCTGGCCATGGCGACCTGTGCGGTGGCCGGTGTCGCTCTTGCTTCTGCCCGCGGGGACCTCGTCGGTATCCTTGCGGCCACCGAACCGGTCCGTGCCACCAATCGGCTCGGAGTCGGCGGCCTTCCCGGTGTCTTCAACTGGCGGTCGAGCGAGGTCGACGCACTGATCGGCATTGGCCGGCTGGCTGACGCCGAGGTTGCCCTTCACGAGTTCCAACGGGCCATGCCCGAGCCGAACCCCCCATCGGCGGTGCTGGCACTTGCCCGTTGCGAGGGCAACCTGGCTGCCGCAACCGGCGATCGGTCGCGTGCCGAAGCTGCCTTCGCACGAGGACATGCCATCGCCGAAGTGACGCCCATTCCGCTCGAACAGGCGCTGCTTCATCTCGACGACGGCCGTCGCCTGCGCTCGATAGGCAGGCGCCCGGAGGCCGTGTCCCAGCTCGAGACGGCCCACCGCATCTTCTCCGACCTTGGAGCCGACCCCTACGTGCGGCGCTGCGCCGGGGAGCTTGAGCTCTTGGAGGTCTCTGCTGCGACGGAGAGCCCGGCAGGCACACTCGGCCTGAGCCGGGCCGAAATGGCCGTAGCCCGACTTGTCGCCACCGGCCTCACCAACCGCGAAGTTGCTGGCGAGCTCTATGTCTCCGTGAAAACCGTCGAGTACCACCTCCGCAACTGCTTCATCAAGCTCGACATCGCGTCTCGGCGCGAGTTGACCGACCTGCTCCGCTGAGTAGATCGATCCTCCACAACGCCCGGCCTGTGGCTCTCCCACCTGGGCGTTCGCGCCTGCCCCAGAGAAAACCAGGGTCAAACCTAGGGTCGATCCCTGGGGACAAAGCCCAGCGATTCCCGTTGACTGGCACCCATGGACACCTCATCAACGCCGAGGCGGACTGTACGCCTGATTCTTGAATCCAACCGGACTTCAGACGGTCGAATCGAGGGCCGGATCGGCCCAGATGGTGCCGATCTCGATGACAACTGGATGGCTTTCTCCGGCGTGCTCGAGCTACTCAAGGTGCTCGAAGAACTTGCCTGACGCCGTTGCCACCTCGGAAAGGACCCCCGTCATGAGTCATCGTTCTTCAACTCCTCGCCCGCCTTCAAGTGACAAGCGGCGACACGCCGAGCTCGTCCTGTGGCTGGCCGGTGCCATCGCCTTCATCGGCCTGGTGGGCGGGGGAGTCGCTTCTGCTCACCTCACGTCCTCGCTGAGCGACTATGACGCTCCCGGGTCAGCGGTGTTGCTGGCCCAGCACCAGATCCAGGGGGTGACCGGCTCGAATCCCGAAGAGGGCTACATCGTCGTCGTGCGTACCACGACGCCGATCACCATGTCCTCGGTGGTGCCAGCCCGAGTCGCATCGGTTGTCTCGATCCTGCGGGCCCGTCCGGAGGTCAAGAGCGTCCTCGACTACTCAAACACTGGCGACCGGAGCATGATCTCGAGCACCGGGACGCTCACCACGGTGGTGGCCACCGTCGGGGCCGTGAATGAGCAGAAGGCCGTGGCCGCCCTTCAGAAGTCCATCGCCGCCCAACCGTCGCTCAAGGCCAACACATGGCTCGGCGGTCCCACCGTGGCCAGCGTCCAGATCGCATCCGTCTCTTCGCAGGACCTCGGACGGGCAGAGCTCTACGCCCTCCCGTTCCTGCTGCTGCTCCTTTTCTTCGTGTTCCGGGGTCTCCGGGCCGCGGCGGTGCCCCTGGTCGGAGCGGTGTTCGCCATAGCCGTGACCCTCGGCGTCATGGGCCTCGCCCTCGTGCTGGTCCCGCTCTCCATCTTCGCCCTCAACCTGGTCATCGCCCTGGGGATAGGCCTGTCGGTCGACTTCAGCCTCCTCATTATCTCGCGCTTTCGGGAGGAGTTCGCTCGGGGAGCTTCGATCGACACAGCTTTGGTCACGGTCCGTCGGACTGCGGGTCACACCGTCCTGTTCAGCTCGCTAACCATCGCCGCTGCGCTCGCAACGCTGGCTGTCTTCCCCGAGCGGTTCGTCTACTCGATGGGTGTTGCCGGCGCCATTGTCGTGGCCGCCGCTGGCGCCTTCGCCCTCCTTGTCCTGCCATCGATCCTGACCGTGTTCGGCCAGCGGATCGCCCTCGGCACGACCAACGCCGTGAACGAGCCCGCATCCGACGTTGGCACGGGACGCCGTTGGTATGCGATGGCCACACGGGTCATGCGCCGGCCGTTGATCTGGGGCTCGGCGGCCGTTGTGGTCATCGTGGTCCTGGCCTCCCCGTTCCTCCACGTGGCCTTCACCGGTGGCGATGCCAGCGCCCTGCCGGTCAGCAGCTCGGCCGGCGCCGCCTACAACCTGGTCCAGTCCCAGTTCCCGACGTTCTCCGAGGCACCCGCCGGTGTCCTGGTCGATTCGGGCCAGGTGACGCCGGGAGCGCTCGCCACGTACTCGACCGCCGTATCCCACGTGCCAGGCGTCAAGGCAGTGCCGGCCTTCCAGCACCTGGGAGGCTCACTCTGGGAGTCCAGCGTGGTGCTGACCGCCGCACCCCTGTCGCCGACCGCCCAGCGGGCTGTCGAGGCCATCCAGGCGCTTCCCGGCCCCGGCCAGGTGACAGTCATCGGGCAGACCGCCTCCTTCCTCAGCCTCCAGCACAGCCTGAGGTCCCATCTGCCGGTGGTCCTCGGGCTGATCATCCTGATCGCGCTGGTGATGCTGTTCGCCATGACCCGTTCGGTCACGCTCCCCATCATGGCGGTGGTGTTGAACTTCTTCACCATCCTCGCAACCTACGGGGTGCTGGTGTGGGGCTTCCAACGCGGCCATCTGGGTCGCCTGCTGGGGTTTCACACTCCTGGGGCACTTCAGTCGACCTCGCTCGTCATCATCCTGGCCGTGGTCTTCGGCCTGTCGACCGACTACGGGGTCTTCCTCTTCGGAAGGATCAAAGAAGAGCACGACGCCGGCGCCTCACCGGAAGAGGCTGTGGCTTTGGGCTTGGCTCACACCGGAGGCATCGTCACCGCAGCGGCCTGCTGTCTTGCGCTGGCCATGGGAGCCCTGATGTTGTCCCGGCTGGTCTTCGTGAAGGAGATCGGGCTGGGCGTGGCGTTCGCCGTCATCCTCGATGCGACCCTCGTTCGGGCGGTGCTGGTCCCCGCCATGATGAAGCTGCTCGGATCCGCCGCCTGGTGGAACCCGTTTCCCCGGCGTCCGGCGCTGCTCCCCGTGCCCGCTCCGCTCGCCTCAAGCCGGCCTTCGGTGCCGGTGGCAGTCCTCAGTGTCGATCTCGAAGAGGTGCGGTGATGACCAGCTTCCAACCCTTCTTCAACCCGGCCACCGGTGAGTGGATCGAGTACACCACCGTCGCCGAGGACAGCAACGGCGAACTCGTTCGCTTCACCTGGCGCAGCATGCCCGGTGGAGTGATCTCCGAGCACATCCACCCGAACCAGGAGGAACGTTTCACCATCGTCTCGGGTGAGGCCACCTTCACCCTGGACGGAGAACAGACAACGGCTACAGCAGGGGAGACCATCGTCGTGCCTCCCGGCGTCCCCCACTCGGAGGGGAATCTCGGAACGGTCGAGATCACCGGCGTGGTCGAACTGCGCCCGGCCCTGCACACCAAGGAGTTCCACGAGGCCCTTGCCGGCCTGGTGGCCGACGGAAGGACAACCTCCCGGGGAGCGCCCAAGAACCCCTTGCAGTTGGGGGCCACCTTCTGGCACTTCCGCCACGAGAGCCGGGTGACCTCTCCTCCGATCTGGGTCCAGAACATGGTCTTCCCACCACTCTGGGCGGCGGCCAAGGTGTTCGGCCTCCGTCCGTACCACGAGGACTGGGACAGTCGCATACACACGGCTACGCCGCCGACTGGCTCGAGCTCTAGCGACTCACCGTCGGGAACAGGAGCCGATCATGGCTGAGGGCCCGCTGCACGTGGTATTCGGAGCCGGCAACGTCGGGCGGACCCTCGCCGCCCATCTGTCCGAGCAGGGGCTGGCGGTCCGGATGGTGTCGCGAACCCAACCCGTAGCCGTGCCTGAGGGTGTCGTGTGGCGAGCGGCAGATGCAGGCGACACTGAAGCGGCGGCTGAGGCAGCCACTGGCGCCGCCGTCATCTACCAATGCCTGAACGCCCCCTACTCGAAGTGGTCCACGCTGTTCCCTCCTCTCCAGCGTGGCGTCCTGGCGGCGGCCGAACGGCAGGAAGCGCTTCTGGTCAGCCTCGAGAACCTCTACGGCTACGGCCCGACCGGCGGCGCACCCATGACCGAGGATCTTCCGCTCCTGGCATCGACCGTCAAGGGCCGCACCCGGGCAGCCATGACGGGAGAGCTGCTCGAGGCCCGGGATGCCGGGCGGGTCCACATCGCCATCGGAAGGGCATCGGACTTCTTCGGGGCGGG
This sequence comes from Acidimicrobiales bacterium, assembly GCA_050011635.1. Taxonomy (GTDB): domain Bacteria; phylum Actinomycetota; class Acidimicrobiia; order Acidimicrobiales; family RAAP-2; genus Bog-756. The sequence goes on from JBEKIU010000087.1 coordinate 5,152, forward strand.
TGTTACCGATGGTTCGACGCTCGGGGAGCGGGTCTTCGGCAACGCCGTGTCCGGGCGCAAGGCCGATTTCATCGGCGATCCAGAGCTCCTCCACACCTACAGCTACGTCCCCGACATCGCCCGGGGCCTGGCCACTCTCGGCACCGACGAACGGGCCATCGATCAGGTCTGGCACCTTGCGGGACCCGAAACGGTCACGACACGCCACATCCTCGAACTCACCGGAGAGCGCGTCGGGCACCCGGTCGACAGCCGATCGGTGTCGAAGTTGGTCCTGCGTGCTCTTGGTGTGTTCAACCCAGTCCTGCGGTCCATGGTGGAAATGACCTACCAGTTCGACCAGCCCTTCGTGCTCGACACCTCGAGATACACCGCAATGTTCGGTGACTCCGGTACGCCGCTGCCGGAGGCCATTGCCGACACCGTCGCATGGTTCCAAAGCCGTGCCGGCGGCCCTACCGAGCTTCACCACGTCCGCACCCCAACACAAATGCCGAGAGGCCAAGAAGGGAACGTGCAATGAATGACAAAGCCCTGATCCGAAATGCGTCCGTGGTCAGCGCGAAGCCACCGGGCTGATCAACCAGATGCGCCAGCTCTACCCCGACCTGGTGGCCCTGCCTGCCCACGATCCTGGTGCCGCTGATCGCCTGGCCCGGGCCACAGGGCACCTCGCTCAGGCGTCGCGCTGAAGCTGCATCGTCAATCGAATCGAGCACTCGCAATCAGAAAGTTGAATGCAACGATGATCGATACCCTCGAAGCCATTGATCTCGGTGGGACCACACAGTGGATTCGCACCCGCGGGGTTGCCGAATCCAACCCCACCCTCCTCATGATTCAGCAAGGTCCCGGCCTGCCCATGCTCAATGAGGCGCGTCACTTCGAGCGCACCCTCGGACTCGAGCAGGACTTCACGGTCGTCTACTGGGATCAGCGAGGCTGTGGCCGCTCGCTACGAGACGAACGGGGCCAGTCCGAAATCAGCCTGGACCGGATGTCCCGGGACGCGGTGTCCCTCCTCGAGGTACTTCGAGACCGCTCGGGTGGGGAGAGCTACGTGGTTGGGTTCTCTTTCGGAGCAACTGTGGGAGCCACCGCCGCAGCTCGTCGTCCAGACCTGGTGAGGGCTCTGGTCCCCGTCGGGATGGACATAGACGGAGAAGCCGCTGCCAGCTGTGCCTACGACTTCGCTCTTCAGACAGCGCAGGCACGAGGCAAGAGGCGAGCGGCGCGCCAACTGGAGATGGTAGGCCCACCACCCCACCTGACGGCGAAGCAGTTCTCGACCCGAGTCCGCTGGGCTTCGAACTTTGGGGGTGTGACGACCGATGAGACCTACGGTTCGATCGCCCGGGGTTTGATGGCCAGTCTTCTTCGTTCACCCGACTACTCGCTCGGAGATGTCGGGCGAACTCTGCGGGGGGTCGCAGCAACGCAGGAAGCACTGCTGTCCGAGCTGGCCGTCATGGACCTGGCGCGTTCGTTGCCCGTGATCGACGTCCCTGTCGTCATGGCCCAGGGGCGCCTCGATCGGGTGGCCCCAGGCGAAGCGACCCAGCGCTACTTCGACCAGTTGAACGCCCCCAGTAAGCGGCTGGTCTGGTTCGAGCAGTCCGCGCACACTCCCCAGCTGGAGGAACCGCAACTGTTCCGGTCACTCATGTTGCAAGTCAGAGCCGGCGAATATGCAAGTCAGTGAGGGACGACGCGAACCAACACTCTTTGAGAGGGAACAAAGTTATGAGAAATGACTCAACCTGGATGCTCTACGGCGCTGCCGGCCACACCGGCAGACTGATTGCTCAGCAAGCATGCGAGGTCGGACACCGGCCGCTGCTGGCCGGGCGCAGTGAACCAGCCCTCAAGGCGTTGGCACAACGCCTCGACTTGCCGTACCGGGTCCTCGCGCTCGATGAGCCGGTCACCTTGGGCGAGGGACTGTCCGTCGTCGACCTGGTTCTCAACGCCGCAGGCCCCTTCCTGCACACCGCAGCCCCGCTGGCCGAAGCCTGCCTCAACTCGGGAACGCACTATCTCGACATCAGCAACGAACTGCAGGTGTTCCGCACCCTCTACGACCTGAACCAGCGAGCCGAACAGGCGGCGATCACCGTGATGCCGGGTGTGGGATTCGGAGTAGTGGCTACCAACTGTCTGGCCCGCTCCGTGAGCGATGCGGTCGGGGGTGCAAAGACCCTCGAGGTGGTGGCACGGATTGCCAGCGCCGAGCCGGGCCCGGGCGTCGCGGCAACGAGGGCGGAGAACATTCCCTTTGGCGGTTGGATTAGACAGGATGGCCAACTGATACCCCAAGAGATTGGACTGGGAATCACGACGCTTTCATTCCCCGACGGCGACTTTCCCATCATGCCGGTCCCCACCGGAGACCTGGAGGCGGCCTTTCAGGCCACCGGCGCTGCGAATGTTGTTGCCCACTCCGCGCTTGTCGAGCCTCCTGACGCGGGGGAGTCTTCGAGAGCTCAGACCTATCGATCCTTTGGGTGGGCTCGGGCCACTGGAGGCGATGGAACGTCCTCCGAGGCATGGCTGGAGACAGGGGAGTCCTACCACTACACGGCCATGATCGCCGTCCGCTCCGTGGAGGAGACGTTGGATCGCACATTGGGTGGGGCGTTCAGCCCGGCAGCTGCGTTCGGACCGGAGTTCGCCTTCAGCGTCGAGGGAACGTCCAAGGTATCGGCCCCAACTCCGCAACTAGCAACGGGAGGCTAGAACTACCCAGCCCACCACATCCTTTACGCCGGCCAGCGTCCAGTGGACTTCGACGACTACAGGGTCAAGGATCACGACCCCGCGGAAAGCAATGACGTGCCCACCTATTCCGTACCGGCGGCGCAGAAGTGGCCCAGGCCACGAGAGGATCCGGTGATGAACCACGTCTGTTCCATGCCCTCTAGTACAACACCTGATCACTGGGCCGGTCATGGCGCCGAGGACCGTCAGAGGTGAATGCTGTCCACCGCATCGGTGATCTCATCGAAGACGTCGTCAACAGGCTGCTCACCATCGAATTCAAGAAGGATTCCGCGGCGGGCGTAGAAGCCCAGGAGCGGCTCCGTCTGAGTCTCGAACACATCGAAGCGGTTGGCGATCGTGAGTTCGTCGTCGTCCGTGCGCGCCTCCCGGTCCGCGCGGGCCCGAAGTCGCCTTCGCAGTTCGTTCCGAGTGACCCGGAGGTAGACAACAGCTTGAAGCTCGACATCTTTGATCTGGTTCGTTGCCGAGTACGCAATCTCTGCCTGGCGCAGCGTTCTCGGGAATCCATCGAGCACGTAACCACCCTTGCCGGCCGCTTCGACAAGGAGCGGGGATAACATTTCGAAGACCAGTCCATCCGGTACGAGGTCTCCGCGCCTCAGGTAGTCGGCTGCAACCCTCCCGATTGGTGTGCCATTGGCCACTTCGGCGCGTAACAGCTCGCCGCTGGACAGTTTGGCGATTCTGTAATGAGCAGCCAACTTCGTCGCCTGGGTGCCCTTTCCGGCACCGGGATAAGCCACCAACAACAATCGCACTTCGTTACACCGATACCGGCTGAATGTTCACTGCTTGCGTCCACTTCTGTAGAGCGGTCCTGATCCGTGAGTGAGTCCTCCGGAGTTCGAATCGCTTGGCATCAGCCAAAGATAAGTCACGCTCGATCCCGCCGCCTTCGTGACTACAACGTGGGTACGCATCCCGAGCAAAGCATGACGCATCCTGAGGGGCGCCGGGAAATCAGTGACCTGAAGCCCCTTGCCCGGCGGGGGGTGCCAGGCGCCGGCTGGTGGAATGACCCGGGGTCCCACTGGTGTGATACGACGGTCCAAGCACCGATCTCTCCCTTGCCGGGCCCAGACGCCAGGAGGTAGCCATGAGGAGCAGTACCGAGGTTCGTACCGGAGACCCGACCGGTGACGTCTTCGACGACGGACCGCCCGATGAGGGAGGCCTGCACTTACGGTTTGTTCGCGAAAGTCCGCGAAGGGTGGATCCGGATCTTGCCGGCGAAGTGGCTGCGCGTTTCCAGTCCGCTCGAAGTGACCACACCGATCCAACGGTCCGTGCCGCGTACGACCAGCTCGAACGACAGTCAGATGCGATCTTCTCCCAATTGACAGATCCTGATCATCGATTCCATTGCGGTCTCCGAGTCGAGTTCACCTGCTGTGAAAGCCCCTATGACTCTGATGATGAGCTGGTCGGCGCAGCGCGCACCCATGGGGTGCTGGAGATCACCACGAGCGCCAGGGAACGTGACCGTCGACACCCACTTCTGGGCTGCGACCTCGGCGGCACGTACGACAGATTTCGGGCCGTCCATGACATCGTCGGACATGTGGGCCCGTGCCTCGGCTTCGACCGAGACGGGGAATTTGCGGCCTGGCTGATCCAGGAGCAACTTTACGACGGACTCGCCCGGTGGGCTCTGGCCACCGAACTCCACGCGGAGCACAGCGTCCGGTGGACGACCGGAGTGCTCTCCGACCACAAGGCGACCCTTCTCGACCGTGCCCTGCTCAACAGGGCCCGGAGCGCTCCAACCACCGTGTACTGCATCAACTTCCCTGCCTTGTGCATCGTCCCGCACGAGGACTTCGAAGCCGAAGGCGGCGGGCGCCACTCATGACCCGCCACTCATGACCCGGATGCACTGGGTCCGCCGTTTTTGCGACAACCTTCTAGTGATCACCCCTGGATCGCAACAACGCCTCAAGATCCGGGACCCGAAACGAGCGGTCCTCGAGTTCCACGAGAAATCCTTTGTCGAGGAGATCGCCCAGCGCCTGCTCATACCAGTAGGTGCTGGCAACTTCTTCCCCCGCATCCGGTTGACCCGGAGGATCAGGCAATGCAGCCGACTCGGCCACGAGGTCCCACGAAGACGCGAGGTCGTCCGGTGAGAGGGTCAGTGCCGCCCCCGGACGATTGACCTTCCGTTCTGCCAGCAGTTCAACAAGGGATGAAAGAAGTGCCCCGGGCCACTCGTCCAAGCGCTCGACATTGGTCATCGTCAGAAAACTATGCGGATCGTGACCCGCCATCAAGTGCCTCGACCGATCGTAGATGCCGGGTCCGGGGACGGCCGGGCGGGATCACCCGGTATCGGAAGTCCCAGTGATCGTCCCGGCTGCGCAACCCATGTCCCAGGTCAGAGGCATGCCGACGTTCACTGGGCAGTCATGCCCCCGTCGGCGAGCACGACCGAGCCAGTCATGAAACTGGCCTCGTCGGAGGCGAGGAAGAGCGCAAGGTTGGCGATTTCATCGGGGGTGCCCGGGCGGCCGATCGGTTGGAAACTGTCGATCGTGGAATAGACCGACTCGATCCCGCCCAACAGTTCGGCATGGGCATAGTTGATGGGCGTGTCGACCCATCCGGGGCAGATCACGTTGCAACGGCTGCCTTGCTTTGCGTAGTCCAGCGCGATGCCACGCGAGAGCATGACGACCCCCCCCTTTGGAGGCCGCGTAGATGGTGAGGAGCGGCTCGGCGACGACGCCGTTGACCGACGAGATATTGACGATGCCGCCGCCGCGCTGCAGCATGTGGGGGATGGCCGCTTGGCACGCGTAGATCGGGCCCTTCAGATTGACGTTCAAGGTGCGGTCGATGGTCGCGTCGTCAGCCTGGTGGAAGACGCCCGGCAGGTTGACGCCGGCGTTGTTCACCAGGATGTCGATCGTGCCGAAGGCTTCGACGCAGCGGTCTACCGCCGCTTCGATCTGACCACGATCGCTGACGTCGGCGAGGACCGCCTGCACCTCTCCGCCGTCGATCCTGATTCTGTCGACGTGGGCCGAGAGTCGCTCTGCGTCGCGGTCCACGCAGATGAGACGGCCACCTTCACGGGCGAATCGATCGGCAATGGCGGCGCCGATACCCGACGCGGTGCCCGTGACAAGGCAGGCCTTGCCTTCGAGCCGGCTCATCTATCCCTTTGGCTTCATCGCTCAATCGGCCGGCATCAGCGCCGGATCCTCTGGCGTGCCGACGTCGGGATCGTCGAGCGTTCTGACCGGGCCCTTGAATGTTCGCTTGGCGCCGGCCTCCCAGGCGATCCAGACCCCGAGGGCCAGAACGACGGTGACGAGTGGCGCGTAGTTGAAGTCACTCCAGTTGAAGCCCGGGTTCCACGGAATCGCCTCGGGCGATGTCGGCAGGCAGAAGATGATCACGCAGAGCACGACCCAGACAATGGCGATGACGTTGATCCATCGGTAGTGCTTGCCGAGGGTCCATACGCCAGGCTCGAAGCGATCCCCCATCCGCCAGCGGAGGAAGACCGGCAGGATGTAGGCGATGTACAGCCCGATCGTCGTGATCGACGTGACCGCGAAGAATGCCACCGGGAGGCCGGCGCTGTTGCCGAACAGCGCCGGGATGGTGATGAGGAGGGCAAGGCTGACCACGAACAGCACCGACCAGGTCGGCGTCTGTTGCCTATTCAAGCGCCGCCACAGCGAGTGGCCCGGCACAGCGCCGTCGCGCGAGAACGCGAACACCATCCGCGACGCTGCCGCGACACAGCCCATCCCGCAGAACAGCTGGCCGATTGTGGAGATGTCGAGGACAAGCTTCGCCAGGCCCGTGCTGAGCGCCGTCTCGATGACCGGAACGGCGCCGCCACCGCCCTTGTTGATCGCGGCGACGTGGGTCGCCGCGAACGTGATCGCAAGCAGCAATGCCCAGCCGCCGACTGCCGAGTAGGCAATCGACCTCCACAGCCCGCGGGGGGCGGAGCGCTCGGCGTCGTGAGTCTCCTCTGACAGGTGCGCAGAGGCGTCGTAGCCGGTGAACGTGTACATGGTGAGCAGGAAGCCGAGCGGCAGGACGAAGAACCAGTACAGGTTGTCCGAGAAGCCGGTGTTGTTCGCCCGATGTCCGAACACCCAGGAGGCGCTCTGGTGCGATGAGGGTCCGAAGATCAGCACGACCACGATCACGATGACCCCGCCGAGCATCCACCATGCCGAGATCCGGTTCAGCAGCGCCACCAGGTGCGAGGAGAAGACGTTGATCAGGCTGTGAGCGGCGAGGATGAGGAAGAACAGGATGAACGTGTTGTGCAGGATCGTCGAGGCGTTCGTCGTCGTGAAGTTGAGGATGAAGTGGAGCCCGTACAGGGCGAGCACCGAGTTCAGGAACGACGCGGCACCGTAATCGACAGCAGCGGTGATTGCGATGAGGCCGAGCAGGTTGAACCAACCCGTGAACCACGCCCAGCGGACGCCGCCAAGGCTGTATGCCCAGTAGTAGATGCCGCCCGCGGTCGGGTACTTTGAAGCGAGCTCGGCCATCGAGAGTCCGACGAGGAGGACGAGGAGGCTGATCACCGGCCAGCCGATCGAGATGGCAATCGGCCCGCCATCGTTCCACGCCTGTCCGTAGGTCGTGAAGCAGCCGCTGAGGATGCAGATGATCGTGAGCGAGATCGCGAAGTTGGAGAAGCCGCTCCAGCCCCGATTGAGCTCCTGCTTGTAGCCGAGAGCGGCAAGCCGTTCCTCGTCCGACGACAGCGTTCCAGACCGATCGCTCATCCGGCCCTCCCCATGGTTTGGTCCCTCGGGACGTCTATCGATGGGCTACACCGCTCAATTTTTGAGAAGCATAATGCGCGACTCGGTGGCTGTCATTGAATGAATCGTCCGACACTCGGGCTGCGCTTGGGAATGATGTCCCAAGAGCCCTACTGTCGGCCGGAGCCCACTGGCGGCCGGCGATGGAAGACGGATCAATCTGCGCGGCAGAGTGGCTGTTGTGACCGGCGGGGCATCGGCACCAGCCGCTCGTTCATCCCCGACGAGGGCACGGCATCAGGGGCTCGTTCCCTCAACCGTGATGGTACCGGTCATGAAGGGATGGATGCTGCAGTGGTACGAGTACGTGCCGGGCTTCGTGAAGGTGAACCTGTAGGACGAACCCGGCGCAATGTCACCGGAATTGAAGAGACCGGTGTCCGATGTCCAGGTGTGGGCCACGGTGTCATCGTTGGTCACAGCCACCGTTGTGCCTGCCGAAATGATGAGGGGCGACGGCAGGAAGCCGAAGTTCCGGATGGCCAGACGCGCCAGCTTCGGGACGGTGGTCGTCGTGGTGACGGGGGCTACGGTTGTCGGACTGCTCGTCGGGGGTGTCGCCACCGTGGTGGAGCCCGTCGTCGAGGTTGGCGTCGGAGAAGTGCTGGGGGTCGGAGTCGGCTTCACCGCGGCGACGCGTGTCGAAGCGTGTTGACTGACAGTGGGCCGGGACGGGGTTGTCGATGCCGGCTTGGTGGTAGACGTGACCGATGATTTGGTCAGGCCTGTCCTCTTCGTCCCCTTGCCCGACGCGCCGCTCGCAGTGGTCGTCCGCGAAGCCGGTTTCCCCCTGGGGCTGTGGGCTGATCGGGTACCGGTATGAGCCCTCGCCGACGTCGGCGAAGACGCTTCGCCCGAGCCGCAGGCTGTCGCCGTCAGGAGCAGCACCGCCAGGGTTCCGCTGACGAACCATCGTGAACGATGAGCTGGTTGGACCGCCGAGCGGTTGAACGTCTGTCGGGTCTCCCTTCCCCACGTGAAGCCCATCCGGTCGCCTCCTTCCGGCCGTGTACTACGTCAGAGAACGAGGAAAGGTTCACGAAAGCTGGAATTTATTGCCGCCCACCCGACGGCCTGAAGGGGCCCCACCTCTGGGCCGACATGAGTATCGGGCCAGGTCACCAACGTCGGAACGGTGTACGGCCGCCATCAGTACGTCATGGCAGGGAACGGGACCCGGTCAAAGGACCCCCCGAGAGGAAGGACAGCGCAGACGGGGGACTCTCTCCGCGTTTTGGATCGTCTAGGCGCTGACCAGGAGCGAGGACAGCTTGAGTCCCAGCCAAGGGCGTCGCCCGTAGGAGATCAACTGGCCTCTGATCGCTGGACGCCACACGGGGACCCTGGCATAGGCGATGAGGAGATAGGCCACGGGCTCGGCCGACATCCGGCAATCCGCGTGAGGCGCACGACCTTCGAATGCGGTCAGGTGCCCATCGGCGAACTCGAGGGTGAATGCCGGTCCTCCCCGCAGCTGCAGTCCATAGGTTGCCGAGAATCCGTGGGCAGCCTTCTCGTCTACGAAGTGCGGCAGTACAGGGATGGCTGCCGCGATCGAGAGGCAAGCATCCGGAGGATCGATTGTCCATGGGCCCCCGAATGCCGTGGCGATGTCCCAGCCATGAACGAACATGTCGCCCACCTGAATCCCCACAATGGCGGCCGGGGGAAGTTGAAGTCCAGCGTGCCAAGTGCCGAGGTCCTCGGTGTAGGCGGCAAAGACCTCCCGCAGCTTCGGAGCGGCCACCTCAATGGCATCAGCAATCTCGTGGGGCTCGCGTTCGGGGGTATCGGCAAGGAGTCGGGCGTTCTCAGTCTCACCCGCGCCCAGGCTCTCCCATCCCGAAGACACCCGGGCAAGCATCTCGGGATAGAGCCTCATGAGCCCGAGGACATGGGCACCGGTTTCGCCAACGGTCCAGGTCAGGTGCGGAATCCGCAACGTCCCGTCAGGGGCTGTTCGCAAGAGACTGCAGAACTGACCAGTCGCTCGCTCGTGGGCATCGAGCGCACGGGGCAGCGTCAGATAGCTCATCGTCGCACCTTCCTTACTTCTTCGGGACCATGATGCAGCAGGAACGACCCTGGTGCTCGGATCCATCGTCCAGCCGGTTCGATCACTCCCGCACGGTTACCCCATCGGAACGAACAGCCCTAGAGTGACGGCCACTGGAGACCACGAATGGAGGCGTTCGTGAACGCAGCCATTGTGACACTGACGATTGATCCCGATCAGGCACCGGCGGCGGCGTCAGTGCTCACGAACTCCATCCTTCCAGCCGTTCGTTCGGCCCCCGGCTTCGTGGCTGGCTATTGGCTCGACCCTGACGAAGGGCGAGGATTCTCGATCGTCCTCTTCGAGTCGGAGGAGCAAGCCCGTCAATCCGTACCCCCAGTAAGCAACTGGGAAGCTCCCGGAGTGTCCATCGACAGCGTCGAGCTGAGACGGGTGGCGGTCAGTCTCCCCTGACTCCAGGTCCTTTCTGGCGCCCGGGTCGAGCGCGTGACGGATCGCCGAAGCGGCGATCTCCATCGCTCGGTTCTTGCGTGCGGGACCTTGGCTGTTCGACGGTGCAGGGCTACTTCCTCTCCCGACCTCTGCCGGCCTCCGATCTCATCCCGTGGCTGCGCAGCCGGAATGTGGGCACCACACGAGAAGGTGTCGCGACCGGGTCGTCCCGGACGGTGCTCGAGTAGCGATTCCGGCCAACGTCCGGCCCGAGTAGGGCCGGTGCGGGTTGCCGTCCGGGGACCGGGGCGTGGCCGGGTGGCAATTCTCTAGAAAACCGATAGATTTAATGGCGAATAGCGATCCTGCTCCGAACTTGCGAGGTCACCGTCGTGCCGCTCAGCTTCCACTGGTTCCTCCCCACGTCCGGCGACAGCCGCAATGTGGTCCCTGGCGCCGGTGGCCACGGGCGGGCCGCGACACTCGACTATCTGATCCAGATCGGCCGGGCGGCGGAGCAGGTCGGTTTCGACGCCGTGCTCACCCCGACCGGTACCTGGTGCGAGGACGCCTGGCTGGTGACGACGGCCGTGGCCCAGCACACGACGCGCCTGCGCTTCCTCGTTGCCTTCCGGCCCGGCATCACCAACCCGACGCTGGCCGCCCAGCAGGCGGCCACCTTCCAGCGGCTCACCAACGGACGGCTCCTGATCAACATCGTGACCGGGGGCGACGCCGACGAACAGCGGCGCTTCGGCGATCTGCTGTCCCACGACGAGCGCTACGACCGCACCGACGAATTCCTCTCCGTCCTCCGGGGAGCCTGGGGCGACCAGCCGTACGATTTTGACGGCCGGTACTACCAGATCGAGGGAGCGACGGTGTTGGAGCCGCCAGACCCCGTGCCGGAGATCTTCTTCGGGGGTGCTTCGACCCCGGCCCAGGACGTGGCGGCCCGGCACGTGGACGTCTACCTCTTGTGGGGCGAACCGCCCGAAATGGCCAAGGATCGCATCGATGTGGTGCGCGACAAGGCGGCCGCCCAGGGACGCACCGTCCGCTTCGGCATCCGTCTGCACGTCATCACCCGGGACACCGAGCGCCAGGCGTGGGAGGAGGCCGACCGCCTGCTGTCGACGATGGACGACGGGTGGGTTGACGCCGTCCAGCGGCACTTCTCGAAGACAGAGTCGGTCGGTCAACAGCGGATGACGGCACTCCACGGCGGCAGCCAGGACAACCTGCTGGTGAGCCCCAACTTGTGGGCGGGCATCGGACTTGTCCGTCCGGGCGCCGGCACGGCCCTCGTGGGCAGCCACGAGCAGGTGGCCGAGCGGATCTCCGAGTATCACGAGATCGGCTTCGACGAGTTCATCCTGTCCGGCCACCCGC
>JBEKIU010000088.1:0-16528 GCA_050011635.1 Acidimicrobiales bacterium
CGAAGCCATTGCCTTCCTGCAACGGGGTATCGCCCTCGCCCGTCGTCTGCCCGAGGTCACCGAGGGTCGGGAGCTGGAAGTGGAGATGCAGCTGGCTCTGGGGTCGGCCATCGCCACCCGCAGCTACTCCGATCCGGAGCTGGAGGTCGCCTACGACCGGGCGCGCCAGCTGTGCGAACTGTTGGGGAATGACCTCAGGGTGGCCCATTCCCTCGGCGGCCTGTCGGTCTTCTACGTCAACAGGGGCGAGATCGCACTCGGAGTGGAACTGGCCGAACGGGTCCTGTCGGTTGCTGAGGTTCACCACGACGATGTTCTCGAAGTGCTCGGGGCGGTCCAGTTGAGTTTGGCCCGCGGCTGGCAGGGAAGGGCCGAGGAGTCGTTGGCGCTGGCCGAGCGGGCGCTGGCCTCGTACCACCCCGAGCGTCATCAGGCCTTGGGCCACCGCGTCGGCACCGACCAAGGCGTGGCTGCCCACGTCTTCGCCGGCTGGGGTCACCTGATCCTCGGCCACTTGGACCGGGGGCTCGATCAACTGATCCGAGCCGTCGAGTTGGCCGAGGATCTCGGCCAGCCGTTCGATCTTGCCTACGCGTTGACCTTCCGGGCCACCGGCCACTGGGAGCGCGGGGAGGCGGCGGAAACGTTGCGCTTCGCCGAACGGGCCCACAGCCTGGCCGAGGAGCAGGGCTTCGATCTCTGGGCCGGGATCAGCGGGGTGTGGGTCGCGGCCGAACGGGTCATCAGCCAGGGCGACCATTCCGCAGTCACCTCGGTCCTCGAGGCGGGGCTGGTCGCCGGAGAAACCGGCAATCGCGGCGGAAGCTCCACCATCCTGGCCCGAGCGGCCGAGGCGACCCGGGCCGCAGGGGACCTGGACACGACCTGGGCCATTCTCGAACTGGCCCGATCCGTCTCGGAGGACACCGGACAGCCGTGGTGGGACTCCTCGCTTCATCGGATGCGGGCCGAACTGAAATTCGACGAGGCCGACGCCGGCACCGCGGCCGACCTCGGCGACCCGGAGCATCCGTGGAGCAACGCGGCCCGGGAATGGCAGCGATCCCTGGAGCTGGCCGAACGGTTCGGCTACCCGGTGCACGGAGCCCGGGCCGCGGCCGGGTACGCGCGGTTGCTGGAGCGGACCGGCCGGGCCGACGAAGGCCGCCGGCTGCTCGAGTCCTGGTACCGCCGCTGTCCCGAGGGGCACGGAACCCCGGTCCTCGCGGCTATCCGGTCAGAGCTCGACAGGTTCTCAGCGGGTTAGCCCCCGGCCTCTCCGGGGGCGAAGATGAGCAGATGACTCCAGCGGGCATCTCCGGCCTGCTGCTGACCCCGGGGGCTGGCGGCGGTCGGGACCAGCCGGGGCTGGTGGCCGTGGACGCGGCGGTGACCGGGCGCGGCCTGGCTGTCGAGCGGATCGAGTTCCCCGGACGGACGGCCGGGCGGCGTCGACCGGACCCGCCGGAGGTCTGCATCGACTCGGTGCGAACGGCCACTTCGGGACTCGCGGAACGGTTGGGTGTACCGACCTCCGCCATCGCGGTGGGGGGTCGATCGATGGGTGGCCGGATGTGCTCGATGGCAGCCGCCGAGGGGTTGGAGGTCGCAGCTCTCGTCCTCATCAGCTATCCGCTCCATCCGGCGGGGAAGCCCGAACGGCTCCGTACCGGGCACTTCCCCGCGCTCCATGTTCCCTGTCTCTTCGTCAGCGGGCGTCGGGACGCCCTCGGGACCCCCGACGAGATCGAACGCGAGACCGCCGCCATCCCCGGTCCGGTCACGCTGGTCTTCGTCGAAGGCGACCACTCCCTCCGACGGCGCGACGCCGAAGTCGCCGACGTCGTGGCCGAGTGGCTCACCGACACCAGGGTGGTCTGACCGATCGTCCGCCCGCCACGACCCGACCACTGCTGTCCCACCGAACCCCGCCATCCGGTCGGCGATCTGGCATCGCTCCTCAACCGGGCTGGACGTCGGGGATCGTTCAGCTTCAACCGGCCGGGATCGAGGACGACCGCCCGTTCATAGACTGATCCGGTGGACCTTGGCCCGGCGACTCGTTCGAAGCCGGCGTCGTCATCGGCGTCAGGATCCCACTCGGCGGTTGCCTCCCAAGGAGGTACCGACGTCCGCCAGAAGGCGGTCACCGCGGCACTCTTGGCGTTCGGCAGAGAGCACCACACCGCGGAGATCGAGGCGGTCCCGGAATTCACCGGGAACCCCGAGGCGAACGAGTTGCTCAGGTCCGACCCCTTTGCCTTCCTGTGCGCCGTCATCTTCGACCAGGGGGTGCCCTCGGAGCGGGCGTGGCTCGCACCCTGGCAGCTCAAAGAACGCCTCGGACATCTCGACCCGACGCGGATCGCCGCAGACCCGGATGCCGTGACAGAGGCCATGCAGGGGGTGCCCAAGCTCCACCGGTACGTCAACAAGATGCCGGACTGGATCGTGCGGGCGGCCCAGCGGGTCCTCGATCTGTACGGCGGAGATGCCTCGACGATATGGTCCGACAATCCCACGGCCGACGAGCTCCAGAAGCGTTTCGACGACTTCGTCGGCATCGCACAGAAGAAGGCGGCCATGGCGGTGGAGACGCTGGAGCGGGACCTCGGAGTCCCCATCCGGAACCTCGAGAGGAGTGACATCGCCTACGACGTCCACCTCCGCCGGGTCTTCCTCCGCTCGCAGCTGGCGGACCGGGATGACCGGGACACCCTGATCGCCGCGGCCCGGCAGCTCCACCCCGATCGACCCGGGGAGCTCGACCTCCCCACCTGGCTCATCGGTCGGGGCTGGTGTCATGCAGGGGTCCCGGACTGTGCCTCTTGTCCACTGACCGAGGTGTGCCCGAAACAGATCGAGCGGGCGGCCCTGGTCGCGTCGGGATAGCGGCCAGATGTCGGGGCTTGCGCGACACTTCGGGTATGCAACGCTTCGAGGACAAGGTCGCCATCGTGACGGGCGCAGGTTCGGGAATCGGGCGCGCCACCGCCCGCCGCCTCGCGGCCGAAGGCGCCGCAGTCACCGTGGCCGACATCGATGAGGCGGCCGCCGGCGCCACCGTCGAGCTGATCAGCACCGACGGAGGCACCGCCCGCGCCCAGGCCACCGACGTCGCCGAGCCCGATGCAGTTGAACGCATGGTCGCCGATACCCTCTCCGCCTACGGTGGGCTCGACTTCCTCCATAACAACGCGGCCGCCATCAAGCTCAACCTCACCGACCAGGACGTCGTCACCATGCCGCTCGACACCTGGCACACGGTGCTGCGGGTCAACCTCGACGGCGTCATGCTCGGCTGCCGCTTCGCCATTCCCGCCATGCTGGAGCGCGGCGGGGGCGCCATCGTCAACACCGCGTCCGTTGCCGCAACCTACGGCAGCCGTTCCCTCGCCGCCTACGGCACCAGCAAGGCCGGCGTCGTCGCCCTCACCCGCTACGTGGCCACCGCGTACGCCGACCGCAACATTCGGGTGAACGCCGTCGCACCCGGTGTCGTCGTCGACCGCGATGTCCAGGAATCGCTCGGTGGCCCGCACGGCGACACGCTCGCCTCGATCACCGAGGGTCACCTGGTCGGCCGGCTCGGGTACCCAGAGGAGATCGCCACGGCCGTCGCCTACCTGCTGTCCGACGACGCCGCCTTCGTCACCGGCCAGACGTTCACCATCGACGGCGGGTACACCGCGCACCGCTGAACCGGAGCCACGATCTCAGCTCAACCGCGGCCTCCACCCGGCAGTGGCCGATCAGAGCCCGACGCGCTCAGAGCTCGATGTCGAAGGCGGCGTAGTAGGGAGCGAAGCGGTCCCTGATCTGGTCGGGCTCCAGGCCGAAATCGGAGAGCTGATAGGAGTGTGTGCCTTGTGCGCCGGGCTCATGGGTGCCGGCCCACCCGGCCACTGAGGCCCGCGACCGCTCGTCGAACGGGACGCCGATGTGGGCCAGGCCCTTTTCCAAGGCCGCCACCGGATCAGTCTGGAGCTCCGCGAAGGAGATGTCGGCGAACCTGTCCGCGCCCGTTCGTTCCCGGAACTCCATGGCCCGCCGGACGGCGACCCACCACCGGTCGAGTTGCTCGGCGCCCAGCTCGAAGGAGTCGTCCCGGTCGCTGCTCCAGCTGCGGGTGTAGTGGATGAGGCTGCAGACCGAGCCCAGGACCTTGGTGGGATCCCGGTGGCTCCAGAGGAAGCGGGCATTGGGGTAGGCCTTGACCAGGTCGTCCAGGGCGAACATGTGCACCGGCGTCTTCAGGTGCCACAGGGTGGGCGGGCAGTGCCACTGGAGCAGGCGGAGCACCCGCCGGTGGTAGCGGTAGGTCTCCGCCATGTCGGTGTCGATGACCCATTCGAGATAGGACGGCACCCGTGCGAAGCCGTCGAAGTGCACCGTCCGGAAACTCATGCCCATGAGGTCCTGGCATTCGGTTGCCGTCGTGGCTTCGGCGTGGTGCATGGTCTGCATGAGTGGGAACGCCTCGTTCATCATGGCGATCCCCTGCTCGGTGGCGGCGATCCGGGGGTCGGTGTGCTCGGTCTCCTTCTCCGGCGGAGGGACCGGCGAGCCCGATTCCCACGTCCGCAGCGACCGGAATTGGGGATCGGCTGCCACCAGCTGGCTGAGGGCGGTGGTGCCGGTGCGGGGAAGGCCGATGACGAACACCGGTCCGTCGACGACCTGGTCGTCGATCTCTGGATGGAGGCGGTAGGTCTCCTCGACCCCCAGCCGCGCGGCCAGCAACATGCTCAGCCGCATCTGCTGCATGGCCTCGCCCAGCTCGGTCAGTCCGCCCTCCTCGTTCATCGACGCCACCAGGCGTTCCAGCCCCTCGCGGTAGGAGTCGCCGCCGGTATCGTCGAGACCTGTCTGTGTGCGGGCGTCCTTCTCGATCTGGCTGACATCGAGACTCATCGGGAAAACCGCCTGCTCACGGCTCTCTGGCGAATGGCGATGGCTGCGGCCCGTTCACTCGGTGAGACCCGTCGGGTGTCGGGCAGCTCCTCGGCCAGTCGATCGAACGGCACCACTCTGGTGGTCGGCACCGGGGCGGTCTCCGTCCGGACGCAGCGCAGGATGATCGGCCCCTCGCTGTGCCCCACGGTGTCGAGCCAATTGGCGACGCCCGGGTCCTGATGGGCCACCACCACCCGGACGATCCCGTCATCGTCCACCGCGGCCTGAAAACCGTTGAGGCTCGACTGATGATTGCCGTAGTCGATCGTCTCCCACCAGATGTTCCCCAGCGAGTAGCTCCAGTACAGGCCTTCGGGCGGCTCGACCTCGATGATGAGTGCCTCGTCGGGTGCCAGCTTCCACGACCCGATCACCGGTCGGTTCTCGGCGGCCGCCCCCATGGCTGTTCCGTCCAGGGGTGGGAGGAACGTGTTGGGCGTCTCGGGATTGGAGAATCCCAGGAAGAAATTGAGATTCTCCTCCAAGAAGTCGCCCAGCGCGATGACCTGACGAGCCATGGCCGTCGTCGGCTCCACCGGTGTGTGCGCTTCGAGATCGGCGGGACCGGAAAGCGTCTCGATGGACATGGTCACCGGCACTTCGTGCTCCCAGTCGTAGAAGAAGTGACGGACCACCAGCGTGGTGGCTCCTTCGTCGAGGGGGAGCCAGTTCCCCTCGTGGGGCTCGGCCGAGAGGATGATCTCGAACTCCCCGTCCGGGCCCAGCTCGAAGTCGTCGATCAAGGCGTTCGAGGTGGACCCCATCCCGGCCATCACCTGCAGTCCGACGTACCGTGCTGAACCCCGGTTGCCCCACAGCCGATAGGTGGATCCGCCTCGCAGCGCCGAACCCACATAGATGCAGTCGGGGCACTCCATGCCCCATTTGTAGGCGGCATCCATGCCCGAGGGCTTCACCGCCGGCACCTTGTCCAGGCCCCGTCGCAGAAGCTCGTCGATACCCACTCCCAAGAGGACGAGCAGGTGACGGAAGCCGGAGGCCATGTCCACCGGGTCGTTGGGGACCGCGTCGGACAGTACGACCTCACCGGTGCGTCTCAGCGTGTCCAACAGATGGTTCCACGCCTCACCCGACTCGAGATCCCGGCCGGTGGCATCGCCGGCGGAGGCCGCCTCGCTCACCGAGAAGGGAAGCCAGGCCGGGTTCTTGAACGAACTCATGATCGAATGAGCGATGGTTGCGCCGTTGACACTGAAGTCCTCCCCCGTCTAGATGTGCATGCATCCGGTGGGAGTGATGCTTTCACAATGTCTGGGGCACGACGAGTGGACCGAGGGCGCCCTGGACGAATGCCCGGGGCCCGCACCGCCGGGGATACCGACCGGGAGGTCGTGGTCATGCCCTCCCGGTAGATTTGGGAGATGACGCCCCTTCGGCTCGCACTGCGCTCATGGCGTGGGGTCGCTCCGGCCGTCGGTGTCATCGTCCTCCTTGTCAGTGCCGGCGTGGCCACGACGGGCGACGTCTCCGCGTCGTCGGTTCAGACCCTCGGACACGTCGAGTCCGGCACCCCCGGTCCGGATGCCGTGACGGCCTTCGGTGCCGCCACCGCCGTGCCGGGAACGACGCTGAGCGGTCTGGCCGCTCCGGTCGTGGGAGCGGCGGCCACCCCGGACGGACTCGGGTACTGGGTGGTGGCCGCGGACGGCGGGATCTTCGCCTACGGGGATGCTTCCTTCGAGGGATCCACGGGGGGAATCCACCTGAATGCACCGGTCGTCGGCATGGCGGCCACGCCTGACGGCCGCGGCTACTGGCTGGTCGCCTCCGACGGAGGGGTCTTCGCCTTCGGGGACGCACCGTTCGAGGGTTCGATGGGCGGTCATCCGCTCAACCAACCGGTCGTCGGGATGGCCGCCACCCCCGCTGGCCGCGGCTACTGGCTGGTGGCCTCCGACGGAGGGGTCTTCGCCTTCGGGGACGCACCGTTCGAGGGTTCGATGGGCGGCACGCCACTCAACCAGCCCGTCGTCGGCATGGCCGTGTCCCCCGAGGGGATCGGCTACTGGCTGGTGGCCGCCGACGGTGGGGTCTTCACGTTCGGGGATGCTCCGTTCGAGGGATCCGACGGGGGGACGCCGACGAACGCGCCCGCCGTCGGTATCGCCGGCCGGCCGGGGGGATACTGGATCGCCTACGGCACCGACCAGGGGGCGCAGATGATCCCGGCGATCGCCGACTATGTCGCCACCCGGGCCGACAACGTGACCGTGGCCGTGGAGGACCTCACCACGGGTCAGATCTACCAGTTTCGGCCCGGAGTGGTCGAGAACACGGCGAGCACGGTGAAGGTCGACATACTGGCCACCCTGCTGGCGCAGGCCCAGGCCGCCGGGCAACCGCTCACGCCCGAAGAGCAGAGCCTCGCCGTCCCGATGATCGAGGACAGCCTGGACAGCGCGGCCGACACCCTGTGGTCCGACGTCGGGCCCGGTGCCATCGGCGCGTTCGAACAACAGGCGGGGATGACCTCGACGGTGCCGGCCGCCGACGGGGTGTGGGGAACCACGACCACGACGGCGCTCGACCGGCTGGCCATGATCCGGACCCTGGTGGAGCCCAACCCGCTGCTCACGGATGCGTCTCGGGAGTACGTCCTCGATCTCATGGAGCACATCACCCCCTCCCAGGACTGGGGGGCGACCGGTGGCGTGCCCCCGGGGGTCACCGTGGCGCTCAAGAACGGGTTCGCCGTCATCGACGGATGGCAGATCAATACCACCGGCTGGGTCAGCGGTGCCGGCCGTGACTACCTGATCGCCGTGCTCACCAACGGGAACCCATCCGAGCAGTACGGGATCGACACGGTCGACGGTGTGTCCGCGCTCGTCTGGAGCACGCTCGGGCCCTGACCGGCGAGCGGTTCGATCCGTGAGCCAGGCAGCGATCCGGAAGTTCTCGTCGGAGCAGTCGACCCGTGGTGCGAAACAGCGTCAAGGACTCCTTTGATCGGAGCTTTCCGCCTCACGGAGTAGGCCGTCCTGGGCATCCATGTGATCGTCCGTGTCCGCCCCGGCGGGCTCGCGTTCCGTCGCCTGCCGCTCGGCAGCCTCACGATCGCGGAGCACCGCCTCTGCCGCGGCAAGCGTGAGCTCTTCGGGGCGGGGCCCGTCCCAATCGAGATACCAGTGCCGACTCAGACCTGCGAGCCACGTGTCGTTGGCGGGGTTCAGGTTGAACCGCGAGATCGTCCGCTGGCGGCCGACCTGGTCGGAGTAGAGCAACTCGACGGTGATGGGCTGGGCCGTCTCGATGGCGTCGACGACCGCTGCCCGAATCGGATCATCCGGGTTGCGCAGCGCCCCCTGCCACATGCCGATGTCACCGGCCGGAACATAGAGGTCCCGCGATTGAAGGCGGAACTGCTCCATCGGGACGTGAGCGGGAGCGCTCAGCGATGAGCTCACACCTGGTAGGACCGCCCAACCCTGACACACCGCGATCCCGCTACCGACGTTTCTCAGACTGATTGCGAGATACACGATGCCGCCGTCGTGCTCAACCGCAGCGTGCCCCCCCGAGGCGTTGACCCAATTCCCCTCGAGGAACATGATCTTCTGCTTGGGATCCTCCAGGCGGGACGGGGCCAGAAGAGGCCGTCGTTGCTCCTGCAGCGCCATCTCCGCGATTCGCGCCGACCGATTGGAGGATCGAACCGCCGAGAACGTGGCGATGGCCAGCACGAGCGTGCCGGCCGCGGTGGCCAACGAGGAGACTGTCGTCCAGTTGACGGTGACGGCGGTCATCATTGGCCAGTCTGGCAGCCTGCTCCCGTTCGAGTCATCTCCATGACCGGGTGCCTGTTGCGTCGTGGATTCGCGCTCGATCCGTCCATGGCCGAGCTGGGCAGCTCATCACGCACGTTGGGTCGTCATGCGGGCTTGATGTTCGGATTGAGATGGAGGACGTTGTCCGGGTCGAAGGCGGTCTTGATCTGTTGCAGCCGCTCGTACTTGGCGCCGTAGGCGTTGCGCACACGATCCTCGTCGTACTCGGTCATGAAGTTCACGTAGCCGCCATAGCCTTTGGCGTGCGGCAGGAGGGCGGACCAGTAGGCCCGGACCCATGACCGCTCGGCATCGAATTCGTCCGGAGACAGTGCGGTGGCGGAGATATTGATCACATAGCCGGTGTCGCGGGACCCGCCGAAGGCGCTGGCGTCCTCGTCCACCCGTCGGAACGCCCCTCCGAAATTGAAGATGGGGACGAATGAGAGCGGTGACATCTTCTTGGCCTGGTGTTCGACAATGGCGTCGATGACACCGTCGGTCAGGTCATCGACGTAGATGGCCTTCTCGTACGAGTGCAGACCCCAAGGGGCGGACGCATCGAACATCTGCTGGAGGTCCACGTAGGGAATGGGCGTGACCAGCTCGACGATCGGGCTCAGGCTCTCCTTGATGGGTGCGATGAGGCGCTGGTGCGCCTCGGCATCGCCGAGTCCCACGACCACCAGACCGAAGACCGGGCTGAGGTGCAGTTCCTCGGGCACGAAGGGTTCGGGCGGAGCATTGAGTCCGGCCAGAAACATCTGCGATTCGTCGGGAAGGCCGCGGACGAACTCGCGGGCGAAACGGAAGAGGTCACGTCCGTGTTCCGGACTGAAGAGGAAGAGGCCCAGGTTCACCAGGGGCCCGACCTGGTGGAGCGCGAACTCGAACTCGGTGACAACGCCGAAGTTGCCACCACCGCCGCGGATGGCCCAGAACAGGTCGGGGTTCTCATCGCTCGACGCGTGCAGCACCCGTCCATCCGCGGTGACCACCGTTGCCCCCACCAGGTTGTCGGACGACAACCCCGCCAACCGCGAAAGCCATCCGATGCCACCGCCCAGCGTCAAGCCGGCAACGCCCGTATGGCTGATGAACCCGCCAGGGACGGCCATGCCGTGGGCCTGGGTGCCAGCGTCGAGCTCTCCCCAGGTCGTACCTCCTCCACAGGTGGCGCGCTGCGCTCCGACGTCGACCGCCACCGCCTTCATCGGAGTGAGGTCGATCATCATCCCGCCCTCGCACAATGCATTCCCGGCGTAGTTGTGACCCCCGCCCCGGACCGACACCTCGAGCCCTTCGCTGTGGGCCACTCCGAGCGCGGCGACGACGTCTTCGGCCGTGGCACAGCTGGCGACGACGGCCGGTCGTCGGGTGACAGCACCGTTCCAGATGCGCACCGCCTCGTCGTACGACGGTGAGCCGGGGAGTGAAACCTCACCCTCCAGTGAGTTTCGAAGCTCGTTGACCTTGTCCACCGCAATGTCCGCCATGCCTCTACCTCCCGGTCTCAGCCGATCTCAGATCCAGTGAAGCTTCACTGCCGGGGGCTGTCAATCCCGAATGGGCTGTGTCCACCGGACTGGCCGCACTAGGGAAGGTCGACTGTCTGGAACGTGATGTCTTCGACAGGGAGAACCGCTGCGAGCTGCCCACGTGCCGTCGGAGGACTGAGGACCATCTCTGCTCCCAGCACCAAGGCAGCAGCAACAGCTTCGGTGTTCAGGACGCTGAGGTTCGGATGACGACGATGCACGCCGACCACGACGGGGACGAATTATCTCGAATCCGGGAGACCGATGTCGTCTGGAAGCGTGAGCATCTGCTCAAGAGCAGCAGCGCGTCGATCCCGATCGAGATGATCGAACGGTCCCGAAAGATGCCCCCCGACTCCAGCCACGACAGCTCGACAAGCCCGGAAGTAGACATCGTCGTGAAGCGCTCCGCCCGTTCGGCGATCGGTAGCCCCTCGCCTACCGAGAACGCAACGAAGACCCGATCATCCAGGAGGAGGGGCCTAGAGGGCAAGATCGGGATCGTCGACTGTGGCCAGACCCGCCGAGTAGGAGCGCCCCGGGCCCTCTCGGATTTGGATTCGACCAGCCAAACGCATCCTCAGTCCGAGCAGCTGAGGGCGGCGATGGAGGATCCAGGCACCGAAGAGTGCCAGGTCGGCGCCTCGGAATGAGGTTCTTGACGCCTACTGACCGGAACAACGCAGCGCCCCGCTCCTCGGGTACGTCACATGCGTGTTACCCGGTGTTTGCGGAACGTTCACTTTCCATACAACGCTCTGGTGACAGCCGGGGGATGGCTGAGAGAGCTGAGTGAGATGGCAAAAGAGTCAGACAACCGGATAGCCGGGCGAACGTTCAACCGCCGCCTCTTTCTCGAAGGAGCCCTTGCTGCGGGTGCCACGGCGATCGCCGCGGGATGCGGATCGTCAGCCACGGTCAGCAGGGCAGCCAAGACGGCCCCTGCAGGGTCCGATCTGGGAGCCATCGAGCACGTGGTCTTTCTCATGCAGGAGAACCGCTCGTTCGACCACTACTTCGGCTCCTACAAAGGAGTGCGAGGATTCGACGACCACCCCGACGGCCACCTCGGCGCCTTCTCCCAACCGCTCGCCAGTAACACAACTCGGCCGCCGATGGGAAGGCAGCTTCCCTTCCATCTGGATACGGCCACCGGGCTCGGCGAGTGCACCCACGACCTGACCCATAGCTGGTTACCGCAACATCTCTGCCGCAATGACGGCACCATGGATGCCTTCGTAGGCACGCACACGTCCACTCAGTTCGAAGGGCCCGGCTACGGCCTACTGACCATGGGATATCACACCCGGGCCGACCTTCCCTTTCACTATGCGTTGGCCGATGAATTCACACTTTGCGACGGCTACCACTGTTCCATCATGGGCCCCACCCACCCGAATCGGCTGATGGCGATGTCTGGAACCATCGACCCGGAGGGCGCCCATGGCGGACCGGTGCTCATCACGAACCCATCATCAGATGCACGCTTCAGCGTCAACTGGACGACGGTCCCTGAGCTCTTGGAGGATGCCGGGGTCTCGTGGAAGACCTACACACCACCGGCCGTTGAGTACAGGGTGGACAATCCTTACGTGATGCTCATCTCCGATGCCATCCTTCCTTACTTCTCTCAATACTCCGACCCATCCTCTGCTCTCTACCAGAAGGCATTCGTCCCGACGTTCCCCAACGACTTCGCTCATGACGTGCGATCGGGAACATTGCCCAGTGTCTCGTGGATCATCCCGCCCCTCGGGTACGACGAACATCCACCTTCTCCCCCGAGCCTCGGAGCGTGGTTCATCGATCAGGTCCTCCAGACCCTGATCTCGAACACCGATACGTGGTCGAAGACGGTTCTGTTCATCATGTACGACGAGAACGACGGATTCTTCGACCACGTACCTCCGCCGGTGGCCCCGCCCGGAACCGCGGGGGAGTACGTGACCGTCGACCCACTACCGGCCACTGCCAACGGGGTTGCCGGACCCCTTGGGCTCGGGTTCCGTGTACCGATGCTGGTGGTGTCGCCCTTCAGCCGAGGTGGGTACGTGACGTCTGAGGTGCTCGACCACACCTCGCAGGTACGTTTTTTGGAGGAGCGGTTCGGAATACACGCTTCGAATATCTCCGCCTGGCGCCGGAAGGCGGTCGGGAACCTCACCCATACGCTGCGTATGGGGTCGGCCGACGAGGCACCGCTCGCACTTCCCTCCACATCCCGAGACACGGTGAACGAGGTGATGGAGCTCGGGTGTACGACAGAGGACATCTACGAAGTCGCCGACAACCAGCCGCCGTATCCGCTTCCCGCCGTTCAGGTCATGCCGACCCAGGAGCCCGGGGCCGTGCAGCGAATCTAGAAGCGGGTTCCTTTGCCATTCCGGCCCCCGATGTCCATGCCGATGCGGGTCCTCTTGGCATCATGAAGCTGTCGAGTGGGCCTGCTCTGCGGCCCCTTGGTCGGGGAGCTGGACACATGCCTCTGCAGCCGGCCCACGTCGAAACCCTGACCATCGTCGCAGGCTACGGTCGGTGACGTGATCCGATTCGCCGACTGCGAGTTGAACCTGGACCGCATCGTCCTTCGACGGGGCGGCGAGGTGATCCGGGTCGAGCCCCAGGTGTTCGACGTGCTCGCCTACCTCGTCGAGCACCGCGGTGCGGTGGTGCGCAAGGAGGAACTTCTCGATGCGATCTGGGGTGACCGCTTCGTGAGTGAGTCCGCGCTGACGACGCGGATCAAGGCGGTCCGCCAGGCCGTCGGTGACGACGGCAGCCAGCAGTTGATCATCCGGACGGTGCATGGCAAGGGGTACGAGTTCGTCGCCACCGTGGTGGAGGTCGAAGAAGGCCGGGCCGGTGTACCGCTGTCCCCGGTGGCCACAGGTGCGACGATCGGTGTCCGCGTGCAACCGTTGATCGGTCGTGAGACGTTGTTGGAGCAGCTCGCCGAGATGATCGCCGGCCACCGGCTGGTCACCCTGATCGGCCCCGGCGGGGTCGGCAAGACGTCGCTGGCCATGGAGCTGGCCCGCACCGTCGGCGGCCGCTTCGAGGACGGTGTCCACGTCGTGGAGTTCGTCGGGGTGGTCGACGAGGACGCCACGGCCGCAGCGCTGGCCACGGCCATCGATGTCAACCTGCGCAAGTCGAGCTCGATCGACGATGCCATCATCGATCTGCTGCGCCCCCGGCACAGCCTGTTGGTGCTCGACAACTGTGAACACCTGATCGAGCCGGTGGCCGAGCTGGTGGCGCGGATTCTGCGCGAGGCACCCACCGTCTCGATCGTCGCCACCAGCCGGGAACCCCTGGCCCTGGCCGGTGAGCGGCTCTGGACGGTGGATCCCCTGCCGACCGGACCCGAGGACCTGTTCGCGTCCGAGGTAGCGCTCGGCGAATTGGCTGAGATCCCCGCCGTCGCCCTCTTCGTGGCTCGGGCCAAGGCCGCCGACTCCTCCTTCGTCCTCGACGAGGTTCTCGCACCGCTGGTTGTCGAGATCTGCCAGCGCCTCGACGGTATCCCCTTGGCCATCGAGCTGGCCGCGGCCCGGGCGCGTTCGATCGGCGTGGCCGAGGTCGCCCTCCGCCTCGACCAGCGCTTCGGGGTCCTCAAAGCCATGCGCAGGGGGAGCGATCCTCGGCACCGCACCATGCACGACGCCATCAGCTGGTCGTACGACATGCTCGAGCCCGACGAGCGGGCGCTCTTCACCGCGCTGTCGGTGTTCGCCGGATCCTTCGATCTGCGCTCGGCAGAGGCGATGGCGCCGGGAGGCGACACCCTCGACCTGCTGACCCGGCTCACCGAGCGCTCCATGCTGGCCGTGCGTCCACAGGCGGGTGGCTCGACCCGCTACGAGCTGCTCGAGACCCTCCGGGAGTATGGCCGTACCCGCCTCGGCGACGCCCGGGCCGCAGAGCTGTTCGCCGCCCACGCGGAGCATTTCGCCGCCGAGGCCGGAGCGGTCGAGGCGGAGCTGCGTGGTCCCGGCGAGGGCGACTCCCTCGCCCGAGCGGGGTCCTCACTCGCCGACCTGCGGGCCGCGCAGCGTTTCGCCCTCGAGCTCGGATCCTTCGATGTCACCTTCGGCCTCATCACCTCCATCCGCGAGTTCGCCATGCGGGCCATGCGCTACGAGGTCTTTACGTGGGCCGACGCCGCCTGCCACGCGCCGGGCGCGCTCGACCACCCGCTGGCCCCCATGCTCACCGGGATTCGTGCTTACGGCGCCTGGGTTCGCGGTGAGTTCGATCTCGCGGTGCAGTTGGCGGACGAAACCCGCCGACTGGAGCGCCAACTGTCGGTCTTTCCCAGCGGTCTCGCTGAACGAACGCTTGCCAATGTGCTGTACATCGTGGGCGACTCGGAGAAGGCCCACGCCGAGGCGCTCCGCCAGATCGAGCTGGCCGAGGAGTCAGGCAACCGGTCGCGACTGGTCCACGCCTGCTACTTCGGGGCGGTGGGACACAGCTCGAACGGTGCCTACGACCAGGCCGAGGCTCTCATCGAACGGGCCCATGATGCGGCAATGCTGACGGCGTCGCCGACGGACCTGGCCTCAGTGGCGGTGGCCCGCGGGTTTGCCAGCCGAACCGAGGACGCAGCCCTGGAGGCGTTCTCCGCCAGTGGCCGCATCGCCCAGGCCGCCGGCAACCGGTGGATGCACGCGTTCGCTTTCACGGAGGCCAGCGGACTCCTCGTCTCCCGGGGCGAGCTCGAGGCGGGGTGTGCAGGTCTCGCCGACATGGTCGGAGTCTGGGACCGCGCCGGGGACTGGTCGCAGCAGTGGCACACCTTGTCGCGCTGTGCGATCGCCCTCGATCGGATCGGCCAGGCCGAGCTGGCCCTCGAGCTGCTCGGTGCCATCGAGAGGCACGCCATGCTCGGCGTGGCGCCGATGTCGAGCACCTTGCATGACCTGGCTTTTGCCACCAGGGACCAGCTCGTCGACTCCCTCGGGGCCGATCGTGCCGCCGAGCTGCTGGCGGCCGGCGCCATCTGTCCGGTCGAGGACATCGTGTTGCGGACCCGTCGTGCGCTCATCGGGGCGAGCTGATTCTGGTCTGGCGTGAGGTCGGGGCGTGCACCCGCCCGACGGTCCCCAGGTACCCGACGAGGTGCTGACCGAGTTCGGTGGCGTCGACGCCCAGCCCGGCGAGCAGGTTCGAACGCCGCCGCCGCAGGAAGGGGAGGCCCAGCAGGTAGAGGCCGGGCATGCTGGCCACACCGCCGTCATGGTCGATCGAGCCCCGGCGGCCGTGGGCTCGGGGATCCAACCAGCGATAGGCGGGTCGGAAGCCGGTCGCCCAGATCACCGTCCCGAAGCCGGCCAGGTCCAACTCGGTCGGCACCTGGGCGAGGACGGTCGGGCTCGGCTCGACGGCGGGGCCGACGAGGTCGGCCATGCCGTGCTCATCGACCCAGTCGTCGATGCGGCGGAGGAGTCTGGCCTGCTTCAGATCGGCATTGGCAATCAGGCTCCCCAGGCCACCGGAGCACAACGCGGTCGTGCCCCGGATGGCCATGAGGCGCCCGACGAGCTGGACGCCGAGGCCCTGGAGGGAGTGGAGGTCGACCTCCCGACCGTCATCGCTCCCGACCACCTGTACCGAGGCGTGCCGGCGGGCACGCTGGAGGTCCTCGACCTCGTCCCATCCCTCGTCGAGTTGGCCGATCAGGTCCAGCCACCGGTAGATGTCGCATCCCCGGTACGAGCGCGACAACCGTATGTGCTCGCCCACCGCGAGGGTGACGTCGCGGCCGGCCCGTCGCAGTTCGTCGGCGATCTGCACCCCTGACGCCGACGCGCCGACCACCAGGACGCGGCCCCGGTCGTCGATCTGGGCCGGTCGTCGGTAGGACAGGGAGGTGACCTGCTGCACGGCCGGCGGGAGCTCCGAAGCGACGGCCGGGACGCGGGGCTCGCTCGACCCGCCGGTTGCCGCCACCACCGCTTCGCAGCCCCAGGCCCCCTCGGATGTGCGGACCTCGAAACCGGTGCCGGTATGACATGCCGCTTCCACCTCGATCCCGGTGTGCAGCGGCGGGTCGAAGGAACGGGAGTATGCCTCCAAGGTGGCGGCGGTCTCGGAAGCGGTCATGTACCCGTCAGGGTCGTCACCTTCGTAGGGTGCGCCAGGCAGCGCCGTCATCCAGTTCGGGGTCAGGAGGCGGAGCGAGTCCCAGCGTTCGGTTCGCCAGGAATGCCCCACCTCTCCCCGTTCCAACAGCACGTGGTC
>JBEKIU010000089.1:0-16507 GCA_050011635.1 Acidimicrobiales bacterium
GGACTGATCGCGGCAACGTGGGCGGCCATGGTCCAGTTCGGCCGGGCGGGCTACCGGCACTACGCCAAGGCGATCTTCGAGACGGCGGCGGCCATGCAGGAGTCGGTCAAGAGCCACCCCGAGCTGCGCATCCTGGGCAACCCGACATTCCTGTTCAGCTTCACCTCCGACGAGTTCGACATCTACCACGTGAACGACTTCATGCGTCAACGGGGCTGGAGGTTCAACGGCCAGCAGTACCCCAACGCCCTCCACATGGCGGTCACCCGGCCCCAGACCCAGCCGGGGGTGGCCGAAGCCTTCGCCGACGACCTGGGCGCGGCCGTGGACTACGCACACAAGCACGCCGACGAAGCGCCCAAGTCGGGGGCCATCTACGGAGGTGTCGCCGGAGGGATGACCGACGAAGCGGACGAGTTCATCAAGGTGGTCATGAGCGACATGATGGACAGCCAGCAGGCCATCCCCGAGGGCGCCTGACCGCCGGGCCGGCCGGCGAGCAACCTCCCGCCTGACGTGATGCCGGCCGTCGACCCCGACCAACGCTACGTCCTCGCCGTCGACCTGGGTACGGGCGGCCCCAAGGTCGGTCTGGTCTCTCTTGCCGGTGCACTGGTGTGGTCCGAGCACCAGCCCACGTCCACACGGCACGCCGAGGGAGGGTCGGCCACCCAGGATGCCGACGAATGGTGGCGCCTGATCTCGTCTGCGTCGCGGCGTGCCGTCCGCTCCGGGGTGGTCCCCGTCGAACGCATCGTGGCCGTCTCGTGCACCGGGCAGTGGGCGAGCACCGTTCCGGTCGACGCTGACGGGCTCCCGGTCGGCGACTGCCTGATGTGGCTCGATACCCGGGGGGCGGACATGGTCCGGAGCGCGGTCGGTGGGCCGATCGGGGGCTACGCCCCGATCGCACTGGCCCGGTGGATCCTCCACAGCGGCGGGGCCCCTTCGACATCGGGTGCCGATCCCATCGGCCACATCCTGTTCATCGAGCACTCCCAACCCGACGTGGCCCGGTCCGCCCGCTGGTACCTGGAGCCCGTCGACTACCTGTCCATGAGATTCACCGGGATCGCCGCCGCGTCACCTGCGTCGATGGCCGGGGCTTGGCTGACCGACAACCGGCATCCCGAGCGGCTCCGGTACGATCCGGTGCTGGTGCAGGCGTCAGGCGTCCCCGGGTGGAAGCTTCCCCCGTTGGTGCCGACGCTCAGCGTGCTCGGGAAGGTCCAGCCGGCGGTGGTGCAGGATCTCGGGCTCGAACCGGGAGTCGTCGTGGTCGCCGGCACACCGGATCTGCACTCGGCAGCGGCCGGGTCCGGCGCAGTCCTGGCCCACCAACCCCACCTGGCCATCTCCACGACCAGCTGGGTCAGCTGCCCGTACCCGAAGAAGAAGACCGACCCCATCCGTCAGATGGCCACTGTTCCGGGCGTTCTCCCCGGCCTCAACCTGGTGGCCAACAATCAGGAGGCGGGGGGAGGTGCGCTCGAGTGGCTGCGGGACTGCCTGAGCGCGGCAGACGGTCCCTCGTCGTTCGAGCAGTTGACCGCCCTCGCCGCACAAGCCGAGCCGGGCAGCGGCGGGGTCATCTTCACCCCCTGGCTGGCCGGCGAGCGGTCCCCGATCGACGACCGCTCCGCGCGGGGAGGGTTCCACAACCTGTCGCTGCGAACGTCACGGGCCGAGATGGTACGCGCGGTGATGGAAGGGGTGGCCTTCAATTCCCGATGGCTCTCCGAAGCCGTCGAGCGCTTCACCGGTCAGCGGTTCGGCTCCATCCGGGCCGTCGGGGGTGGCGCAACATCGGGCCTGTGGTGTTCCATCTACGCCGACATCCTCGACCGGGTCGTCGAACAGGTGGACGAGCCGGTGCACGCCAACCTTCGCGGCAGCGCCCTGCTGGCCGGCCTGGGGCTGGGCCTCCTGAAGCCGGACGAGCTCCGATCATTGGTGCCGCTGGCGGCCACCCATCGCCCCGAACCGTCCTCACGTCGACGCTACGACCACCTCTTCTCAGCGTTCCCGGCCCTGTACTCGGCTCAGAAGGGAATGTTCAAGCGGCTCAATCGGAGGTCGTGACGGTGCAGAAGCTCACGTCGCGCTGAGGACCGGGTGCCCGATCGAAAACGAGTGGGCCGGCGCCGGCCTGGCCAGCAGGAACCCTTGCGCCTCATCGCAACCCATGACCCCGACGGCTCGGAGCTCCGCCTCGGTCTCCACGCCCTCGGCCACCACCCGCAATCCCAACTTGTGCGCCAGGTCCACCACGGTGGAGATGATCGTCGGGTCCTGGTCCGGCGAACCCAGCCCGGCCACGAAGCTCCGGTCGACCTTGAGCCGATCGATGGGCAGGCCCTGGAGGTACAAGAGGGACGAGTAGCCCGTGCCGAAGTCGTCGAGGGCCAGGTGCACGCCCAGGTCCCGGATCTCCTGCATGATCGCCCCCACGCGGTGGACGTCCACCACCAGGACGGACTCGGTGACCTCCAGGACCAACGAGTCGGCGTCCAGGCCCGACCGCGCCAGGGCGGTCTGCACGTCGGTGAAGAACTCCGGGTCCTGGAGCTGGCAAGCCGAGACGTTGACCGAAACGGTCAGGCCACGGTGGCCCTGTTCCTGCCAGGAGCGGCACTGGCGCACGGCCTCGTTCAGCACCCATCGTCCGACCGGAACGATCTCACGACTCCGTTCGAGCAGCGGGATGAAGTCCACCGGGGGGACGGAGCCCATTTCCGGATGGTCCCAACGCAGCAACGCCTCCATGCCCACGATGTCACCCCCCAGCTTGAACAAGGGTTGGTAGTGCACCGAGAGCTGACCGCACTGGTAGGCCGCCCGCAGTTCGTGGGCCAGGTGGCTCTGGCGCCGGTTGTCCTCGCCGATGGCCGCGTTGTAGCACTCGTACCGGGCCGGGCCACCCCGCTTGGCCTGGTACATAGCGACATCGGCCCGTGACAGGTTGACCTCGGGGTTGGCGTCCGGCGTCACCCGGGCGATCCCGATGCTCACCGAGGTGTACAGCTGCCGCTCTCCCATGGCGACCGGGGATCGCATGGCCAGATGGATGCGCTCGGCCAGTGTGCACGCCGCGACCTCGGGATCATCGAGGCCCTCGGCGAGCACCACGAACTCGTCGCCTCCCAGACGGGCCACGGTATCCGACGACCGGACCAACTCCTCGAGACGGGTGGCGACCGCCACGAGGAGGCAATCCCCCGCCGCATGCCCGAACCGATCGTTGACGGCCTTGAAATTGTCCAGGTCGAGGTAGAGGAGCATGGCGCCGGTCTGGCTCCGCGCCAGTGAGGCCGCCGCCCGCCCCAGCCGGTCGGTCAGCAGGGCTCGGTTGGGCAGCCCGGTCAACTGATCGTGGAGGGCCTGATGGGCAAGTGATGCCTGCTCTTCGTCGAGCCGCTGCTCCAACAGCCTGCGGGTCTCGTCGAACTGGCGGACGATGCGAACCAGGCTGCCGTCACTGCTCAACCGCACGACATCACAGGCCAGGGCCAGAACCTCGTCACCGACCTGCAGCCGGTGGGCCTCCTCGGTGAGGACGGCGACCGTGCAATCCCGCCAGGCCAGATAGGCCTTGGCCACGCTGCCCAGGGAGGCATTCTCGAGAATGGCCTGCTCGCCCTGGCGGGTCAGGACGGCCTCGTCCTCTTCCGAGGCCGGTTCGCCGGTGGCGATCCAGCGACTGATCAGGAAGGTGGCCAGCCGAGCCGTGGCGAACGCCTGCCCGTACAGCTCCTCGGCGAAACGGCGGTCGACCAGCTCACCCACTTCGTCGGCCCGGGCCTGGAGCGCCGTCCCGAGCGCGATCCGGTCCGCCCCGACGCCGGCTTCCGCGGTGTCGGCGGCCTGGGCCGGCGGGGGCGGCGGCGGAGGGGGTTCGGTCGGTGTCGGCTCCGTCTCGACCACCTGCCACCGCTGCATATCGTGTTCCATCGGCTCGGGACCGCACGAACTTGACGCCCGACCCAGCCCGGCCTGTCTAAGGTGGGACAGGCTCGGCGCGACGAAGGAGATACCGGTGAAGGCAGCGGTGTACTACCAGACCGGTGGACCCGAGGTGTTCCGGTACGAGGAGGTTCCCGATCCCATCGCCGGCCGCGGCGAGATCCTGGTCAGGGTCGAGGCGATCGGCATCGAAGGGGGCGACACGCTCAACCGGCTCGGGGGGGCCATGGCCCAGGTGCCCCACATCGTCGGCTACCAGTGTGCAGGCACCGTGGTGTCGATCGGTGAGGGTGTCGACGACATCTCCCCCGGCGACCGGGTCGTCACCGTCGGCCTGGACGGGTCCCACGCGGCCCTGCGGGCCGTGGGCGAGCCCTTCTGCTGGGTCATTCCCGACGGCGTGACCACCGAGGAGGCCGCATGCGTGCCGGTTCCATTCGGCACTGCCGACGACTGCCTGTTCGAGTTCGGGCGGCTGCAGCCCGGTGAGACCGCGCTCATCCACGCCGGAGCCAGCGGCGTCGGAATCGCGGCCATCCAGCTGGCCAAGCGAGCAGGTGCGACAGTGCTGGCCACCGCGTCGAGCGACTCCCGGCTCGATCGGTTGGGCGAGCTCGGGCTGGACCACGGCATCAACTACGTCTCGGGAGACTTCGTCGGCGAAGTCCGCCGGCTGACCGGGGGGAAGGGAGCCGACGTCATCGTGGACTCGATCGGCGGGTCGACCTTGCAGAAGAGCCTCCTCTGCCTGGCCTACCGGGGCCGCTGCATCACCTTCGGGGATGCTGGAAGGGAGGCAGCCGCCAAGCTGGACATCTCGACCATGCGCGCCAACAACCAGGCACTCGTCGGGTACTTCCTCGGCGCCGAGCTCTTCATCGGGCCCCGTGCGCACGCCATGATCGGCCGACTGCTGGCCGACATCGCCTCGGGGACCCTCAAGGTCGTCATCGATCGGCGGTTCAGCCTCGAGGAGGCGGGCGAGGCCCACGCCTACATCGAGAGCAGGCAGGCCTTCGGACGGGTCCTGCTCATCCCCTGATCTCCTGCACCGCCCCATTTCGGACAGGGCACTAGCCTGAGCCCGATGATCCGGCCGGCAGACGAGGGTGACGTCGGGGCGCTCATCCAGCTGATCCATGACCTGGCCGAATTCGAGCGTTCGCCCGACTCCGTCATGATCGAGCCCGAGCAGCTTCGTGCCGCCCTGTTCGGCGAATCACCCGCCGTCCACGCCCACGTGGCTGTCGAGGGAGGCCTGGTCCTCGGCATGGCCATCTGGTTCCGCAACTTCTCGACCTGGACGGGACGGAGCGGCATCTACCTCGAGGATCTCTATGTGCGGCCGGAGGCCCGCGCCCGGGGCATCGGTAGAGCGCTCATCATCGAGCTGGCCATCACCGCCGATCGGGCCGGGTACGG
The DNA here is from genome assembly GCA_050011635.1 of Acidimicrobiales bacterium. GTDB lineage: Bacteria > Actinomycetota > Acidimicrobiia > Acidimicrobiales > RAAP-2 > Bog-756. The sequence continues at coordinate 5,386 of JBEKIU010000089.1, forward strand.
TCGGGTCGACTGGTCGGTGTTGGACTGGAACGAGCAGGCCATCCGCTTCTACCGGTCGCTCGGGGCGGTGCCGATGGACGAGTGGACCGGCTACCGGCTGACCGGTGAGGCGCTGGCCGCACTGGCCTCCGCCGACCATCGGGAGGAATGAGCTGTAGCGCCTGGTCGGTGAGCTACGTGCACGGGCTCTCAGCGCCCTCACGCCGTTTGGGGATGGTTCGGGGGACGGCTCACTGTGATGCATCGACGGCTAGCTTCGTAGCTCAAATGAGCACAGAGGCGAAGAGCGGCTTGTGCTGAAGGCCGTCATTGGAGAGATTCTTCCTCTCGCTCTGGTGGTGACGATCTCTCCGCTCAACATCATCCCGGCGATTCTCCTCCTCTTCACCCGCAAGCCGTTGCTGAACGCCCTGAGCTTTCTGGCCGGCTTCGTGGGAGGCGTCGCCGTGGTCCTCGGACTGCTCATCTCCCTTGGGGGAGCGGTCAACCTGTCGACGGAATCGGGCCATTCGACCTGGGCCGGGATACTGAAGCTCGGCCTCGGCGTGTACCTCCTCTTCGCTGCGGTCAAGAAGTTTCGTGGTCGCCCACGGGCCGGCCAGGAAGGTTCCCTGCCGAAATGGATGGATGGAATTGCCGGATATTCCTCAACCAAGGCGCTGGGGGCCGGTGCAGCTCTTGGGGCGCTGAATCCCAAGAACTTCGTCGTCGGCTTGGCAAGTGCCGCTGCGATTTCGGAAGGAGGGCTCTCCACCACTCAAGAAGTGGCCGCAGGGGTCGTGTACCTCGTGGTCGCTGTCCTCGGAGTCGTCGCACCCATCGTCGTGATGCTCTCGCTCGGAGACAGGGCCCATGAGGTGCTTGAAGGTTGGAACGGATGGCTCAGACAGAACAATGCCGCCGTCATGTCGGTCCTCTTCGCTGTATTCGGCGTCGTGTTGATTGGGCAGGGCATCGCAGGCGTTTAGAGCGAGCCCATCGGTAGGCGGCAGTTTGTAACCGACCCGGTTCGCAACCTTGCCGGCACCGCTCAACGTACCGAACCCACGTACCGACTGGTCGGTCCTCGACTGGAACGAGCAGGCACTCCGCTTCTACCGGTCGCTCGGGACCGAGCCCTCGACGAATGGACCGGGTACCGGCGGTCCGGCGGGGCGTTGGCCGAAGCGCCACCCATCGCTCAGATGGTGAAGGCCAGGTTGGCGACCAGTTGTTCCCCCAAGCGCCGATCGCCGGTGAAGCCGATCTCCCCCCCACCGCCCCTTTGGATGTCGACACGTCCACCGGTGAGCCGAAGGAACATCATGACCGGCAGCTCGACGCCGACCGTCGGCGGTTGATCGAACGACTCGACCTGGGCGGCCCGGCCCTCCACCTGAACCAGAAAGGTGCGGCTGCCGGGTCCGGACAGATCGATGCGGACCCGGGAGCCCTCCGGCATCGATGCCCGGCGACCCACGATGTAACCGAGGCCGGTCGACACCTCGTCGAGGGCGGAGGCGATGTCCCGCGCCTCCAGCCTCGGTGGCAGGCCGAGCGCGTCGCGGATGTCATGTTCGTGCATGAAGCAGTCGTAGTGCCGGATCCTCATGAAACGGCCATAGGTCTCGTCGTTTCCGACAGGGGTCCACGACGGAGCGTCGAAGTCCGCCTGGGTCATCGCCTCGAGGGCCGCGAGCCGCCGGCCGGTGATCTGGCCGAAGCGATCGAGGAGCTCGTCCCCACTGAGGGACCGCATCGATTCGACCCAGATCTCGTTGGATTCGGCAACCCCGTTGCGCATGTGGTCGAGGTGCGAGATGTCGACGGAGGGTGCCGGCACACCGGCGAGCATCGACTCCGTGCCGATGATGTGGCTCAGCACGTCCTTGACCGACCAACCCGGAAGGCATGTGGCCACATTCCACTGCTCGTCCGACAACGAGGAGCAGACGGCGACCAACGATCGGAATTGGTGACGGAGCAGATCGACGCTCCCGGCCTTGTCGACGTGGGTCGGCATCGTGGGTCCACCGTAGCGGAGGCGTCGGCGTCCGGCTCGGGCTCGGCCGACCCCGGCGGCCGGACCGGCCCTCCCGGGGCTCAACCAATCCGGCAAAGGTACCGATGGTTACTGAGTGAGACATTCGAGCCAGGCGGACCGTTGAGAGCACATGCATGGAAGTACGTCCTGGTCATGGGCGCGGGTGCCCTCGCCGGGTACCTCGCGCTCCGGGGGACGACCGCTCGTGACGCGCTGTGCCAGGCCGTCGGGTTGGCCTCGGTCGCATGCATCCTGGCCGGTGTCCGCCTCCACCGTCCGAGGGACCGCGCCAGCTGGTACCTGCTGGCCGCAGGGGTGGCCGCCTTCACCTGTGGTGACGCGGTCCAGAACTACGACGGCCTCACGGTGCGGGCCGGTGGGCCGCACCCGACCCCGGCCACCGCGTTCTACCTGATCGGCTATCTGTTCACCATCGTCGCCGTCGTCAGGTTCAGCACAGGTCTCAGGCATTCGGGCCGCCGTGAAGACTGTGCCGACGCCGCCATCATCTCGCTGGGAACACTGGCCGCCTCGTGGACCTTCCTGATGAACGCCTACGTCTACGACACGTCGCTGACCTCGTTCGGAACACTGGTCGTCCTCGGCTATCCGGCCATGGACCTCGCCCTGATCTTCTTCGTCTTCTACTCGCTGCTCCTGAGGGTCGCCGGGCGACCCTTCCACAGGCTCATCGCCGGGGCCCTGATGGTCATCGTGGTGACCGACTTCGCCCACGACGTCCTCGTCCTCCATGCCCAGCGCCCGATGGCCGATTCGATCGAAGCCGGGACGCTGATTGCTTACGCGCTCATCGGTGCGGCGGCCCTCCACCCGTCTGTCGGCGAACAGGCTCCCGATGCACCCGCGCAGACACCCAACATCTATCGACGTGAGACGAACGGCAGGCGTCGAATTCCCATCGTCGCCTTCGCCGGCTTCGTGCCACCGAGCATCCTCTTGGTGGCCAGCAGCCTCGGGCTCTCGGTCAATGTCGTCGCCATGTCCGCGCTGTGCCTCGCCGTCTTCGCCCTCATCTATCTCCGGATGATGTGGCTGATCGCCAGGATCACCGGTCAGACCACTGAGATCGAGGCGCACGCCCACGCCCTCGAAGCATCGCATCGACAACGCGACGCCCTGGAGGCGGACCTGCGCCACCTTGCCTTCCACGACGAGCTCACCGGGCTGGCCAACCGGGCCCTGTTGCATGACCGCGTGGAGCACGCGCTGGCTTCGGCGCCGCGATCGGGAAAGTCGGTGGCCCTCTGCTTCGGCGACCTCGATGGATTCAAGACGGTCAACGACACACTCGGTCACAACGTCGGCGACAGCGTTCTGCTGCGGGCCAGCAGGCTCCTGTCATCGATCGTCCGCCCCGGCGACACCGTCGCCCGCCTCGGCGGCGACGAGTTCGCGGTCCTGATGGTGGATGTGGAAGATCCGCAAACGGCTGTGGAGTTCGCCCAGCGCATCGTCTCGGTGCTCAGCAACGCGCCAGACTTCGAAGGACATCAGATCGGGCTCTCGATCAGCGTCGGCGTGGCCTACGGCGGCGCCGACAAGACGACGGAGCAACTCCTGAGTGAGGCCGACGCAGCCATGTACGAAGCCAAGGAGAAGGGCAAGAACCGGGTGGAGGTGTTCCAGACATCGATGCGGGCCCGCATGCTCGAGCGGCTCGACCTGACAAACGGCTTCCGGTGGGCCCTTGGACGGTCAGAGTTCTTCCTGCAGTACCAGCCCATCGTGTCACTCTCGGACAACCGGCTGCTGGGGTTCGAAGCACTGGTCCGGTGGAGCCATCCCAACCTGGGCGAAGTGGCCCCCCTCCGGTTCATCCCCATCGCCGAGGAGACCGGCTTCATCGTCCCGCTCGGGCGGTGGGTACTGGCCGAGGCGTGCGAGCAGCTTGCGGCCTGGGACACCGCCGCCCATGAAGATCTCAGCCTCTCGGTCAACCTCTCCAGGCGGCAACTCATGTCTCCACACCTGTCCGACGAAGTCAGGACCGCACTGGCCCTGAGCGGCATCCGTCCCCATCAGCTCATTCTCGAGATCACCGAGAGCGTCCTCATGGAAGATCCGGAGCGGGCGACGCTGGCTCTGTCCGAGCTGCGGGAGATGGGAATACGCATCGCCGTCGACGATTTCGGAACGGGCTACTCCTCGTTGAGCCATCTCCAGCGATTCCCCGTCGACATTCTCAAGATCGACAAGTCGTTCATCGATCCACTGGTCGGAGTGGACTCGGGAAGCACGGCGTTGATCACCGCCATCATCGGGCTGGCCCGAAACCTCGGACTGGACGTCATCGCCGAAGGGATCGAGCACGAGAGCCAGCTCCATCGACTCATCGATCTCGGCTGCAGCCAAGGCCAAGGCTTTCTGATGGCTCGACCGCTCGACAAGGACGCGGCCGAATTCCTCATTTCGACGGCGACGGCCGGCGTTTGCGCCATCTGAGCGGATTATCCGGCCCCGACGGGGCCAGGTGCGTAGACTGGTCCACCGGCGTGTGTCCTTCACAGGGAGAGCCTTGATGACCACCTTGCAGACCGAGTACAGCGAAGCCGAGCTCCTTGCCGACCCCGACATCGTCGAGCCGCTCATCGCTCAGGGAGTCAGGTGCCACGGCGGATTCGACGAACAGGGCACCTACGTCTCGCCTCGCACCAAGCATCGCCTGCCGGCGATCCGCGCCTGGGAGGAGCAGCGCGTCGAACAGTTCTCGACGCCCATCCTCGACGTCCCTCTGGATACATGGCCGGAGAACTTCCCCAACGTCGAGCAGTCCAAGTTCCTCATCCGTCACGGGGCCCCTGGACCCATCGTCACCGCGCTGACCCGGATCGGCACCGTGGAAGGATTCGGTGCCATGCTGAGGCTCCTTCCGACTCCCGATTTTCCCCGTTGCTTCGAAGAGGACATCACCGGGACGGCCATCGCCCATATCGACCACGGGCTCTTCGAGGCCCATGCTCGCGACGAGGCCGGTTTCGGAGACCTGGCCGGTCACAACCGGATGTGGTTCGTAGCCCGGGACATTGCCTTCGAGAACCCGCCCACCGATGACCTGACGGCGCGGATGCTCGGCCGGATGGGGATCGACCCGACGCCGAAGACGCCTGCGCAGCTCGAACAGGCCCAACGGGCGGCCAGGGAGCTGCGGGCGTTGCCCGACGATATCGACTTCAGCTTCGAGACGGTCGTCGATCGGATGATCGGCCTCCTGCTCATCGAGATCTCCGCGTTCCATGGATTCCAGTGGGCGGAGGCGGTATTGGCCGACACCGACCTGGTCGCGGGCGACGGCGAAGCCGCCACCCTCATCTCCTACATCCGGAACGACGAAACACCGCACGTGTTGTGGCTCCGGACCGCGCTCTCGGAGATGCGCGACCGGACCTGGCTGGGTGAGGGCGGCCAGCCCCATGCCGGTACCGACATGATCGACCTGTTGTGGGAGAAGGCGCTGAGTGATTCCATCGTCCTCCGTCGTCGGCAGAATCTCAACTTCTTCATGGACGAGCTCCATCACGCCTTGGACGGTCGATCGGACGGCGACGACATCGTGGACGAGATGCTCTCACTCGGATCGGTGATCCGACTGGATGACGGCACCGTGGCCGATCCCGTCGACGCCGCTCCTTCCCGTTGAACGACACCGCCGGGCCCCACCCACGGGACCGGACGCCGCGGGGCCGAGCCGGCGGGGCCGAGATGAGCCGGACATGAAGTTCGGGATCTTCTACGAGCACCAGCTCCCTCGGCCGTGGACCGAATCCAGCGAACAGCGCCTGATCGCCGATGCCCTCGACCAGATCGAACTGGCCGACCGCCTGGGAGTGCAGTACCTCTGGGAGGTCGAGCACCATTTTCTGGAGGAGTACTCCCATTCCAGCGCGCCCGAGGTCTTTCTGGCTGCAGCCAGCCAGCGGACCCATCGCATGCGCATCGGGCACGGCGTGGTCCAGACGGCCCCCGGTTACAACCATCCGGCCCGCATCGCCGAACGAATCGCCATGCTGGACCTGGTGTCCAACGGGAGAGTCGAGTTCGGCACGGGCGAGTCGTCGTCAGAGGCGGAATTGGGAGGATTCGGCGTCGACCGCGTCACCAAACGTGAGGCGTGGTTGGAGGGCCTGGAGGTGGCCATCCGCTGCATGACGGAGACTCCCTTCGGCGGAGTCGACGGCCGCTTCGTCACCATGCCCCCTCGTAACGTGGTGCCGAAACCGGTACAGAAACCGCACCCGCCGCTGTGGGTGGCCTGCAGCCGGCGGGACACCATCCTGCTGGCGGCGGAGAAAGGCATCGGCGCGCTGAGCTTTGCCTTCGTCGAGCCCGAGGATGCAAGACAGTGGGTGGCCGACTACGAAGCGGTGCTCCGCGACCGTTGCGTCCCGGTCGGGCTCTCGGTCAACCCGCAGGTGGCATGCGTCACCCCCATGATGTGCGCCGACGAGGAGGAGGAAGCTTTGGCCCGAGGGCTGGAAGGAGCCAACTTCTTCGGGTACTCGCTGGCCCACTTCTACGTCTTCGGGGACCACGTTCCGGCCGGCACCGATGTGTGGAGGGAATTCGTCGAGCGCCGCGGAAAGGCGGGGTACTCGCCCGAAGCGGCCCTGGCCGTCCGTCAGGAGGTCCTGGGTGCAAAAGCGGAGTGGGGTGAGCAGCGCGGACTGCGGGGGGCCATCGGCACTCCCGACCAGCTTCGCGAGTTCCTCAGGCGCTACGAGGAAGCCGGTGTCGACCAGCTCATCTTCGTCATGCAGGCCGGACGCAACCGCCACGAGCACATCATGGAGTCGATCGAGCTGTTCGGCACCCAGGTGCTCCCCGAGTTCATCGAGCGGGACGAAGCAGCCGACCGGGCCAAGGCGGCCAAGTGGGAGCCCATCGTGGAACAGGCCATGGCCCGACGGATGCGCAGCGATCCGGTCATGCCTTCCGGGTACGTGATGCGGGCCATCCCCAAGCAGATGGTCGAGGCCATGGACAGTGAGCCGGCCCAGCAGTGGCTCGAGGACCTGGCCGACAAGCAGGCCGCCGGGATCCACGACGAGGAATTCCAGCGCCTGGTGGACGGATAACGTCGATGGTCGCACGGGCGGAGCCCCGTGCCGCACCGACCGGTCCACTCAGGAATTACGCTGGGCAGATGACCTCTCCCTCCCCGTGGACCTCTCCTCAGGAACCTGCGGATCCCGGGACCTCGGCGACCACCACCACCGAGCTGGCGGTGGTCGGCATGCACTGCGGTTCCTGCGTCGCCCTGGTCGAGGAGGCTCTCATCGAGCGCTCGGGGGTGATCTCGGCTTCGGTCGACCTCGACGCGGCCCGAGCGGTGATCGGCTACGACCCCTCGCTCGTCGGTATTGACGAGCTCCGTTCCACCATCGAAGAGGCCGGGTACTCGGCGACACCGGTCGACTAGGGACGGTACCGGCACCGATGCTCACTGCACCCACGGAGGTTCCGTCTCCAGGCCAGCAGGACGAGCCGGCACTGGTTACAGCTGAACTCGAACTGGGCGGCATGCACTGCAGCGCCTGTGCCACCCGTATCCAGAAGTCCCTCGGACGGCTACCGGCAGTGGCCAGCGCGTCGGTCAACCTGGCCACGACCCGGGCCTTCGTCTCCTACGATCCGGGGCGGCTGAACCGGGAGGAGCTCTGTCAGGCCGTCGCCGCGGTGGGCTACTCCGCATCCCCGGTGGACCTCACCACCAGCTCGCCCGACCGCGACGCCGACCACTGGGGACTCCGAGCTGCGCTCTCATGGCCGCTCGCCATCGCCGCGCTCATCGTGTCATTGGCCGCGCCGGAAACGGCTCTCGCCGGTTGGACCGTACTGATCCTCGGCATCGCCGTCGAGATCGCCGGGGGATGGCCGTTCCTACGAGACAGCGCGCGGCTGCTCAGGCACGGCGCCACCAGCATGGACACATTGATCGCACTCGGGACCCTGGCCGCGCTGGCGGTCAGCGCCGTGGAGGCCATCGCCCTGGGTGGACGGCATCTCCATCTGGGTGGCAGCGGCGCCTTCGCCGCCCGCCTCCACGGCGTGATGGCTCCCCTCATCGTGTCCATCCTGGTCACCGGGAGGGCGATTGAGGCGAGAGCCCGGGCCCGGGCGGCCCAGGCCATGCACTCGCTCCTGTCCCTCCGCCCCCCGACGGCACGGGTCGTGACCGGAGTCGACGACGACGGAGGCGAGCTGGTCGCACCGGAGAGCGTGCCTGTCGGTGCGCTGGTCCGGGTGAGGCCGGGCGAGGCCCTTCCCCTCGACGGAACCGTGGTGTCTGGTTCGTCACCGGTGGACGAGTCGATGCTGACCGGCGAGCCCCTCCCCGTCGACCGGGAGACTGGGGACCCCGTCACCGGTGGAACCCGGAACGGCAGCGGTGTACTGGTGATCCGGGTGAGCGCGGTGGCCGCCGAATCGGTCCTGGCCCGCCTGCAGCGTCTCGTGGAAGATGCCCAGCGGGACAAGGCGCCACTCCAGCGTGTCGCCGATCGGATCAGCAGTGTCTTCGTCCCGGCCGTGCTCATGGCGTCGGCGGCGACGTTCCTGATCTGGTGGCTGGCACTCGGGAATGTGGGGAAGGCCGTCCTGAGCTCGCTGGCGGTGCTGCTGGTGGCCTGTCCGTGCGCCATGGGCCTGGCCGCTCCTGTGGCCATGATGGTGGGGTGCGGCCGCGCCGCGGCGATGGGGATCTTCGTGCGCAGCGGCGACGTCCTCGAGCGTCTGGCCCACGTCGACGGAGTCGTCTTCGACAAAACCGGCACGCTCACCGAACGCCACGCCGAGGTATCCCGCGTGGGGGCGACGACGGGCACATCGGAGGAGGAGGTGCTGTCGCTGGCTGCGGCGGTCGAAGCGGAGAGCGAGCACCCCATCGCCGCGGCCATCACCGAGGCGGCCCGCTCGGTGGCCGTGGCCTCGGAGTTCCGGTCGGTACCGGGATCGGGTGTGGCCGGCGTGGTGGACGGCCACCGGGTCGAGGTCAGCCGCGCCGCCGCCCATCTGCCGGCCTCGCTCCAGCCCGTGGTGGCCGAGTGCGACGAGCGAGGTGAGACGGTCGTGATGGTCGAACGTGACGGGGTGACCATCGGCGTCATCGCCGTGACCACGCCGCTCCGGGCCGAGGCCAAGCCTGCGGTGGCCCATCTCCGAACCATGGGGCTCACCTCAGCGATCCTCAGCGGCGACAGTGAGCCGGCGGTGCGCACCGTGGCCGCCGAGCTCGACATCACCGACGCGCGCAGCGGCCTCAGCCCGGCCGGCAAGGTCGAGGCTCTCGCGGCCATGCGCACCTCCTCGCGGCGGGTCGTGATGGTCGGAGACGGGGTGAACGATGCCCCGGCGTTGGCTGCGGCAGATGTGGGCTGTGCCATCGGGAGCGGATCCGAGGCCGCCCTGGCCAACAGCGACATCGCCCTCCTGGGCAACGATCTGCAAGGGGTTCCCGCCGCGATCGGGGTGGCCGGATCGACCTACTCGGTCATCGTGCAGAATTTCGGGTGGGCGATGGGGTACAACATCTCCGCGCTTCCCCTGGCCGCGGTCGGGCTCCTGGATCCGTTGGTCGCCGCCGTGGCCATGGGACTGTCGAGCCTGATCGTGGTCCTCAACAGCCTGCGGCTGGCCCGGCTGGGCCGGACCGGGCTGTCCCGGGTCGGCACGGCACGGTCCGTGCACGCCCGCCGGGGTCTGGCGCTGTCGGTGGTGCTCCCCATCGTCCTGTTCGCCGGCCTCGTCGTGGTCAGCCAGGCGGTGTCGCCGGCCCGCGGTCAGTCCCTGCTCCCGACGCTCCCCTCCATCACGACCATCGGCCTGCCCGCGCGCGGCTCGGTGGAGGTCTACCTCGACCCCGGTGGAATCGGGGTCAACCGGCTCCATCTGATCTTCAGTGGGTCCCCAGCCCAGCTGGCCGGCATCGAGCCCGAGGTGACCGCCAGCGTCGACGGGGGCCCGGCCCGGGTCCTCCGCCAGCTCCGGGTGAGCACCGGCCACTTCACTGACTTCGTGGTCCTCTCCCCCGGCCTGTGGCGATTCCACGGGGTCGGCACCTTCGGTGGTTCGCCGATCCGGTTCACGGTGAGCCGTTCGGTTCCCTGAGACCCCGACCGGCTCCGGGCCACCTCTCGCCGCATCGGCCGCGTCAGCCGCCCGGTGGGTCGGACGTCAGTCTCCCTCCCAGCACCCCAGGATGACATCGCCCACCGTGACCGCCACATCGCCGGAGCTGGTCGGCGGCACGCCGAACTGCGCCGGTAGGCCGGAGATGTCCACCAGCAGCACCTTCCAGTCCTTGCGCACGACGACGGAGCCGTCGGTGGTCTGGAACGCTCCCTGACCGAGTCCTTGGAGGACACGGGTCTTGCCCATCCGGGTGCCGAGGCCGTTGAAATAGTCGGTCGTCTGCTTCCAGCTCGAGAGCTCCTTTATCGACAGCTCGATCGATCCGGTCGGGTAGCCGTAGCGACATGAGTAGAGATGGTCGGCCCACGTCGGGATGGAGACCGTCGCCGTCTCCCCCAGCGCGGAGTCGATGTCATCGTGGGCTTCCTTCTGGCACACCATCTTGGCGATCTGGGAGGGGTGAAGGCCGGCCGGAAGCGGAGCCTCGGTCGTCGAGGACCCAGACGCCCCGCTGGATGCGCTCGCGCATCCAGCGGTCAACAGGACGATGACGGCGACCACGAGTATTCGACCGCGCACGGCCCGAGCGTACCAGTCAGGTTCTGTTTGCCCAGGTCAGCAGAGGCGCGACTCGGGTGGCTCGAGGACTCCCACCAGTTCGACGTGCTCGGTCATGGGGAACAGGTCAAAGCCCCGCAGCGTGCGGAGTGTCCAGTGGGCGTCGAGCATCACCCGGAGGTCCCGCGAGAACGTGGCCGGGTCGCACGAGACAGAAGCGATGCGCCGCGGCGGGGGGTCGAGCGAGGCCAGGGCCCGCATCACCGATGTCCCGGCGCCCTCCCGTGCCGGGTCGAGGACGACAACGTCGGGTGCGCCCAAATTGCGGGACACCGTACCGTCGGTCACATCCGACCGCACGATCTCGACCTGGCCGAAGCCCTTGGTGTTGCG
>JBEKIU010000090.1:0-16093 GCA_050011635.1 Acidimicrobiales bacterium
AAGCGGGTGCTCAGGTGCTCGGGAGCGGATCCCTCGGCCGACGTCGGTGTGGTGCGCACCGGGGACGGGCACCTGATGTCGGTCTTCGTGCACGGGTCGCCTCTGGCCGAAGAGATCGAGATCCCGGTCGGGGTGCAGCCCGCCAACCTGGCCGTCGCCGTCGCCGTCGCCCTGGAGCTGAAGGTCGATCCGGCGGTGATCGCCTCCCGGCTGCACGAGCTCCCCCCGGTCGACCACCGGCTCCAGGCTGTCCGCTCCGCGTCGGGGGCGACGATCCTGGACGACACCTACAACTCGAATCCCGCCGGAGCGTCCGCGGCATTGCGCGCCTTGGCGTCGGCGGAGCCTGACGGCGCCTCCGCCGGACACGACGATTCCCGCCGCGCCGTGGTGGTCACCCCGGGCATGGTCGAGCTCGGCCCGCGCCAATTCGAGGAGAACCGCGAGTTCGGTGCCGCGGTCGCCTCGACGGCCACCGACCTGTTGATCGTGGGCCGGACCAACCGCCGGGCCCTGCTGGCCGGCGCTAGCGCGGTCAGCGGCTCGAAGCTCCGGGCCACCCTGGTCACGAATCGTGAGCAGGCGGTCGATTGGGTGCGCCGGCAGCTCGGTCCGGGTGACATCGTCCTGTACGAGAACGACCTGCCGGACCACTACCCTTGAAAGCTTGAGCCGCTGACCCGAACCGTCTACCAGCGGTTCAGGTCCCCTCGGTGGCCGATCGGAGGAGTCAACCCAACGTGGCCGAAGTAGCCGTGATCTTCGGAGGTCCATCGCCCGAGCACGACGTCAGCGTGCTGACCGGACTGCAGGCTGCTCGAGGCCTGGCCGGTGGGCCCAGGGGCCCGGGCACGATCATCCGAGCTCTGTTCTGGTCCAAGACCGGCGAATGGTACGAGGTCGACCCCGACCTCGAGGCAGAGTCCTTTCTCGAGGGCGTCCCCCGCGGCGCGAGGAAGCTGCAGTTCATCGCCGCCCCCGGCGGCGGGTTCTCCGAGACCGGTGGGCGTCTCGGACGGTCCCGGGTCCTCGAGTTCGAAGCCGCACTGGTGTGCTGCCACGGAGGGCCGGGTGAGGACGGGACCCTGCAGGCGGCCCTCGATCTGGCCGGCATCCGCTACTCGGGCCCGACCGTGTCGGGTGCTGCACTCGGGATGGACAAGCTGGCCTTCGGTTCACTGGTGGCCACGGACGGACTTCCGACCCTCCCCCGTGTGCTGTTGGCCGCCGAGTCCGAGCCGCCGTCGTTCACCGGGCCTTACATCGTCAAACCCCGCTTCGGCGGCTCCTCCATCGGTATCGACGTGGTCGAGGACTTCCCCACCGCCCTGGCCCGCCTGGGTGTGAACCCCCACCTCCGCCTGGGTGCCGTCCTCGAGCCTTACCGTCCCGAGATGAGCGACCTCCAGGTCGGCGTGCGCCGGTGGCCGACACTGGAGATCTCGGCGGTCGAGCGGCCCATCCGGAGCTCGGGCTCGGCCGACATCCTCGACTATCGCGACAAGTACGTGGCCGGCGAGGGGATGGCCGGAGCCAACCGCGAGCTCCCGGCCCGGATACCCTCCGAGCTGGAGAAGGGACTTCGCCACGCGTCGGAGCGGATTGCCGCTCTGGCCCAGGTCCGGGGTATCGCCCGGATCGATTTCCTGTCGGACGGGCAGCAGTTCGTGGTCAACGAGATCAACACCGTTCCCGGTTCCCTCGCCCGCTATTTGTGGGTGGCACCGCCCGTCCCGTTCTCCACCCTGCTCGACGATCTCATCGACGAAGCTCGTGAACGGCCCACCCACGCCTACTCCGTGGCCGGCGCCGACGGCTCGGTCCTTCGTTCGGCCGGATCGATCGCCGCCAAGCTGGGCTGAGGCATTTGGCCGATCAGCGGTTCCAGCTCCTGCCGGGCGAGAAGATGCTGGTTGACATCAGACCCCACTGGTCGTTCCTGACCGGGCCGTTGGTGGCCTCGGTGGTTGCCATCGTGGTCGGAGTCACGCTGGATTTCGCCTTCCCCCACACCTCGGTCGGGCTGCACTGGGCCGAGGGGCTGGTCGTGGCGGTGCCCTGTCTGTGGCTGGCCGTGCGAGTGGTGCGGTGGCGAACGACGAGCCTGATCCTGACCTCGCTCCGGTTGGTCGAACGATGGGGTGTCCTGTCGCGTCGACAGGCCGAGACGGCGTTGGCCCACATCGCATCGGTCACCGTGGTCCAGACATTTGGTCGCCGTATCGTCGGCACCGGGAGGCTGGAGCTGGAGATCCAGGGCGACGACGAGATCCGGTGGATCGACGACGTGCGCAAGCCGGTCATCGTCCAGCGGGTGATCCACCGCCGACTGCAGCCCCATCCCGAACCGGGTACGGCGTTCGGATGACGGCCTCGGGTGGTCCGTCATGGCCAGCGGTCAACCCGGCGCTGGTCGGGTCTCAGGGGAGGCGCATGGCCACGGTTCCGTCGCTGGCCTTCACCCGCCAGGCCGGCGTAGTCAGCGCGTCCGGGTCGATGGCCCTCGGGCGGCTCAGCGCCACCACACAGCCCCCGAACCCCGCACCGGTCATCCGGGCGCCGAATACCCCTGGCCGAGCCGACAGCTCCTCCACCAAGGTGTCGAGCGCATCGGTGGAGACCTCGAAGTCGCCGGCCAGGCTCCGATGGCTCTCGGTCATCAGGGCTCCGGCAGCGACGAGATCGCCGGCGGCAAGGACGGCGGCGCACTCGTGCACCCGATGGCACTCGGAGACGACGTGCCTGGCCCGCCTGCGCAGGAGCGGATCGCGAAGTCCGACGAGGTCGACCTCACCGGCGGAGCCGAGGGGTCCGATGATGGCTGCGGCCGCCTCGCACTCGGCGACCCGGGCGGCGTACTGCGAGGAGCTGACGGTTCGGTGCAGGCCCGAATCGACAACGATCACCTCGGCATCGGCGGGGACCGGGACCTGCCGGAAGGTCAGCGTGGCGAAGTCGATCAGCAGGGCGTGACCTCGACGTCCGCCCGCGCAGACCAGGGGATCCATGGCCCCGACCGGCACTCCCGACCGGCGTTCTGCCTCCTGGCACAGTCGGGCGACGACCGACGGCGCCCCCGTGACCCCGAAGACCTCCGCCAGGGCCACGCAGAGGGCGGCACTCGACGAGAGCCCCGAGCCCATGGGCAGCGTGGACTCGATGTGCACGGTACCGCCGGCGTCGGGTCTGGCCAAGGCCACCATTGCCCCGACGAGACGGGCCCATGGCGGTTCGAGCGTCCCGACGACTTCCTCGCCGGCGGAGATGTCGAGCGGGATGACGACCGCGTCTCCGAACGCGGCCGACGTGACGGTGATGTGAGGCCGGTCCGCCGGCCGGAACGCAACCGTCACCCCGAGACCGATGGCCATGGGCAGGGCCACGCCCAGGTTGTAGTCGGTATGGTCACCGATCAGGTTCACCCGACCGGGTCCTGTTGCTCGTCTGACCGGTGGCACCAGTCGGCTCCTCGGGGTCACTCGGGGGGGAGAGTTCGGCGATCCGTGTGGGACCGCCGGTGGGCGGCACCCGCGCTGCGGTCGGACGCCTGCGAAGGGGAGGCTACAGCCGCCGCCGGCCTGTGCTCCGTGGCCACGATTCCGGGCCCTCGACGGGGGCCGGAGGCGTCCGCCGGGCCGGCTGGGAGCGGGGTGCGTATTTGACCCCCGGGGTCCGCGGCGGCCACCATCCGGCCATGACCTTCCCCGAAAACCCATGCCTGAGCGCGCCGGTCCGGTTCCGCCTCTCCCTGTCCTCGGCGGGTGCCCGGTGAGCGGCCCGCTGGATGGGATCCGCATCATCGAGCTGGCCGGCCTGGGACCGGCTCCCTTCGCCGGGATGATGCTTGCCGATGCCGGCGCCGACATCGTGCGGATCGACCGCTTCGAACGGGCCACGTATCCGCCCCACCAGGATGCGCATGTCGACCTCATGAACCGTGGCCGCAGGTCCGTGGCCGTGGATCTGAAGCATCCCGAAGGGGTGGCGCTGATTCTCAGGCTGGTGGAGTCGGCGGACGGTCTCATGGAGGGATTTCGTCCCGGGGTTGCCGAGCGGCTCGGATTCGGGCCAGACGTCTGCATGGCCCGGAACCCGCAGCTGGTGTTCGGCCGCATGACCGGTTGGGGCCAGGAGGGACCGATGGCCCAGGCCGCCGGACACGACATCGACTACATCGCGTTGGCCGGTGCCCTCGAGCCGCTGGGACGCGCCGGCCAGCCCCCGTTGCCGCCCCTCAACCTGGTGGGGGACTTCGGGGGTGGCGGCATGTTGTTGGCCTTCGGCATGCTGGCTGCCATCATCAGCGCCCAGCGCACGGGGAAGGGTCAGGTCGTCGATGCGGCGATGGTCGACGGCGCCGCCTCGTTGATGACCATGACGTTCACCCTGCGAGCGTCCGGAATGTGGACCGGTCCCCGGGGCACCAACCTGCTGGACACCGGCGCCCACTTCTACGAGGTGTACGAGACATCGGACGGAGGGTTCATCGGTGTCGGCGCCATCGAGCCGCAGTTCTATGCCGAACTGATCCGCCTGATCGGCCTCGAGGGGGAGGAACTGCCTCCCCAGATGGATCGTGAGGCCTGGCCGGCCATGAAGGAACGGTTTGCCCGGATCTTCGCGGGAAAGACCCGGGCCGAGTGGGAGGCGATCTTTGAGGGGAGCGACGCCTGTGCCGCCCCAGTTCTGTCTCCGGCCGAGGCCCCTGAGCACCCGCACAACCGGTTCCGCCAGACGTTCACCGAGGTGGCGGGGGTCGTACAGCCGTCTCCATCGCCACGCTTCGTCGGCACCCCAGGCTCGATCCGCAGGCCTCCGCCCAATCCTGGGCAGTATGCCGACGAGGCACTGGCCGACTGGGGTTTGGCCGAGAGTGAGATCGCGGCGCTCCGCAAGTCGGCGGCCATCCGCTGACCGGGGGGGCCTGCCGTCCTGTCCGGCCGGGTGGCTCCCCGATCTGAGGATGACATCCGACGAGGAGTCCATACTTGGTTTGGCGCAGATGGCCTAATTATCGGCTGCAGCCGATATGGTTGGGACCGGAATATCGCCTAGAGCCGATAATTATGCCGAATTCGGAAATCCTGAACCGAATGATCCTGAGGCCGACGTCGGTCCGCCATCAGGGTCTCGGGCACGGGATGGGGGCCGAATCGCTCCGGAGGTGATCTCCGGGTGGAACCCCCGGCGCGCGGAGCCGGGAAGCCCCCGAGCGCGGCTCCGCCCGAGTCTGGAAGCGGGCAGGCCCCTTCAGAGGTTGACCACCGGACAGGTGACCGTCCTGGTGATGCCCTCGATCAACTGCATCCGGCCCACCACCATCTGGCCGAGCTCGTCCACCGTCCCCGCTTCGGCCCGGACGATGACGTCGTAGGGCCCGGTGACCCCTTCGGCGGCCACCACGCCGGCCAGCATGGCCACCGCACGGGCGACCGAGGCCGCTTTCCCGACCTCGGTCTGGATCAGCACGTAGGCGTTGACCGGCATTCGAACCTCCCGGGACGCCGAGACAGGTGGACGGCCGCATGTTATCGTCCGCCCCCCGCCGCCTACCATGCCGTCGTGACCGTTCGGGAGCGTGGTGACCAGTTCCGCCGCCTGGCCCGGTCGGCGATCAGCGACCTGTTCGACCAACGTCGGCCGTTCGGGCGGTTGGCCCTGACCCACGTCCTGATGACCGCGGGCGACACGATGTTCGCGGTCTCCCTGGCCGGCTCCCTGTTCTTCTCGATCTCACCCACGGAGGCCAGGGACAAGGTGCTTCTGTACCTTCTCTTGACCGTCGGCCCGTTCGCCGTGGCCGCCCCGGCACTGGGTCCGGTCATCGACCGCAGCCGAGGCGCTCGCCGGGCGATGGTGGTGGCATCCGCCCTGGGTCGGGCGGCCCTGTGCCCGTTCCTGGCCCGGGACATCCACTCGCTGCTGCTGTTTCCCGAGGCCTTTGCCATGCTGGTGCTGTCCAAGGTATACGTGGTCACCAAAGGCGCGCTGGTCCCGGAGATGGCAGCACTCGGAATGCTGGACGAGACGACTGACGTGCCGTCCGGCCCGGCGGAGGACGAACCGGGGCCGGCGTCCGATCCGCCCCCGGCCCAGGCCGTTCGCGGGCCGGACCCCACTCCTCCCTACGGGATGCCGGTCGTCCATGTCGACGATCCCGGCACGGGGTCCGACAAGATAGAGGCGGATCTGGCCACCCTCAACGCCCGCCTCGGGCTTCTGGCGTCCTTGTCGGGTTTCGCTTTCGCCCTCCCCGCCGTGGCCATCCTCAAGCTGGGAGGCGCTGACGGTGCCGCCAGCGTGCTCTGGGTACTGGTCGCCGTCTTCGCCGCCGCGGCGGCGGCCGGCGCGCGGCTGCCGGTGCCCTACCGGCTGGCCGGCCATCGGGCGGGACGGGGCAAAGGTCTGGATCAGACGAAGGGGGAGCGGGCCACTGCCTCGGCTCCGGCCCGGGCCGTGGAGTTTGCTCCCGATGCGGATCCGATCTGGGCCGAGGACGAGGACGACCTGGCCGCGCTCCGGCCTCTCGCCGATACCGAGGTGACCCTTGCCCTGATGCCCATGTCCGTCCTGAAAGCCCTGGTCGGGTTCACCACCTTCCTGTTCGCCTTTGGCCTTCGCCGGGACGGAGCGGCGGCCTGGTGGTTCGGCCTCGTTCTGGGCGCGTTCACCGCCGGCGCCCTCATCGGGGTGTTGCTGGTGTCACGGATTCGGCGGGTGCTGAACGAGCAACAGATGCTCACCGGCTCGCTGTGGGTCATCGTTGTCGCGACCGGGATAGGAGCCGCCTATGCGGCCCGCTGGTACTGGGCGGTGGTGGCGCTGACGGTGGGAGTGGCCAGCGCGGTGGCCAAGCCCTCGTTCGATGCGTTGGTTCAGCGGCACGTGAGCGAGTCCAACCAGGGCCGTGCCTTCGCCCGCAACGAAACCCGGTTCCAGATCATGTGGGTGGCCGGCTCGTTCGTCCCCGTGGTTCTCTCGCTGCCCGTGTCGGGGGGAGACCTGGTCATGGCCGTGGTGGCCGCGGCCGGCGCCGGTTCCTACATGAGCTCCCGGCGCGCCGTTCGCAGGTAGTCGAACCCCGCCGTCCCCGGTGGGTGGGCGGTCGGGTGGGCTCAGCCGAGTTGTTGTTCGAGTTTGTCCACTTCCGCCCGCAGGCGGTCCGGGAGCTTGTCGCCGAATGTGGCGAAGTGCTCACGGATCTTCGGCACCTCGGAACGCCACTCGTCGGCGTTCACCGCCAGCAGCTTCTCCATGTCAGCGGGCGACACGTCGAGGCCCTCCGTGTCGATGGCTCCCGGTGCGGGTATGTAGCCGATCGGCGTTTCGGTGGCCTCGCCGGTCCCGTTGACCCGTTCGAATACCCACTCGAGCACCCTCGAGTTCTCGCCGTAGCCCGGCCACAGCCAACGCCCCTCCTCGTCCTTGCGGAACCAATTGACGTAGAAGATCTTGGGGAGCTTGTCCGGATCGGCGGAGGCGCCGATACTCAGCCAGTGGGCGAAGTAGTCGGCCATGTTGTAGCCGCAGAAGGGGAGCATGGCGAAGGGGTCGCGTCGCAGGTTCCCCACCGCGCCGGCGGCTGCGGCGGTGGTCTCGGATGCCATGATCGATCCGAGGAACACCCCGTGACCCCAGTTCCGCGACTGGAACACCAGCGGGACGACGGACGCCCTGCGCCCGCCGAACAGGATGGCGTCGATGGGCACACCCGCGGGGTCCTCCCATTCCGAGGCGATGGCCGGGTCCTGTGCGGCCGGGACGGTGAACCTGGCATTGGGATGGGCGGCCGGCGTACCCGAGTCCGGTGTCCATTCCTCACCCTTCCACGAGGTGAGGTGGGACGGGGGATCGTCGGTCATTCCCTCCCACCACACGTCACCGTCGTCGGTGAGGGCGGTGTTGGTGAAGATGGCATTGCCGTCCAAGGTGATCATGGCGTTGGGATTGGTGTGACTGTTGGTACCGGGAGCCACTCCGAAGAACCCCGCCTCCGGGTTGATCGCGTAGAGCCGACCATCGGCACCGAATTTCATCCAGCAGATGTCATCTCCGACCGTCTCCACCTTCCAGTCCGGCAGGGTGGGGATGAGCATGGCCAGGTTTGTCTTGCCGCAGGCCGAAGGGAACGCTCCGGTGACGTACCTCGTCTCGCCGGCCGGGGAGGTGAGCTTGAGGATGAGCATGTGTTCCGCCAGCCAGTTGTCGTCGCGCGCCATGACCGAAGCGATGCGGAGGGCGAAACACTTCTTTCCGAGGAGGGCGTTGCCGCCGTAGCCCGACCCGTAGGACCAGATCTCGCGGGTTTCGGGGAAATGCACGATGTACTTGTTGTCGCCGTCACACGGCCAGGGGGAATCGACCTCCCCCTCGGCCAGCGGTGCTCCCACCGAATGGAGGCACGGGACGAATTCCCCGTCGGTCCCGAGCACCTCGAGGGCCCCTCTCCCCATGCGGGTCATGATCCGCATGGAGACGGCCACGTAGGGAGAATCGGTGATCTCCACCCCGATGTGGGCGATGGAGGACCCGAGGGGTCCCATCGAGAACGGGACGACGTACATCGTCCGTCCCCGCATCGATCCCCTGAACAGCCCGGTCAACTTGCCCCGCATCTCCCCGGGGTCCTTCCAATTGTTGGTCGGGCCGGCATCGGACTCGAGGGTCGAGCAGATGAACGTCCGGTCCTCGACGCGGGCCACGTCGCCCGGATCCGAGTGTGCCCAGTAGCTGTTGGGCCGCTTGGCGTCTGACAGTTTTGTGAAGGTCCCCGCATCGACCAGAAGCTGGCACAGCCGGTCGTACTCCTCGGCCGAGCCATCACACCACTCGACGTTGTCGGGCTCGGTCAGAGCGGTGACCTCGTCGACCCATGCGATCAGCTTCTTGTGTTCGGTCGGGGGCATGGGGTTCTTACTCCTCCTCGGGATTCCAGATCGATCCAACCACCGGACAGGGGCGCCATCGGGCTTGTCCACGGGTTATCCACTGATTGTAGTGGGGGATCATGCGGCACAATGGTAGGCAAGGGACGTGAAGAGTCCCAATTCCGGGGATCGGTCGGGTCACAGCGGAGACATCGACGAGTTTGCCGCCATCGAGCGGTTGAGGCACCGATTCGAGTCCGCGGCCCGGTCTGTCCTCCCCGACCAGCACCTTCCGCCACCGGGCGACACCTGGATAGGCGATGATGCTGCCGTCACGGGCATGGACTCCGCCGACCAGGTCCTTTGGGCCACCGACCTCGTCGTGGAGGGGGTCCATTTCGATCTCGACCTCGGCAACCTCGGCGATGCCGGGTACAAGGCGGTGATGGTGGCGGTGTCGGATCTGGCCGCCATGGGGGCTTGGCCGCGCTTCGCCCTGGTCTCGATCGCCGCACCCGCGGGCACCGATCTCGAACTGCTGGGGGCCGGCCTGGCCGACGCCGCCGTGGAATCCGGGTGCGTGGTGGTCGGCGGCGATCTCTCGGAGTCTCCGACCCTGGTGGTCTCGACGGCGGTGATGGGCACGCTCAGGGCGGATCCTGATCGGGGTCCGCTGCTCCGTTCGGGGGCCCGTCCGAGCGATCGTCTGTTCGTCACCGGTCCGCTGGGTGGTTCGGCTGCCGGCCTGCGCCTCCTCCGCGGCGGGGATACGGCCGGACCGCTCGCCGACGGCCTGGTTCGTGCCTACCGCAGGCCGGTGGCCAGAGTCGGTGAAGGCGAGGTGGCACGGTTGGCGGGGGCCTCCGCGGCCATCGACATCTCCGACGGCCTGGCCTCGGACCTCGGGCATCTGGCGGCCTCGTCCGGGGTGGGTTTCGCCCTCGATGCCGTCCCCGTGGCCGACGGTGCGACCGAGGCGGAAGCCCTCGGCGGCGGCGAGGAGTACGAGCTCCTCGTGACCTCCGGAGACCCCGATCGGCTGATGGGAGCATTCCGGGCTGCCGGCCTGCGGCCGCCCCTGGCCATCGGTCGGTGCACCGACCAGCTCGGCCGGTGCACGCTCGAGGGACGGCCGTTGTCCCCAGGTGGATGGCAGCACAGGTTCTGAGAGCGCCGTGGACCGACCCCCCACCTGGTCGACCGACCAGCGTGCGGCGTCCTACGATTGGTGATCCGAGACAGCAGCCAGTTCTCAGGAAACTCTCAGGTTCGACGGTCACGATGGATCCGGTGAAGCCCAATTGGGAGGACAGGTCACAGAGCGTGTCCCGGTCACAGAGCATGTCCCAGCCGCAGAGCATGTCCCAGCCGCAGAGCATGTCCCAGCGCCCGGGCGCGCCGACCGCCTCCTTTTCCGTGGCCGGTCACCGCCTCTTGGTGGTGGATGACGAGAAGAGCATCACCGATCTGGTGGCCATGGCCCTCAATCTGCACGGGGCCAACGTGGAGGTGGCCCACAGCGGACTCGAGGGATTGAGGATCATCGACGCCTTCCGTCCCCATCTGGTCGTCCTGGACGTGATGCTGCCCGACCTCGACGGGTTCGAGGTGCTCAAGCGGATGGGATGGCAGCGTCAGACGGCCTCGATCCCCGTGCTCTTCCTGACGGCGAAAGGCGACCTCGACGACCGGTTGCGCGGGCTGGCCGCCGGCGGCGACGATTACATGACCAAGCCGTTCAGCGTCGAGGAACTGCTGCTACGGATCGCCGCCATCCTGCGGCGCACCGACGGGTACGAGGACGTGGGTCCGCGGATGTCGGTCGGGGACGTCTCCCTGGACGAGGAGAGCTACGAGGTGTGGCGGGGGTCGGTACCGATCGACCTCACACCGACGGAGTTCCGGCTGCTCCATTACCTGATGATCAACGCCGGCCACGTCGTCTCCAAGTCCCAGATACGGGACTGGGTGTGGGACTACAGCTTCGACGGCAAGGTCAACATGGTGGAGGTGTACATCAGCTATCTGCGCAAGAAGCTCGACGCCTACGGACCGCCCATGATCCGCACGGTACGCGGGATCGGCTATTGCCTACGGGCCGCTCCTGATGGCGGCGCCGCCTCCGGGCCCGACGCCGGCACATGACCCTCCGCCTCCGTCTCCTCCTGCTGCTGGTCGGGATCGTTGCCGCGGGCCTGGTCATCTCGGACGTGGTCACTTACAACGCGTTGCGGGCCTTCCTCATCACCCGCGTCGACCAACAGCTCGAAGTTGCCACCTTCCCGGTGGGACGAGCGCTGGCATCAGCGTCGGGACTGGGTCCCTCGGTGCCCGCGGCGCCGCCGGCCGGGACCGCGACCCGGAACGGGGTCCTCGGAGGGACGGCATCGGTGGTGCCCGGTGCCGCGACCTCGCGTCCTTCGGGCCATTCACTCCGGGATCCGTTTCGCGACGGAGGCGAATTCTTCAATCCGTCGGGCACCTTTGCCCGTGGCGTGCTGGTTCCCCCGGGCACCTACGGGCAGCTTCGCAGCTCCAGCGGCAAGATCGAGGCACACCTGTTCTTCAGCTACGGCGAGAAGGCACCCAGCGCTCCCGGTCTCCCCGCACGCGTACCGGGGTCGGGAGCGTCCGCTCGTTCCGACCTCTACTTCTCGACATCGAGCACCGGTGCGGACGCCGTCTCCTACCGAGTGCTGGCCAAGCCGCTGCCACACGGCGCCGGAACGATCATCGTCGCCGTCCCCCTGGCCGACATGAACAGCACCCTGGGCCAGCTCCTGCTCATCGAGGCCATCGTGTCGGCCCTGGTCCTGATGGGCCTCGGCTTCCTCTCGTGGGCGATGGTCCGCCGCGATCTGCGTCCTCTCGAGGAGATCACCCGGACGGCTGGTGCCATCGCTCGCGGCGACCTGTCCCAGCGGGTGGCCTACGTCTCCGGGGCGACCGAGGTCGGCCAGTTGGGACAGGCATTCAACACCATGGTCGACGGGATAGAGGTCGCCTTTGCCGAACGAGCCGCCTCCGAGGATCGCCTCCGGCGGTTCCTGGCCGACGCTTCGCACGAACTGCGGACTCCTCTGACGTCCATCCTCGGCTATGCCGAGCTGTTCGACCTGGGGGTCCGAGATCGACCCGAGGATCTGGCCGCTTCGATGCGCTACATCAAAGACGAGGCCTCGCGCATGGGCACGCTGGTGGACGATTTGTTCCTTCTCGCCCAGCTCGACCACGAGCGACCGCTCCACATCGAACCGGTGGATCTGGCCGACGTCGCCCACCGGGCCGCCGCCGGCCTCCGTGCCTCTGCCCCGGGTCGGTCCGTTGCCCTGGAAGTCGACGGCCCGGTGATGATCGACGGGGATTCGCTCCGGATCCGTCAGGTCATCGACAACCTTCTGGTCAACGCCTTGACCCACGCCCCGGGGGATTCCCCGATCGGGTTGAGCGTGGTCGAAGAGGACGAGTCAGCGGTGATCCGCGTGCATGACGACGGCCCGGGGATCGAACCGGGCGATGCGTCGCGGATCTTCGAGCCCTTCTTCCGATCGGATCCGTCGCGAGCCCGGTCATCGGGAGGAGCCGGCCTCGGACTGGCCATCGTCGCGGCCATCGTCACCGCACACCACGGAACCGTCTGGGTCGAACCGGGCCCAGGTGCCACCTTCGAGGTTCGGTTGCCCCGAGCCGGCGGCGCGGTACCCGCCAAGGTTCCCGAGGCCGTGGTGCTGTCCCCGGCGGCCGTGCCTGGGCGCTGAGGTCAGCTGGGTGTTCCGCCCGCCGGTGGCCGTGCCTGCACCTGGCACCGCCACGCCCCGACCAGGCGCGGAACGGGAGGGAGGTCTTAGCCAACTTCCAAGCTCTTCTTATGGTTTTCACAGGATTGACGGTCAAGGTTGACCGCATGCAAACCGAAATCCATGGCCACAAGCAGATCCCTCGCAGACTCCCGCGTGTCGGCGCTCTGCTCCTGCTCGGTGTGCTCGGGCTGTTGCTCGCCGCATGCAGCAGCGGCTCGGCGTCGACCACGTCGACCACCTCCAAGTCCTCGGCGGCGTCGAAGAAGACCACCTCGTCTTCGTTCACGGCCTACCGGAACTGCCTGTCGCAACACGGTGTGACCCTTCCGAACTTCTCCCGTGGGACCCACGGGACTGGTGCTTCCCCGGGCACCGGCGGCTTCACCGGCGGAACTGCACCCTCGGGAGCCGGCGGCGGCTTCCGCGGAGCTGCCAACAACCCCAAGTTCGCCGCCGCGGAAAAGGCGTGTGCCAGCCTCAGGCCGAAAGGTGGGTTCGGGGGAGGCTTCGGCGGCCGGGGCGGCGTGAGCAGCACGGCGTTCGCCGCCTATCGCAATTGCCTGAAGCTGCACGGCGTGACCCTGCCGACCCGGGGAACGTCCTCGAACTCGCCTCCGAGCACGGCCGACACGTCCAGCGCCGCCTACCAGGCCGCGGCCGCGGCCTGCGCATCGCTGCGTCCGACACCGCCGTCGACCCCGTCCTCGACGGGCTGACCAGAAGTTGGGCTGACCAGTAATTCGGGCCATCGAAGAGGCTTCTCATCCGACTACGTGAAAGGGACCACAACCCAATGCCAACAGGGAAAGGACGCTCGCGCCGCAAGCTGATTGGTTATATCGGTTTGGTCGTCGTGGTGGCCGCGGTGGTATCCGTTGCCCTCTACTCAATCTACGGTTCCTCTTCGGCGGCATCGACGACGGACGCGCGGACCGCGACGGTTGAGCGAGGCACGGTGCAGTCGAGCGTGTCGGCCTCCGGAAACGTCTCCGCGGCTACGTCGGCCAGCGAGAATTTCAATTCGAGCGGCACCCTCACCTCGGTCGATGTCGGGGTCGGAGACACGGTCAAGGCCGGGCAATTGCTTGCCACCATCGACCCCGCGCCGGCCCAGGCCAACCTGGAAGCGGCTCAGGCGGCGCTGTCGGCCTCGCAGACCGCGCTGGCCGACGCCCAGTCGGGAGGTACCCCGGCCCAGCAGGCCCAGGACCAGGCCAGCCTGGTCTCGGCCCAGCAGCAACTGACTGCGGACCAGAATCAGCTGACATCCGATCAGACTGCGCTTCAGACCGCTCAGGCGGCCTACGCGTCGAGTCAGGCGCTCGGTTGTCCGGCAGCCACGAGCAGCTCGGGGGCCGGCACGTCCAGCTCCGGATCCACCAACGGTGGAAGCTCCGGCGCGACAGGGACCTCGGGCACGACCAACGCCGGTTCGGTCCCGGCACCCCAGCCGGCAACCTCCCCTGTCGCCACCACTGGGGCGGCCTCCGGGGTCGGCACCACGTCGGCGAACCTCGGCGGAACCGTGGTTCCCAACGGCGCCACCACCACCTACTACTTCGAGTACGGCACTTCGACGGCCCTGGGGACGGCTACACCGTCCTCCACAGCCACGGGAACGGGATCGGCCCCGGTGTCGGTCACGGCCACGGTGACCGGCCTCGCGCCCGACACCGGTTACCTCTTCGAACTCATCGCCACCAATTCGGCCGGATCATCCACCGGCGTGCCTGTCGTCCTCACCACGGCGCAGAGCTCATGTGTGACCGATCAACAGACAATCACGACCGCCGAGCAGACCGTGGCTCATGACCAGGCCACCGTGGCCGCTCAGCAGCTCACCGTCTCGGCCGCGCAGGCGAATCTGGTGGTCACCCCCTCGGCCGTGGCCCAGGACCAGGCGGCCGTGGCCCAGGATCAGGTCACGGTCAAGACGGACACCACCGCGCTGGCCGATACAAAACTGGTCGCAACCATCAGCGGCACCGTCACGGCGGTGAACGGATCGGTGGGTCAGACGGTCAGCGGGTCGGGGTCGACGACCACGGCCGCGTCGACCTCCAGTACCAGCAGCACGGGCAGTTCCGGGGCCACAGGTTCGGGCAGCACGGGTTCGGGCAGCACGGGCTCGGGCGCCACCGGCTCCGGCAGCACGGGCTCGGGCAGCACGGGCAGCACGGGCACGGGCACGGGCACGGGCAGTACGGGCAGCTCCGGGTCGTCGGGCTCAGGTTCTTCGTCCTCGTCCTCGTCCGCGCTCATCACCATCCAGAGCCTGGGCAGTCTCGAGGTGGTATCCGACTACGCCGAGGCCAACGCCACGAAGATCGCAGTCGGGCAACCGGCAACCATCACCCTCGCGGCGCTACCCGACACCGAGATCACTGGAGAGGTCACCTCGGTTTCCCCCACGGCCAGCGTGGTCAGCAACGTGGTGACCTATCCGGTGACTGTCGCCTTGGAGAACGTGCCGAGCGACGTGCGGGAGGGAATGACGGCCGAGGTGAGTGTCATCGTCCAGACTGCCACCGACGTGCTCGAGTTGCCGAGCGCCGCCATCACGACGCTCGGCTCGGCCTCGACGGTGACGGTTCTCTCCAACGGGGTGCGCACGGTGAAGACGGTGACGGTCGGATTGGTGGGCACCTCGAACACTGAGATCCTGAGCGGGCTCACCGAAGGCGAGACGGTTGTGGAGCCGACGGCCAGTGTGGCCGCGTCCACCGGCACGACGACCGGCGGAACCACCACCGGCGGTGGTGGCTTCGGAGGTGGCGGATTCGGAGGTGGCGGTGGCGGATTCGGCGGTGGCGGTGGCCTCGGTGGCGGTGGCCTCGGATGACGGCGACCGGTACCGAGCCGGCGCCGGCCCTCGGAGACCCCAACCCGGCCACGGCGCATCAGAGCGCCTGGCCGGTCATCGCCCTCTCGGATGTCGTGAAGCGGTATGCGATGGGAAGCAATGATGTCTATGCCGTGCAAGGTGTCTCGCTCGTCGTCCAGACGGGGGAGTTCGTGGCCGTGATGGGCGCGTCGGGATCGGGCAAGTCGACGCTGATGAACATCATCGGCTGCCTGGACGTGCCGACGAGCGGCCATTACCGCCTGGACGGCGTCAACATCCGGGACCTGGACGACCATGAGCTCTCGCGCATCCGGAACCGGAAGATCGGGTTCGTGTTCCAGAGCTTCAACCTCCTGGCTCGGATGACCGCCGTCCAGAACGTGGAGCTCCCTCTGGCGTACGCCGGCATCAGGGCCAAGAGGCGCCGCGCCGCGGCGCAGGCGTCGCTGGCGTCGGTGGGGCTCGGTGAGCGCATGGACCACTTTCCCAGCGAGATGTCCGGTGGCCAGCAGCAGCGGGTCGCGGTGGCACGGGCCATCGTCACCAACCCGGCACTGATCCTTGCCGATGAGCCCACGGGA
>JBEKIU010000091.1:0-16009 GCA_050011635.1 Acidimicrobiales bacterium
GGCCGCAGCAAACTGAGCCTCTGTCCAACTCTGGCCGCACCACCGAGCTCTGTCCCCACCACTGAGCCTCAGCCGAGCTCTGTCCCCACCACTGAGCCTCAGCCGAGCTCTGTCCCCACCACTGAGCCTCAGCCGAGCTCTGTCCCCACCACCGAGCCTCAGCCGAGCTCTGTCCCCACCACCGAGACGAACGAGACCATCTCGCCCGGGTAGCCGCCCAGGTTGTGGGTGAGAGCGAGCGTCCGGTCGGTGTCGATCTGACGCTCGGGTGTGGCCTCGCCCCGCAGTTGCAGCCAGGTCTCGAAGAACATGCGGAGGCCCGAGGCGCCTACCGGATGGCCGAAGCTCTTGAGCCCCCCGTCGGGGTTGACCGGCAGCTCGCCGTCACGATCGAACGTGCCCGCCAGCACCTCCTTCCACGCCGTGCCCCGCTCGGCGAACCCGAGGTCCTCCATGAGCACCAGCTCGGTGGGCGTGAAGCAGTCGTGCACCTCGGCCATGGCCAGTTGGTGGCGGGGGTCGGTGATGCCGGCCTGGGCGTAGGCGTCCTCGGCGGTCCGGGCGCACTCGGGGAACCAGGTGTAGTCGTAGTCGGGGTCGATGAGACCCGAGCCGCTTCCGGCCGAGAACGAGAGCGCCTTGATGTAGAGCGGCTTGTCCGTATACCGGTGGGCGTCCTCGGCCCGGACCACGATGGCTGCGGCGGCCCCGTCGGCCACGCCGGCGCAGTCGAACACGCCGAGGCGGCCGGCCACCCGCGGCGACGCGCAGATGGTCTCGGTGGAGACCTCCTTGCGGAACTGGGCCCGGGGGTTGACCGCGCCGTTGCGGTGGTTCTTCCAGGAGATGCGGGCCAGCACCTCGGACAATTCGTCCTCGCCGACGCCGTACTTCTTGGCGTAGGCCGGAGCCACCATGGAGAACATGGCCGCCGCGGTGAGGGTGCGGGCGGTGCCGTCATTGGGGATGGGGAAGGCGTTGAGGCCCTGGTACCCGGAGTCCTTGACCTTCTCCGCGCCCACCGCCATGGCCATGTCGTAGGCCCCCGACGCCACCGCGTAGGCCGCGGCCCGGAGCGCCTCGGACCCGGTGGTGCAGTAATTCTCGACCCGGGTCACCGGCTTGCCCTCCAGCTGCAGGGGCCGAGCCAGGGTGATGCCGCTCATCCCCGACTGGGCGGTCCCGAACCAGTAGGCGTCCACATCGTCCTTGGTCACCCCGGCCGATGCGAAGGTGTCCTCGGACGCCTCGATGATCAGGTCGTCGAGCCCCTTGTCCCAGTGCTCGGCGAACCGGGTGCAACCCATGCCCACGATCGCCACCCGGTCCTTGATCCCATGCGATGCCACCGTCAGTCTCCTCTGCTCAGAATTTCGTGCTGCTCAGAATCGTGCTCAGAATCATCGTGCGGCCCCGCCCCCACCACCGGCCCCGCCCTCGCCACTACCGGCTACTGCACCACCGGCACCGGCACCGACGCGCACCGGCTTGGCCTTCCAGAAGTAGTCATGGATGCCGTCGGCGGTGAACAGCTTCCGGAAGGTCATGGTGACCCGATCGCCGATGGCCACCGTGTCGGGGTCGACATCGGTGAGCTCGACCGGGAACCGTCCGCCGCCGTCGAAATCGAGCACGGCGAAGACGATCGGGGGGCTGGGCGAGTAGGCCAACCGGTCGATGGTGTAGGTGGCGATGGTGGCCTCGGTGCCGGCCATGTCGACGGGGTCCATGTCGTCGACGGCGCCGCCTCTCATCGAGACGCGTGAAGGAGGCAGGTGCACGGCCTCGGAGGTGCGGTCGCGGGAACCGACGAAGCCGAACTTCCAGTCCTCGTTGCGCCAGGCCGCGGAGGCCGAGACCCGCTGGGGCTCGGGACGCCGGGGAGGCTCGGTGGTGACCATCCCCCGCCACGACAGGAACTTGCCGTAGCTGAGATCGGCGCCGCCTTCGATCTGGTCGGCCACCGGTTCGGCCGGGGACCACGACGAGAGGGCCCCGGTGGTCCGGAACACGAGCACGTCGGCCCCGTCGGCCAGGGCCACCACGGCCAGTACCTGGCCGGGCCGGGACCGCTCCAGCATGGAGGCCAGTACCAGGCCGGGGTGGGCGGTGCCGGTCTGGCCCACCGTCGAGCCCAGATCGTCGACCGCCACCCCGTCGCCCAGGCCGAGCTTGCGTCCGAGAGCCTTGACCGCCCGGCTGTGCATGCCGGTGACGGCCACCTGGTCGACCTGGTCGGCGCTCAGCCCCGCTGTCTTCAGGGCCGACTCCCACGCCTCGGCGCCGAGCGGGACGTACCGGGTCTCGCCG
The DNA here is from genome assembly GCA_050011635.1 of Acidimicrobiales bacterium. Classification (GTDB taxonomy): domain Bacteria; phylum Actinomycetota; class Acidimicrobiia; order Acidimicrobiales; family RAAP-2; genus Bog-756. The sequence continues at coordinate 2,311 of JBEKIU010000091.1, forward strand.
AACCGCTCCTCCCAGACCTTCGAGCGGCGGTCGCCGGCGGTGCGCCACCGATCGAGGAACTCGTCGCTCACCGAGGCGCCTCCCAGGTACTCGGCGATCACCGGTGTCCCCGCTGCATCGTCGCCCACCAGGACGGCGGCGGCCCCGTCGCCCCCGGCCGACTCGTCGCCCGACGTGGGCAGGCCGTCGCGCAGGTCGGCCAGGACGACCAGCGTGGTTCCCGTGCCGGCGGCGGCCAGGCTCGAGCGCAGGGCGCCGGACCCCGACCGGAGAGCGCCGCCGAAGTCGAAGGCGGCCACGTGGGAGGGCTGGCGCAGGGCGGCGTGGATGGCGGTGGCGTTGGTCTTGTCCAGGTAGGCGGGTGTGGCCGTGGCCAACCAGATGGCGTCGGGCGCCGCCCCCGGGGCCGAGCGAAGGGCCAGGCGGGCCGCCTCCACCCCCATGGTGGTGGTGTCCTCGTCGTGGGAGGCCACCGAGCGGGTGCCCTTGCCCCCTCCGGTGCCGAACACCTCGGCCACGTCGGACCGCTTCAGGCGCCGATAGGGGACATACCCGGCGATGCTGGTGATGCCTCTCATCTGGTTCGATGTTCCCTTCGTTGGCCTCGACCGCCTCCTCATCCTATGATGACCACAGTATCTGACGGTCTGTCAGGAAACCACTGCGGCAGTCGCCGCGCCCAACGACGGAGGCCCGACCAATGGACTTCGAGTTCACCCCGGAACAGCTCGAGTTCGTCAAGGAAGTCGAGGAGTTCCTCGACGCCAACGACGATCCGGAGGTCTTCGACGTCACCCGCGAGAACATGGCGCAGATCGTCGACACCCCGCTCCGGCGCCGGTTCATGGCCAAGGTAGGGGAGCAGGGGTGGCTCGGCATCACCTGGCCCGAGGAGTACGGCGGCTCGGCCGGCGAGGGCATCTACGAGTACCTGCTGAACGAGGCGCTGGCCGCCCGGGGCGGCCCGCAGATCGGCAAGGGCGTCGGCATCATCGGCAAGACCATCATCAGCCACGGCAGCGAACGCCTGAAGCAGGAGTTCCTGCCCAAGATCCTCCGCAACGAGGTCGAATTCGCGGTGGGCTACTCCGAGCCCAACGCCGGCTCCGATGCCGCCTCCATGCAGCTGAAGGCCACCAAGGTGGACGGCGGGTGGAACCTCAACGGGCAGAAGACCTGGACGACCTCGGCCCACTTCGCCGACTGGTACTGGGTGGGTGCCCGCACCGATCCCGACGCACCCAAGCACTATGGCATCACCCTGTTTCTGGTGCCGATGAACCACCCGAACATCACGATCAAGGAAATCTGGACGATGGGCGACGAGCGAACCAACGAGGTCTACCTCGACGACGTGTTCGTCCCCGACGACTACGTGGTGGGCGAGCTCAACAAGGGGTTTCAGTACATCTCCGAAGCCCTCGACCTCGAGCGCTTCACGCTGTTCACCTACTCGCCCATCGGCCAACGTCTCGACCTCCTGACCGAGTACGTGAAGCACGCCACCCGGGACGGCGAGCCGCTGAAGGACGACGCCGTCACCCGGTCGCGGATCGCCCAGTTGCACACGCAGGCCGAAGTGGCCCGGGTGCTCGGCCTCAAGTTCGTCTTCGCCTCGTCCCAGGGCGGTGCCCCGCCCACGTCGGAAGCGTCCGAGTACAAGCTGTTCACCACCGAGTACTCCCGCCGGTTGGCCAACGCCTCCATGGACATCGGTGGGCCCGGCACGCAGCTGCGGGTCCGCGACGAGGACGCCCCGATGGTGGGCCGAGCCGAGTCGACCTACCGCTACACGGTGATCGACACCATCGGCGGAGGCGCCTCGGAGATCCAGAAGAACATCATCGCCCGACGCAAGCTCGGTCTGCCGAAGAATTTCTGATCCCAGGCGACGCCCGTGACCGACCCACCTTCCGCCGCCGAAGCCGTCGCGCCGTCGCCGTCGGCGGCTCCCGCGCCCGCGCCGTCGCCGACCGGTCCGAGCGGCCAGGCCGCGCCGACCGCGCCGACGTCGTCCGCTCCGTCGCCGAGCGGTCCGTCGCCCGCTCCGTCGCCGAGCGGCCAAGCCGCGCCGACCGCGCCGACGTCGTCCGCTCCGTCGCCGAGCGGCCAAGCGTCGCCGACCGGTCCGGGCGGCCCCCTCGCCGGCATCACCGTGCTCGACCTGGCCAGCGTCGGTCCCGCGGCGCGCTGCACCCGGCTGCTGGCCGATTACGGCGCCACCGTGGTCAAAGTGGGTGCGGTCCCGGGGACGGGGGCCCAGCCGATCACGCCGCCCTTCTACGCCTACAGCGGCTCGCGCTATCTGCTCCGCACCGCCATCGACCTCAAGGCCGAAGAGGGCCGCCAGGCGTTCCTGGCCCTGGTGCGCACGGCGGACGTGGTGATCGAGAGCTTCCGGCCGGGGGTGGTCGACCGGTTGGGCATCGGGTTCGAAGACCTCTGCGCCGTCAATCCGCGGATCATCCTGTGCTCGACCACCGGCTACGGCCAGGACGGGCCGCGCTCCGCCTGGGCCGGCCACGACATCAACTACCTGGCCCAGGGTGGGTACCTGGCCGCCACCGAACCCGCCGCCGACGGCGGCCCCCCGGTGTCGGGTTCCACCATCGCCGACGCCGCCGGCGGGGGCATGCATGCGGCCATGGCGGTGATGGCCGCGTTGGTCGGGAGGGCCGCGGGCGGACCGGGTGTGCACCTCGACGTGTCCATCGCCGACGGCGTCCTCTGGCTCACCTCACTGGCCGTCGACGAGTACCTGGCCACGGGGGCCGACGTCGGCCACGGCCACAACATCATCACCGGTCGCTACGCCTGCTACGACACGTACCAGGCCGCCGACGGCGGCTGGCTGGCGGTGGGGGCCATCGAGCCCAAGTTCTACGCCAACCTGTGCCGGCTGATCGGGTGCGAGCAGTGGGCGGACCACCAGCTCGACGACGGCGTCCAGGACAAGATCCGTTCCGACTTCAAGGCGGCCTTCGCGGCCAAGGACCGTGACACCTGGGTGGCCGAGCTGGCCGGGGCCGACACCTGCGTCACCCCGGTGCTGTCGGTGGCCGAGCTGGTCGAGGACGAGCAGTTCCTCGCCCGCCGCGTCTTCGTCGACGCCGTCACCGGGCCGCCCGGCGGCGGTGAGGGCGGGCCGCCCGGCGGTGGCGGGAGCGGGCCGACCCGGTTCCGCCAGGTGGGACCGCTCCTGGCCGGTATGCGGTCGCCCGACCAACCGGTGGTGGCCGGCGACCCGCTGCGCACCGACACCGACCGGCTCCTGGCCGCGGCGGGACTGGCTCCATCGCACATCGGCGGTCTACGGGAACGGGGGATCGTGGCGTGAGCGCCATCGGCATCGACGACATCGAAGGCCTCATCGGGGTCGAGCAGTACGAGGAGGAGGGGGAGTTCCCCGTCGAACAGGGCTACGTGTGGACCACGTGCTCGTCGGTGGAGAACGGCAACCCCATCTTCTGGGACGAGCAGGTGGCCGAGGCGGTGACCGGGGGGCCGATCGCGCCGCCGACCATGGTCTCGGTGTGGTTCCGCCCCCACCACTGGGCGCCGGGACGGACCACCGAGGGACTGCCCCTGCAGGTGCACTTCGACCTGAAGGAGGGACTCGGCCTGCCCGAGGCGGTGATGAGCGACAACACCATCGTCTTCCACGAGCCGGTCCGGCCCGGCGACAGGCTGGTGACCCGGCAGATCCTCCGGTCGGTGAGCGACGAGAAGACGACCAAGCTGGGCACGGGCCGGTTCTGGGTCATCGACGTCGAGTACCGCAACCAGCGCGGCGAGCTGGTGGCCGTCGAGAGCTACACCGGGTTCGGCTACCGGCGGACCGGAGCCGCGGACCAGACGGCGGCCCGGTCATGAGCGCACCCGCGGCCACCCGCCTGCTCCTCTCCGACGTGACGGTGGGGGGCCAGCTGGCCGAGCTGGCCTACCCGGTCACCGCCACCACCGTGGTGCTGGGTGCACTGGCCGCCCGCGACTGGCGACCCATGCACCACGACAAGGACTTCGCCGTGCACCGGAACGGGACCCGCGACATCTTCCTCAACACGCCCAACCAGGCGGCCTGGTTCGAGCGGTTCGTGACCGACTGGACCGGCCCCTACGGGCGGTTGCGACGGATGACCTTCCGGATGCTCGGCTCCATCTTCCCGGGCGACACCATGGTGTTCACCGGCGTGGTCACCGATACCGGGGTGGACGCCACCGGGTGCGGCTGGGCCGCGCTCGACATCGCCGTCTCGGTCGACGGTGACCCGAAGACCACCTGCCAGGCCCGGGTGGCGCTGCCGGTCGACGAGGACGACAACCCCTGGACCCGGAGCGGCGACCGGTGGCAGCCATGACCGGCCCCGTGCCACCCGTCGCATCACCGGAACGATCACCCGTCGCATCACCCGAAGAGGAGAGCTGACCATGCTGGACCTGCAATTCAGTGCCGAACAAGAGATGCTGCGGGAGACGGTACGCGGGGTGTGTGCCACCTCCTGCCCGCTCGACGTGGTCCGCCAGCTCGAGGATGATCCCATCGGGTACTCGCCGGAGCTCTGGAAGCAGCTGGCCCATCTCGACCTCATCGGCCTGCAGCTTCCCGAGGAGTACGGCGGTTCGGCCATGACGGCGCTGGAGTCGGTGGTGCTCTACGAGGAGTTCGGCCGGGCGCTCGCACCCTCGCCCCACTTCGTCAGCTCGATCCTGTCGGGCGGCGCGCTGACCGTTGCCGCGAGCGACGAGCAGAAGCAGGCGTGGCTGCCCCGGCTGGTGACCGGCGAGGCCATCCTGACCCCGGCCTGGCTCGAGCCGGAGAACGGCTTCGGGGAGAAGGGCATCCAGGTCCGCGCCGTCCCCGACGGCGACGGCTTCACCATCACCGGCACGAAGCGCCACGTGACCTTCGCCAGGGCCGCCACCGCGCTGATCGTCCTGGCCCGGACCGGGGACGCCCCCGCCGACATCGATCTCTTCGTGGTCGACACCGGTGCCGACGGCGTGACCCTGACCCAGCAGATGAGCATCGCCTCGGACACCCAGTACCGGGTCGACCTCGATCATGTCCGGGTCACCGCGGCCGATCGCATCGGGGCGGCCGGCACCGGGTGGTCCACGTGGGACGCGGTCATGCACGACGGGATCATCATGGCCGCGGCCCAGGCCGTCGGCGGCGCCCAGTACGCCATGGACATCACCGTCCAGTACGCCAAGGACCGCCAGCAGTTCGACAAGCCGCTGGGCGCGTTTCAGGCCCTGGCCCACTACCTGGCCGACGGGGCCACGACCGTGGACGGCGCCGAGGTACTGGTCCACGAGGCGGCGTGGGCCCGATCGGAGGGCCGGAGCGTGGCCAAGCTGGCCCCAATGGCCAAGCTCTACGCCTGCCAGGCCTTCCGCGACGTGACCGCCACCGCCCAGCAGATCTTCGGGGGCATCGGGTTCACCGTCGAGTTCGACATCCAGCTCTACTTCCGTCGGGCCAAGCAGCTCCAGATCTCGTGGTGGGACACCCGCTACCTCGAGGAGCTGGTGGCCGCGGCCGTCCTCGACGCCTGAGGCGGCCCGGCCTCCCTGGTCGGTCGGTTGCCGGCCGGGGAACCGAACCCCCCGCGGCGTGCCGTCGGTGCGCTACGGTCGCAGCGGGACCGGGGAGGGTCGTCGGCACCGAGCACTGGGGGATATGCCATGGCAGCAGACACATCGGTGGCGACTTCGGGCGCTGGTGGTGGGGCGGCACCGCGGCACGGGGCACTGTTCCGTTTCCTGTTCGTCCACGAGATCGACGAGTACCCGGACAACGCCAAGCGCACGGCCTACCTGGCCCTGGCCGTGCTGGCCACCATCGTCCTCTACTACACGTACTTCACCCAGACCGGGGTGACCCCCCAGATCCTGCAGTACTACCACATGTCCTTCGCCTTCTACGTGGGCATCGTGGTGGTGTCCAACCTCATCGGCGCCTTCGCCTCACTGCCGGCCAGCAAGACGGACAAGCTGGGCCGGTCCAACGTGATCATCTACGGGCTGTTGCTGGTCGGGCTGCTGGTGGCGGTGGGGGTGCCGGCGACGACCACCCAGTGGCAGTTCGCCGTGGTCATCTCCGCTCTCGGTCTGGTCGAGGGCGCCATCCTGGTGGCCACCCCGGCCCTCGTCCGCGACTTCAGTCCACAGCTGGGCCGGGCCTCGGCCATGGGCTTCTGGACGGTGGGGCCGGTGGCCGGCAGCCTGATCACCTCCATCGTGGCCACCAACACCCTCAACCACTTCCTGCGCAACAGCGGGGTGTCCGGGTTCAAGAGCCAGTTCCTCATCTCCGGCATCACCTCGCTGGTGGTCTTCGTGCTGGCCCTGTTCTGGATGAAGGACCTGTCGTCCAGCCTGCGTGACCAGTTGATGGTGTCCGAACAGGACCGGGCCCTGATCGAGGCCCGGGCCCGGGGCCTGTCGGAGGCCGAGATCCTCACCGCCACCACCCATCCGTGGCGCCAGATCCTCAAGTGGGACCTGGTCGGTTCCGCCCTCGGCATCTCCCTCTTCCTACTCGTGTACTACGCGGCCTCGGCCTTCTTCACCATCTACTGGGCCACCGTGTTCAAGAGCTCCAACGGCCTCAACCTGACCACGTCGGACGCCAACTATCTCAACGTTTGGTACTGGGGGGCCGACGCCGTCGCCCTCATCGTCTTCGGCGTGCTGTCCGACAAGCTGCGGGTGCGCAAGCCGCTCATGCTGGTGGGCGCGGCCGGTTCCATCGTCATGCTCATCCTCTTCCTGCGCCAGGCCGACTACCCCTACACCAGCTTCAGCACGCTGATCACCCTGGAGGTGCTGCTGGCCGCCTTCATCTCGCTGACCTACGCGCCGTGGATGGCCGCCTACACCGAGATGGTCGAAGCCAAGAACCCGGCCCTGGTGGGTACCGGGCTCGCCCTGTGGGGATGGATCCTCCGGTTGACGGTCGGCCTCTCCTTCATCTTCCTCCCGCTGGTGGTCAACGCGGTCAACCCGGTGGTCGACAACCTCGTCTACGCCCAGACGCCGCCGACCGGCAACGCACCCTTCAACGTCCAGGCCTTCCAGCTGGCCCATCCGGCTTCGGTGGCCTTCGCCGAGGCCAACGCCAGCTGGCTGAAGGTGCTGAGCTCCCCCCAGAACGCGCCCATCGCCGCCGCCGCCAACAAGCACCCGACCCCGGCCAACCTGGCCGCCTTCCAGAAGGCGGTCGGCCCGGTGGTCTTCGCCAAGGCCATCGCCCACCTGACTGCCCTCGACAAGTACGTGGTGCCCTACGAGTCCCAGCTCACCTACCTCTCGGCCCATCAGGCCCAGCTGGACAAGCTGCTGGCCGGCGTGGCCAAGTCACCCAAGCAGTGGCAGCACTGGTTCTGGGTGTGCCTGGGTGGCATGGTCCTGTTCATCCCCACCATCTTCTTGAACCGGGGCCGGTGGAGCCCGAAGAAGGCCCGGGAGGACGAGGAGAAGCACGATTCGGACGTGGCCGACGAGCTGGCCGAGCTGGTGGGGGCGAGCACCTGAGGGGACCGGTGCGCGCGGCCCGGTGGTCGCGGCCCGGTCCGCCCGGAGCTGGGCCGGCGGCGGGCCGGTGGGCAGCCCGGAATCAGGCCGGAGGCCGAAGCCGGGTCGGAGACGGATGCGTTAGGCCGGATTCGGGTCCGGAGACCGGCCGTCCCCCTGGTCGGCCCGGTTGAGCTGGTTGAGCGTCGAGGCGTCCGAGCGCAGCCGCTCGTCGAGCTGGCGGCCCCGGTCGCCGACGGTGGTCTGGATGGCCTGGGCCAGTGAGGCCCACGGGTCGCGGCCGGCATCGACGGTCGACCGCAGCTGATCCACCAGCGGGTTGGGGCCACCGGCCGAGCCGGGCTCGATGCTGACCATGTAGGAGGAGGCGTCGGTGCCCTCGCGGTAGCAGCGGACACAGGCCACGTTGAGCTCCTCGTCGATGAGGATCACCGACGCCCCCTTCATGGGGTTGAGCTGCGGCGTGTCGACGACCCAGCCACCGGTGTTGACCACCGAGACCGGGGACGGGCACAGGGTCGTGGTCCGCACGTCGACGAACGGCTTGTGGGTATGGCCGAAGACGAAGGTCACGTCCCGCGGGGCACCGATCTCGGCCCCCACCTGGGTGACCACCGGACCGTCGAGATAGCTGGCCAGCCCCTGGTCCGCGTGCGGGCTCAGGATGATCCCCTCACGGTGACGCTCGCGGACGGCCGTCCCGACGCCGGCCCGCAGGAGCTCGGCCACGGCATGGGCCTCGACGTCGGCCCGGGCGCGTGATGCCCCGGCCACCTTGATGGCCCGTTCGATGGCCGAGATCTCGGCGTGGATGGTCTCGGTGCTCTGCAGCGACTCGTAGAGCGAGCGGGTGACCCGCATGATGTCCCCGCTGTCGCCCATCGAGGACCAGAAGAAGTCGATCCACCCGCCGTTGTCCGCCTCCAGCTGCCAGGCCTCGACGGCCCCGGACCGGGGGGAACCGAACACGGTGTCGAGCACCGACATCATCCGGTAGAGCGGCTCGATGAAGTGGCCGTGGCTGAGGATGACCGAACGGTCCCCGGACGCGGTGACCAGCCCGAGGTTCGGGTAGCTCTGGAGCACGGTGACCGTGGTGGCCGGTTCGGCCCGCTTGGCCAGGATCTCGATGAACCGGTCGCGGACCGGTTCTGTGTCGTTGGCCGGCAGCAGATGGGTGGCGTGGCGGTCACGCGGGGCCGGGGCGGTGGCCTCGGCCAGCAGGCGAAGGTAGCGGTCGTCGCTGGCCCGCGACCAGAGGTGGTGGTCGTGGTTCCCGGGGACGAAGCGGAGGGCGGGGGCAACGGCGGCGTCGGGCTTGCCCGGCCGGAGGCCGGCGATGAACTGGGTGAAGGCGGCCGCCGCGTCCTCGGGGGCGGTGAGGGCCAGTTCGAAGAGATCTCCGAGCACGACCAGCTCCGGGGGGTCCTGGCCGGGCGTCCGCAGCGAGCGGAGGCACTCGCACAGGGCCGTGAGCACCGGCGAGGCGGCGGAGCCGTCGACGTGCTCGCCGTCGGCGTCCACGTTGGTCAGCAGGCTGTTCAGCGCCCCGAGGTGGAGGTCGGAGACGCAGACCCATCGGATGGAGGTCATGGTCGGTCCTTTCGGTCCCGAACGGTAGCCCACGACCGGTTCGGGGCCCGGCCGGACGGAGATTCGTCCGACCGCCGCCGGGCGTGCGCCGCCGCTGCCCGTGCGCCGCCGCTGCCCGTGCCCCGCCGCTGCCCGTGCCCCGCCGCTGCCCGTGCCCCGCCGCTGCCCGTGCGCCGCTCGCCGTCCCGTCGCCCATGCGCCGTCGCCCGTGCGCCAAAATGTCACACCGGCGATCTACGGTGGGCGTCGTGGGTTCCCCTGGTGAGATCGGGCCGGGATTCGCGGTGATCGATGTGGAGACCACCGGCTTCTCGCCCGAGGACGATCGCATCGTCGAGGTGGGCGTGGTCGTGCTGGATCCGTCTGGGCGGGAGGTCGGAGCCTTCTGCACCTTGGTCGACCCCGGCTGCGATCCGGGCCCGACCCATATCCACGGCATCTCGGCGGAGATGCTGGCCGGGGCCCCTACCTTTCCGGCGATCCATCCGTACCTGGCGGAACGGCTGTCGGGCCGGGTGGTGGTCGGCCACAACGTCGACTGCTTCGACCTCGATTTCATCCGGGCCGAATGCCGGCGGGCCGGCGGACGGGACCTGGTCCCGGGCCCGGTGCCCTCGGTCGACACGCTGGCCGTGGCCCAGGCCCACCTCGGGTTGCAGGGGAGGGCCCGGCTGGTCGATTGCTGCTCCCACTTCGGGCTGTCGTGGGACGACCACCACAGCGCGCTGGGCGACGCTCGGGTGACGGCGGCGCTCTTCCGGTCGATGCGGGCCGCGCTGGGTGACACCACTCTCGGCATCGCCGACCTGTTGGATCTGGCCCAAGGCTCGAAGTGGCCGGGCCCGACGGGGCCGCCGCCGGCCGTCATGGGCCGGACAGGTTCGTTGACCGCCTGATCTGGTCCGGCCGATGGCTTTCAGGAGCCGGTCAGTCGGCCCGGATCCCGCCGGCCAGCCGGTCGATCGGCCCGCCTGCCACCAGCCGGTCGGGCTCGGCTCGGCTCCCTGTCGGCCGGTCAGTCGGCCCGGGTCCCGCCGGCCAGGGGCAGCCCGTCGACGGCACCCGACGCGGTCGGAACCGGCTCGACGTCGACCCCTTCTCCGGCCTGGCCGGTGTCGGCGGCCCGGCGGCGGGCACCGCCCAGCATCTCCCCGGGGTCGTCCTCGCCGCGGGTGCCGGCCACCAGCGGCGAGCGGGCCAGGATGACCACGCCGGCCACGAGCACGCCCAGGGACACGATCTCGGCGGAGACCCACAATGGACCCGATCGCAGCTTGTCGGCGAACAGGGTGATGCCGAGCACGATGCTGACCAGCGGATTGATGGTCACCATGGTGGTCCGCGAAGCGGTGATGGGTCCCGCGTGCAGGGCGTTCTGGATCAGGAACACGGTGCCCAGCCCGGTGATGGCCAGCATGTAGGGCTGGAAGTGGGTGAACACGTGGCCCCACCCGAGCTTGGTGTACGAGGTGATGGCCTTGGTCAACGCCGCGCTGTAGGCCGCGGTGATGGCGGTGGCCGCCCCGAAAGCCGCAGCCCTCCACCACCGGGGGCCGTATCTGGCCGCGGCGATGAACCCGGTGATGGCCCCGATGAGCACGATGGACGCCACCAGCCAGGCATGGTTGGAGGGGAGGGCATTGCCGCCGGACGGGTCGGCGGCGAAAAAGAACCCGGCCAGGCCGGCCACGATGACGACGGCGCCGAGCCACTCCTGCCAACCCAGCCGGTAGCGGAACCAGACACCGAGGATGAGCAGTAGGAAGAGCAGCTCGGTGGTGAGCACGGGCTGGACGACACTCAGCTCACCGAAGCGCAGGGCGGTGGCCTGGAGCCCGAACTCGACGAGCATGAGGCCGAAGCCGACGAGCCAGACGACCCGCTTGATGGCGTGGGCCATCAGGCTGAGGCGCAAGGTGGTCGACTCGGGGGCCGACTCCACGCCGATGCGCTGGAGGACCGAGGTCAGGGCGTTGACGAAGGCGGCGATCGCCGCCAGAAGGTAGGCCACCACCCCGTTGTACTCGCAAATCCCCAGGCGTGCACGCTTGTGCGCCGTCCGGGTCCGGCTGTGCGCCGACGGCGTCCGCACGGCTCGGGCGGACGGGGCCGAGGCGGGCGAGGCGGGCCGAGGCGGGCCGAGGCGGGCCCGGAGGCCGAGGCGGGCCGAGGCAGCCCCGGAGGCCGAGGCAGCCCCGGAGGCCGAGGCAGCCCGAGGGTATGTCCCGATCGTCGAGCCCACGCCGGGGAGGGAACCGCACGGGGGAGGGAACGGTGCGCCTTCAGGTGGATTTTTGCGGGGGAGGCCAGGTGGATTGGCGGAGGCCCGGTGGATTGTGGCGGACCCGAGGGGAGCAAGCGAACCGAATCAGGCTGTGGAGTCTGCCGGCGGTGGGGCCGGATCCCGGTCGAGCCGGCGCCCGACAGGACTACCCGGTGACGATCGAGAGACGAGCCAGGATCGTCGGCCGTGGGTCCTACCGCGCTGCGCCGCTGGTCCGGGCCTCGGACGGCCGGGACCGGGCCCAGGCCGACCAGTCGCGGTACCCACCGGCCAGGTCGCTCGCGTGGCGGAACCCGAGGTCGGCGAGCGAGGCCGCGGCGAGCGAGGATGCGTAGCCCTCCGAGCACACCACCACGACCTGCTGGTCGAACCCGGTGACTGCGGGCAGCCGGTGGGCGCCGTTGGGATCGAGCCGCCACTCGAGGACGTTGCGCTCGATGACCACCGCGCCAGGCAGGTCGCCTTCCAACAAGCGCTGGGCGGCCGGGCGGATGTCGACGATCAGGCCTCCCGACGAGGCCACCGCATCAAGCTCCTCGGGCCGGGTCCGGTGGATGTGGCGGCGGGCCTCGGCCACCAGGTCGTCGGCCGACCGGCTCATGCCGGATCGTGGTGGCTGGTGGTGTCGAAGGGCCCGAGGGGTTCGACGTCCTCGGTCCGCACCACCTTCAGCCGTCCCCGACGGTTCAGCTCGTAGTACGTCATGGTGGTCAGACGCGGCCCGTAGACGTGCACGCTGACCGCCTGCTCGTCGCCGTCGTTGCTCAGGTCGTGGATGTAGCCGGGCCCGAACCTCTTGTGCTGGCCGGCCTGGATCCGGTTGTTGCCGATGAGGGCCACGCCACGCGTGCTCGGCCGCACGGTCGACTCGACGAGCTCGCCCGCGGCCACCACCACGGCGCCACCCGACTGGCCGTGGTCATGGAGCTCGATGGTTCCGCCTGTCGGCCAACCGATGGCCCAGGCCTCGAAGAGGTCGGTGACGGCCAGCAGGATCCAGGTCCGCTCGGTCAGGTCCGAGAGCTCGGGGATGGCTGCCGCGGTTGCTGCGAATCCCTCGGCGATGGCCAGGAAATCGACCCGCCGGCGTGGGCGGGCGAGAGGTTCCCCCGGCCCGGCCGGCAGACCTGCGGAGCGGTTTGGGGACGAAACTTGGTCGAGGTCTGCGGCCGGACCGAGGTAGGCGATTGCCATGGCCCCACTCTAAACCTACAAAACCGACTAATCAAGTCGTTTTTATATGGTTTGGGAAGACGCCCTGGTGGGGTGGGGTCGAGCGGGTGAAGGGGAGCGATGAACCGGGATCACCCGGCCACACCGTCCGGCGCCGGGGTGTCGGCGTCGACCGGACCACCACCGGATTGGGGCCGGTCGACGGTGCAGCCGGAGGCGTCGGGCATGTGCAGCCCGAGCGCGTAGCCCTCGAGGAAGACGTCGGCGTCGCGCCGGCGCGGATAGCGCTGCTCGAGCTGGCTGAAGCGGGGGGAGTGGTTGGGCTCGATGAGGTGGGCCAGCTCGTGGACGATCACCGCGTCGAGCACCCAGTCCGGGGCCACCCGCAGCCGCTCGGAGATCCTGATCTCGCCGGTCTCGAACGTGCACGAGCCCCATCGTTTGTTCTGCGAGGTTGACCAGCGGATGGAGGCCGGGGCCACCCCGTCGAGATAGCGGCGACCGAGCGCCCGGGCCCGCTGCTCGAGATGGTCGTCGGAGGCGTGGAGGTGGGGCCGGTGGCGGGCCAGTCGGCGGGCCAGGCTCTCGACCATCTCGTCGCGCTCCGCCCCCCGGAGGTGAACGGGGACCACGACCACGATCCGGTCGCCCTCCCAGTGGGCCCCGGCGGTCTTCTTGCGCCTCTTGCTCACCCGCACTTCGACGTTGGGGCTGAACAGTGTGGGGTGTTCGGTCGTGTAGGTCATGGCGGGCACGGTACGGCAGGGCTGTGACGGCTCGGACGCGGAGAATAGTAGGTCCCACCGTCCGGGGACGTCGGGATGCGCTCCCGGACAGGGACGTCGGGATGCGCTCCCGGACAGGGACGTCGGGATGCGCCCCCGAATAGGAGAGCATGGGTCGCGACGGTACGATGACCAGGTGCGTCGATACTTCACGCCCCGGTGCATCGGCATGCATGTGACGCTGCTCGTCCTGCTCCCCGCCTTCGCCTGGCTGACCTGGTGGCAGCTCGAGCGGGCCCTGGGGGGGAACGTATTGAGCTGGGCCTACACCTTCGAGTGGCCGCTCTTCGCCGTCTACGCCGTCTACGTCTGGTGGCAGCTGATC
>JBEKIU010000092.1:0-20657 GCA_050011635.1 Acidimicrobiales bacterium
CCGACGGCCGCGGCTACTGGCTGGTGGCCTCGGATGGCGGCCTCTTCTCCTTCGGCGATGCCGGCTTCTACGGCTCGACCGGCGGGACCCCCCTCAACCGGCCGGTGGTGGGCATGGCGGACTCGCTGGGTGGCCACGGCTACTGGCTGGTGGCCTCCGACGGCGGCATCTTCGCCTTCGGCGACGCCGGCTTCTACGGCTCGACCGGCGGGACCCCCCTCAACCGGCCGGTGGTGGGTATGGCGACGTCCTGACGGCCATCTATGCTGCCGCCGTGACGGTCGGCCACCCCACCATGACCGAGACGCCGTCGTGACCGACACGATCGACATCACTCGGCCCCAGGCGGAGCCGGTGGAGGACGGACCTGCGCTTCCCTCGCCCCCCGCCCGGCCTCGATCGCCCGGTCCGGCAGCCACCTCCCGCCGGGTGCGACGGAACCGGTGGCTGTGGGCGCTGGGCCTGCTGGCCCTCCTCGCCCTCCTCGGATGGTGGCTGGCCCCGTCGTCGTCCGGAACCGCGGCCCCGAATCGTCACTCTGGCTCGGGGGCCGGCCGAGGCCATCATGCGGCGGTGACGTCGAACATGCGCCTCGACCCGGACTGGGAAGGGGACGGGAAGCCGGTGTCCTTCGCCTTCGCCGGAGACAACAACTTCCCTTCCGGGAGCACGCTGGCAGTCAGGCTGGCCGATGATCCGGCCACCGCCCTCGGTCCGGGCGCACGCCAGCTGCTCGGAGGCGTCGATCTCTCGATGGTCAACCTCGAGACGGCGCTGACCGACGGCACGTGCCCCGACCCCCAGAACAAGCAGTACGTCTTCTACGCCCCCTCGGCCGCCATCAGCGCCTTCCGGGGTGCCGGGGTGACCCTCGTCACCGAAGCCAACAACCACGGAGAGGACTGCGGGCAGGCCGGTCTGCAGATGTCGCTCGCGGCCAGGGAACAGGCCAAGTACACCATCCTCGGGATCGGCCAGGACGCCGCGGCCGCGTTCTCCCCCTTCCGGATCACCATCGACGGGCAGAAGATCGCCATCATCGCCGCCACCCAGGTCATCGACTCCGATCTCCAGACGGCATGGACGGCAACGTCCACCCAGCCCGGCCTGGCCTCCGCCTATGACGTGCCCGACCTGGTAAGGGCGGTCGAGTCGGCCCGGAAGGTGTCGGACACCGTCATCGTGTTCCTCCATTGGGGCACCGAGCTGGACGCCTGTCCCAATCCCGACCAAGAGCCCCTGGCCAACCTGCTGGTGCGGGCCGGCGCCGACATCATCGTGGGCAGCCACGCCCACGTCCTCCTGGGGGGCGGTTATCTCGGCACCGCCTACGTCGACTACGGGCTCGGCAACTTCGCCTTCTACAACGACCCGCCTCCCACCGACCAGAGCGGGTCCCTCGTGGTCACGGCCACCGGACGCCACATCGACAACATCGTCTGGAGACCGGCGATCATCGAGGACGAGGTGCCGCAGCCCCTTTCCGGTGCCGCCGCCGCCTCCGCCCTCCAGAGCTGGACCTCGGCTCGAACCTGCACCGATGCCAGTGCCGGCCCGGGAACCTCCCTGGCCACGCCGTCGAGCGAGACCTCGCCGGCTTCACCCGCCCTCACCCAGCGACTGTCCGTGGACTCCCCCTGACTCCGTCGCCGGACTGCGGGCCCGACGGCCGGGTCGGCCGCCGGCCGGCGGCCACAAACGCCGGTCCACGGTCTCGACCATCTAAGCTCGCGGGATCATGTCCGCTGGAGAGATCGCCGTCCTCGTGGCCAGCATCGCCAGCCTCGGCGCCGTCATCGGCCTCCTGTTCACGGTGAGCCGACTGCGACAGGAGATCCGGCGCGTCCAAGCGATCGCCGAACAACTGCAACTCCAGACGGTTCCCCTGGTCGCCGATGCACACCGGGTGGTCGACCAGGCGGCCACGGAGATGGAGCGTGTCGGTGCGGTGCTCGACTCCACCGAGTCGGTCCATGCCACCGTCGATTCGGCGTCAAAGCTGGCCTACCGGGCGTTCGCCAATCCGGTCGTCAAGGTGCTGGCCGTGCGGGCCGGCGCCGCGACCGGTATCCGCCGGTTGACCACCGGGTCCGATCGGGCTCCGCACCCCGGACCATCCGGCAACGGCAACAGCAACGGCGTGCACCGATAATGCCCAAACGGACGTTCTGGCTGGCCACGGGTGTGGCCGTGGGCGCGGGATCGACGCTCTGGGCGGAGCGCAAGGTCCGTCGCACCTGGCAGGAGGCCGCGGCCCGACTCCAGCCCGATGCCATCGTCGTCGAGGTGGGGAGATCCGCCCGACAGGTAGCTGTCGGCGCCGGCGACCGGGTCCGGGACGCCGTCTCGTCGGGGCGGGAGGAGATGCAGCGACGCGAAGAGGAGCTGTGGGCCGAGTTGGCCGCACAGGGCACCGGACCCGAGCCTCCGCCCCGTGTGCAATCCGATCGACCGTCCTCGGACACCCGCGTTTCGGACACCCGCGTTTCGGACACCCGAGCCGGGGACACCAGGCGCTCGGACACCGGACCGGCCGACAGCGGACCCGCCGACACCGGACGCTCGAGGACCAGGCGTTCGAGAATGGCCCGATTGAGCCGCCCGCTGGCAAAATCACTCTCTTACCTGGGCAACTAGGATCCGACGTCGTGACTTCCGGCACGGCGATGGACGCCGACCACCTTCGCGCCGCGTTCACTCGGTACTTCACCGAGCGCGGCCACGTGGCGGTGCCGTCGGCCAGCCTCATCCCCCACGACCCGTCGGTGCTGTACACCATCGCCGGCATGGTGCCCTTCAAGCCGTTCTTCGTGGGCGACGAGGTGCCGCCCTGGAAGCGGGCCACATCGGTGCAGAAGTGTTTCCGGACCGTGGACATCGATGTCGTCGGCTCCACCCTCCGGCACTGCACCTTCTTCGAGATGCTGGGCAATTTCAGCTTCGGCGACTACTTCAAGGCCGAAGCCATCCCGTTCGCATGGGAACTCGTGACCGAGGTGCTGGGTATCGACGGCGACCGGCTGTGGGTCACCGTTCACGAGAGCGACGATCAGGCCGAGCAGATCTGGACCGACGGCATCGGGATCCCCGCCCACCGGGTCCAGCGGCTGGGGGAGGACAACTTCTGGAAGATGGGGGAGACCGGGCCGTGCGGCCCGAGCTCGGAGATCTTCTTCGACAAGGGTGCCGCCTACGGTGACGAGGGAGGACCGGCATCCGGGGGGCCGGAGCGCTTCGTCGAGATCTGGAACCTCGTCTTCATGCAGTACAACCGAACCGAGGACGGGGTGTCCGAGCCCCTGCCCCGCCCGAGCATCGACACCGGAGCCGGCCTCGAGCGCATCCTGCCGGTGCTCCAAGGCGTCGACTCGATCTTCGCCACCGACCTCTTCCTCCCGATGATCGAGACGGCACAGTCCCTCACCGGGCGCACCTACGGGGAGGACGAGCGGACCGATATCGGTCTCCGGATCCTGGCCGATCACGGTCGGGCCATGTCCATGCTGGTGGCCGACGGGGTGCTGCCGGCCAACGAAGGCCGTGGCTACGTGCTGCGCCGGATCATCCGCCGGGCCGTGCGCCGGGCCCGCCAGCTCGGCGTCGACGACCTCTTCACGACCAGGCTGGTGGACAGCGCGGTGGCCATCCTGGGTGCGGCCTATCCGGCCATGGCCGAGCAGCACCACCTGATCGCCGACGTGGTGTCCCGGGAGGAGGAGGGATTCCTGCGTACCCTGGCCACCGGGTCCACCATCCTGGAGGAGGAGCTGGCCTCCGGAGCCCGATCGGTCCCCGGTGACCTGGCCTTCCGGCTTCACGACACCTACGGCTTCCCGGTGGAGCTGACCGTCGAGATCGCCGAGGAGGCCGGTGTGACCGTCGACCTCGAGGCCTTCGAGGCGGCCATGGACCGTCAGCGCACCCAGGCTCGTGCCTCGGCCCGAGCCGGCCGGACCGTGGCCGGCGAACAGGCCTACCGGTCGGTGCTCGACACCGAAGGGCGGACCGTGTTCGTGGGCCAGCGCCCGGACGGTTACTCGGCCCCGGCGCGGGTGGTCGCCGTGCTCGCCGACCTCGACCCCGACCACGCCGGCCAGGCCGAGATCTTCCTCGACCGCACCCCGTTCTACGCCGAAGGTGGCGGTCAGGTGGGCGATACCGGGACCATCGTCACCGAGACGGGAACCGCCCTCGTCTACGACACGGTCTCCGCCCTTCCCGGCCTGACCTCGCACCGGGCCACGGTGACCGGCGAGCTGTTCGCCGGCCAGGACGCGCTGGCCACCATCGACGGGGTCCGCCGGGACGCGCTGCGCCGCAATCACACCGGCACCCATCTGCTCCACGCCGCGCTGCGGACCGTCCTCGGTGACCACGTACGCCAGCAGAGCTCACTGGTGGCGCCCGACCACCTGCGTTTCGACTTCAGCCATCACGGCGCCCTGGTCTCCGAGGAGCTGTCCGCGGTGGCCGCCATGGCCAACGCCGATGTGCTCTCTGATGCCGAGGTGACGGTGGTCGAGACGACCAAGGCCCAGGCCGACGCCATGGGGGCCCTGGCGTTCTTCGGGGACAAGTACGGCGAGCGGGTCCGGGTGGTCCAGGCCGGCCCACACTCCATCGAGCTCTGCGGCGGCACCCATGTGGGCGCCCTGGGCATGATCGGCCCCATCACGGTGGTATCCGAATCGGCCATCGGGTCCAACAAGCGGCGGATCGAGGCGGTGACCGGTACCAGCGCCTTCGACCGCATCGTCGCCCGCGAGGGCCTGCTGGCCGAGGCGTCCGCCCTGTTGCGCACCGTGGGGCGGTGGTGGCCCGAAAGGACGGGCTCGATGCGGACCTCCTCCGTGAACTGGCCCAGACGGCCCGCACCACCGGTGGTCTGCGGGTGGTTGTCCTTGGGGGCAGCCCGGATGGCTCCCGGGCCAACCTGGCTGTGTCGGCCGCTCCGGCGGGCGAGCACCCGGTGGACGCCGGGAGACTGGTCAAGGAGATCGCGCCCCTGCTCGGCGGTGGTGGGGGTGGCTCGCGGGAGATGGCAGTGGCCGGAGGGAAGCAACCGAGTGGCATCGACCGGGCGCTGGACGAGGCGCGTCGTCTCCTCGGCCCGGAGTGACCGACCGTGAGCGGGAGCTCGCTCCGGCGAGGTCGGGCCCTCGGCATCGACCTGGGCACGCGGCGAATCGGTATCGCGGTGAGTGACTCGGCCGGAACCATGGCCCTGCCCCGGGCCACCTTGTTCCGGACCGCCGACGCCGAGGGCGATCGGAGGCGGCTGGTCGAGCTCATCGTCGAGGAGGAGGCCGTCGTGGTGGTGATAGGACTGCCCTTGTCGCTGGACGGCTCCCACGGCCGAGCCGCCAAGTCGGCGATGGACGAGGCGGCGACGCTCCGCCCCATGCTCGAGGAGCACGACGTCGACGTCGAGCTGTTCGACGAGCGCCTGACCACGGTCACCGCCCACCAGGCCTTGGCCGAGGGGGGGACCAGGGCGCGGGACCGACGCGACATCGTCGACCAGGCCGCCGCCGCCGTCATGTTGACGGCCTGGCTCGAGACCCGGCCGGGCCGGGAACGAACGTGAGCGGGCCGGAGGACAGCGTCCCCGGGCCGGTCTTCGAACCGGAAGCCGGACCCGGCTCCGAAACGGGGACCGGACGGGGCATCCCCCGACCGACCAGTGACGACGAACCCGGCACCGGGCCCGATCACGAGCCGAAGGACGCACCCGCCTGGTACCGCCGTCCGTGGCGGATCGCCGCGCTGGCCCTCGTGGCGGTCGGCCTCGTCGTCATCGCCGGGGGCTACCTGTGGGTCGGCTCGGAGGCAGGCTCGAGCGGGCCCCCGGGGAGTCAGGTCATCGTCACCGTGCGATCGGGGGACGGGACGGACCAGTTGGCCAACGCGCTGCAGTCAAAGGGTGTGATCGGCAGCGCGCTGGCCTATCGCATCTGGAGCGTCTTCCATTCGGCCCCGAGCCTCCTGTCCGGCTCCTACGCTTTCAAACGGAACAGCAGTTTCTCGACGGTCGACGCCGTCGTCGGTGCCGGCCCCAACGTGTTCCCCCTCGAGATCCCTCCCGGCTTCACGGTGCGGGAGGTAGCCGAGAGGGTGGGTGATCTTCCCGGCCACGACCAGGCCGCGTTCGCCGCCCTGGCTGCCAGCGGAACCCTCCACTCGCCCTGGCAGCCGGCCGGTGTCACCAACCTCGACGGCCTGCTCGGCACCGGGACGTACGTGGTGGTCCCGGGCGAGACCGACCGCCAGCTGCTGACCGACATGATCGACCGGTTCGACACCGTGGCCGACGGGCTGGGCCTGGCTGCAGGGTCGGCCAAGCTCGGGCTGACGCCCTACCAGGCGGTCATCGTGGCCTCCATCGTGGAGAAGGAGGGCGTGATCGCCAAGAACCTGGGCCCGGTGGCCCGGGTCATCCTCAACCGGTTGGCCAATGACATGCCCCTGCAGATGAACTCCACCGTCCTCTACGCCGAGAACCGGGACGGCGGCTCGGTGACAGCCAAGGACCTCGCCTTGAACACGCCCTACAACACCTACCTCAACGTGGGTCTCACCCCGACGCCCATCTGCTTCCCTTCCCCTGCCGCCCTGCAGGCCGCCCTCGATCCCCCACCGGGGGCGTGGCTCTACTTCGTGTTGGTCAAAGCCGATGGCACCGAGGCCTTCGCCGACACCTACCCCCAGCAGCTGGCCAACGAGGCGTTGGGCAGACAGCGCGGCCTGCCCTGATCCGGCCGGCCTGGACCAGACTGCACCCATGCCGACCACCGGTCCCGATCCGCACCCACTGCGTCTGTCCGCCGCCACCACGGTCGTCGGGGTGATCGGCGATCCGGTCGCCCACTCGCTCTCGCCCCTCCTCCACAACGCCGCCTTTGCCCAGCTGGGTCTGGACTGGGTGTCGGTGGGGTTCCGGGTACCGGCCGGATCGGCCGGGGACGCGCTCGCCGGGGCCCGGGCCCTCGGTGTCCGCGGGTTGTCGGTGACCATGCCCCACAAGGGGGCGGTGGCGGCCCTGGTGGACGGCATCTCGCCGCTGGCCGAGCGCCTGGGTGCCGTGAATTGTGTGACCTACGGCGAGCGCGGGACCTTCGGTGACAACACCGACGGTCCGGGCCTGGTGGCCGCACTCCGCCGAGGCGACCGGTTCGATCCCGCCGGGCGGAATTGCCTGGTCATCGGCGGAGGCGGCGCGGCGCGGGCGGTCGTCGCCGCCCTGGCCGATGCCGGGGCGGCAGAAGTGGTGGTCGTCAACCGGACCCCGGAGCGGGCGATGTCGGCCGCAGGCCTGGCCGGTGCCGTCGGACGGGTGGGCGGCCCGGCGGACGCTGCCGGGTGCCAGCTCGTGGTCAACGCCACGCCCCTCGGCATGGCGGCCACAGAGGAGGGGAGTCTGCCGTCGTGGCCCCTCGACCCCACGTTGCTGGGAGCCGGCCAGGTGGTGGTGGACCTGGTCTACCATCCGAGGGTGACCCCGTGGCTCGACGCTGCACGTGGCCGGGGTGCCGCGGTGTCGAATGGCATCGGCATGCTCGTCCACCAGGCTGCGCTGCAGCTGGCCGGTTGGACGGGCCTCGAACCCCCGGTCGAGGCCATGTGGCGGGCCGTGAGCGAGCTCGGCCCGGAGGGGTGACGGGGGCCCCCAGGGTGCCTGAAGCCCTCGCCGGTGGCCGGGTAGCCTGTCGGACCGGAGCACCTTGGTGAGCTACGCCCCTGCAACTGTCGCCGTTCGACCGAGGCACCTGTTTGCGCGGTTCGACCTCGTCCTGGTGGGCACCGCCCTCCTACTGGCGTCGCTCGGCGTGCTGATGATCTACTCCGCCACCCGCGGATGGCTGGCCCTCGCCGGAGACGACCCGCACTACTTCCTCAAGCGCCAGGCCATCTTCATGGTCATCGGGGTGCTGGTCATGGTCGCCCTCGCCCTCATCGACTACCGACGACTCGAGGAGATCAGCACCCTCCTCTACGTGGGCATCCTGTTGGCACTGGTGGCCGTGCTGGCCACGCCGGAGCGGCAGGGGGCGCAGCGCTGGTTCCCCCTCGGCCCCCTCCAACTGCAGCCGTCGGAGTTCGCCACCCTGGTGCTGATCATCGCCATCGCCACCTACTGTTCCAGACGGCCGGAGGGCCTCGACTTCCGCGACCTGATCCGTCTGGTGCTGATGGCGGCACTGCCCATCCTGCTGGTCTTCAAGCAGCCCGACCTGGGCACCGCCATCGTGATGACCGTGATCCTCCTGGTCATGCTGGCCGTCGCCGGCATGCCGGGGAGGTACCTGTTGTTGCTGATCGCCGGCGCTGTCCTGCTGGTCCTGTTCGCGCTCAACGTGGGGTTGCTCCAGCACTACCAGATCGAACGGCTGACCAGTTTCATCTCACCCAACGGTGCCAGCCAGACCTCCACGTACAACGTGGCCCAGGCCAAAGAGGCCATCGCCAACGGCGGCGTGTTCGGCAAGGGCCTCTTCCACGGCTCTCTGACCAATCTGGCCTATGTGCCCTCCCAGCAGACCGACTTCATCTTTTCCGCGGTGGGGGAGCAACTCGGATTCGTAGGCGGTGGCGTCCTGCTCCTGCTGTACGGGGTGGTGGCCTGGAGGGTGCTGAAGACCGCCCAACTGGCTCGCGACAGCTTCGGCCGGATGCTGTGTGCGGGGGCGTTCGCCCTCATCGTCTTCTCGGTCTTCGAGAACGTGGGGATGAACATGGGCATCATGCCCGTGGCCGGCATCCCCCTTCCGTTCCTCTCCTACGGTGGTTCGGCCATGATCGCCTTCTTCGCCGCTGTGGGCATCACGGTCAGCGTGCATGCCCGGAGCGTCCGGTGACCGACTCCTCGGCCGGATCCTCCGCTGGTTCAGTGGACGTGCCGCCGACATCGCCTCAGCCTGTCGAGCCGCCCGCCGACACCCTGGCGGGCGCCGAGCCAACGGCCATCGAACCCCCCGACCCTCCCGTCGCCGCCGAGACGGCCACGGCCACTGAGCCCACCGACCCCGCCGCCGAGACCACTGAACCACCGGCCACCGAGACCATCGAGCCTCCGGCCACCGAGACCATCGAGCCTCCGGCCACCGGATCCCCACCCGTGGTGGGTGATTTTCGAATGGCACTGATCTCCTCGGTCTCCGTCGATCTGCCCAATCAGCACCCGTCGGTGGTCCTCCGAGAATCGGAATCGCCGCGGAGGCAGCTGACCTTCTCCATCGCCTTTCACGATGCCGTGGTCCTCTCCCATGCCCTTCGCCGCATCTCGACGCCACGCCCCCTCACCCACGAGTTGCTGACCGGGATCCTCCAGCGGTTCGACATCGACGTCGTGGCCGTTCGCCTGGTGGGCCGCCTGGGGTCTGTCTACTTCGCCGAGCTGGACCTCATGGGCCGCAACGGCCGGTCGGTGCACTCGTGCCGTCCCTCGGACGCCCTGACCGTCGCCCTCCTGCAGCCGGTGCCGGTGCCCATCCTCATCGACCGCCGGCTCTTCGAGCAGGTGGGGGACGTGACCCCGGTGGGCGCAACCGTCACCCCTGGGTGACGCCCGCGGCGGATCCCCTCAACGACCGGCCAACAGTCGATGTCGGCGCTCCTGGCTCTGCTCGTACTGTTCCTGGTCGGCCGAATCGACCGAAGCGCCACCTTCGTCGGAGATCCGCATGAGCAGGGCGATGAGCACGTAGTTGGCGATGAGGGCGGAACCCCCGTACGAGACGAAGGGGAGGGTGATGCCGGTCAGGGGCAGGAGCCGGACGATGCCGCCGATGATGAAGAACGCCTGGAAGCCGATGATCATGGTGAGGCCCACCGCGGCGAGCTTGGCGAACTCCGACCTGGCCGCCTGGGCGATGCGCAGCCCGGCCCCCACCAGCAGCAGGAAGGCCACCACCACCATGGTCGAGCCCAGCAGCCCCATCTCCTCGCCGATGACGGCGAAGATGAAGTCGGTGTTGGGCACCGGGATCTTGTAGGCGCCGATGCCCAGGCCGAGTCCGGATCCGCCGATGCCCCCGCTCCCCAGGGAGTACCACGACTGCACCAGCTGTTCGCCGCTGGTGGAGGCGTAGCGCCACGGGTCGAGCCAGTCCTCCACCCGGATATGGGTCTGGTACAGGTAGCGCCCGGACAGGAACGCCCCGATGCCGAAGAGGATGATGCCGAGGACCAGGTAGCCGGTGCGACCCGTCGTGACCCACAGCATGCCGATGAACAGGGTGAACAGTAGGGCCGAGAACCCGATGTCGTGCTCGAGGCTCATCACGCCGATGGCGAAGGCCCAGGCCAGCAAGATGGGGACCAGGGGCCGCGGGTCGAGGACGAGCCGGTTGCCCAACCGTGCCGTCGGGATGGTCAGGAGCTCGCGCTTCTCGACGAAATAGGAGGCGAAGAAGATGCAGAGCACGATCTTGGCCAGCTCGACGGGCTGGAATTCGAATTGGCCGATGTGGACCCACAGCCGAGCCCCACCGATGGTCCTCCCCAGGTGCGGTACCAGCGGGAGCAGGAGGAGGACGACCCCGAGGGCGAGCAGGATGTACCGGTAGCGGTCGAGATCGCGGGATCGGCGGACCAAGGCCAGGGTGAGGACGTAGGCGGCCACCCCACCGGCGGTCCAAGCCGCCTGAAGGGGGGCGTAATTGCTGGCGTTGGCCAGGTCGATACGCAGGATCATCACGTACCCCAGCCCGTTGAGCAGGAAGGCGATGGGCAGCACGACCGGATGGGCGCTCGGAACGAAGATCCGGTTGGCGATGTGGGCCACCCCGCCGAGCGCCAGCATGACGACCAGCAGGGGAGCCACGTCGTTCGGCACCTTGGCCGTATTCCCGTAGATCATCAGGGCATAGGCGCAGGTGATGATGATCGACGCGGCCACCAGAAGCCCGAGCTCGGTGCGCCGGCGGGCCTTGAAGGCCCGCCGGATGGCCTTGGACTCCGGATCCAACAGGGAGGTGGCCGACATCACGGCCGAGCCTACCGGCGGGCGGCTCGGAGGCGGGGGAGCCGTCCGCACCGGCCGGCGGTACGATGGCACGGCGATGAGATCCCTGCGATGACCGGAGATCGTTGACGGACCAATCGATCTCCGCGCCCGACCGCACCTCCGTCGCCCGACCGCCGGGTGCTGGCGTCTCCAGGTCCGCCTCCAGTGCCGCCTCCAGTGCCGCCTCGGGGTACGACCGGCCGGTACGGCCGTCGCCGGGGGATCAGGCCGAAGCCGGTGTCCCGGATGGCGAGTCCTCACTCCTCCGCGATGACCGCTTCATCAATCGTGAATTGTCCTGGCTGGAGTTCGGTGCCCGGCTGCTCGAGCTGGCATGCGACGATCGCATCCCACTCCTCGAGCGGGTGAAGTTCCTGGCCATCTTCTCCGAGGGGCTCGACGAGTTCTTCCAGGTCACGGTGGCAGGACTCGAGGACCAGGTGGCGGCCGGACTCCGGACCCGGTCACCGGACGGGCTCAGCCCCCGCCAGCAGCTTCTGGCCATCACCGGGCGCGCCCACGAGCTGGTCATGCGGCAGAGCCGGATCTTCTCGGAACAGGTGGCACCCGCGCTGGAGGCGGCCGGCATGGTCATGTCGGAGTGGCACACCCTGGACCAGGATGACCGCGCCCACCTCGACGATGTCTTCAACCGGCTCATCTTTCCCATCCTCACCCCCCTGGCCGTCGACCAGGGCCATCCCTTCCCCTACATCTCCGGACTCTCGCTCAACCTGGTGGTCCGGGTGGTGAACCCGGTCACCGACGAGGAACGCATCGCCAGGGTCAAGGTCCCGCCCTTGCTGTCACGCTTCGTCGTGATGCCCGACGAAGAGCGCTTCGTGCCGGTGGAGCAAGTCATCGCCGCCCACCTGGACAGCATCTTCCCATCGATGACGATCATCGAGCACCATGCCTTCCGGCTGACCCGCAATGCCGATCTCTCGGTCGAGGAGGACGAGGCGGGCAACCTGCTGGCCGCGGTCGAGCTCGAACTGCACCGACGGCGGTTCGGGCAGGCCGTACGGCTGGAGGCCTCGGCCGGCATCGCCACCGACCTCCTCGACATGCTGGCCGCCGAAGTCGACGTTCCCGAGGAGAACATCTATCTCTTCGATGTCCCCATCGACCTCGGTGGCCTCCGAGGACTCACCGACTGGGAGCGAGCCGACCTGCACGCCTCGTCCTGGACTCCGGTGACCCCGTCCCGGCTGGCCGGTGGGGCTGACATCTTCGCCGTGCTGGCCGAGCACGACGTGCTGGTCCATCACCCCTATGAGTCGTTCGCCGCCTCGGTCGAGGCGTTCATCGCCGTGGCCGCCGAGGACCCCGACGTGCTGGCCATCAAACAGACCCTGTACCGGACGGGGGGCGACAGCCCCATCGTCGCGGCACTGGTGCGTGCCTCACAGGCGGGCAAGCAGGTGACCGCGGTGGTCGAGCTCCAGGCGCGGTTCGACGAGCAGACCAACATCGGCTGGGCCCGCACCTTGGAGGAAGCCGGCGTGCAGGTCATCTACGGTCTGGTCACCCTCAAGACCCACTCGAAGATCTCCCTGGTGGTCCGGCGCGAGGGAGACCGAATCCGCCGCTACTG
Source organism: Acidimicrobiales bacterium (assembly GCA_050011635.1). Classification (GTDB taxonomy): domain Bacteria; phylum Actinomycetota; class Acidimicrobiia; order Acidimicrobiales; family RAAP-2; genus Bog-756. The sequence goes on from JBEKIU010000092.1 coordinate 12,603, forward strand.
CCACGTCGGGAGCGGCAACTACAACTCGGAGACGGCCCGGCTGTACGAGGACGTCGGGCTCCTCACCGCCGACCCGGATATCGGCGCCGACGTCGGGGAATTGTTCAACATGCTCACCGGGTCAGGGGATGCACCGACCTTCCGGCGCCTCGTCGTCTCCCCGGTGTCGACCAGGTCGATGCTGCTGGCCGCCATTGACGCGGAGACACAAGCGGGTCCGGCCGGTCGCATCGTGCTCAAGACCAACGGGCTGACCGATCCGGGCATCATCGACGCCCTGTACCGGGCCTCGCAGGCCGGTGTCCGGGTCGACCTCATCGTCCGGGGTCGGTGTTGCCTCCGACCCGGTGTTCCCGGACTGTCGGAGTCGATCAGCGTCCGGTCCATCGTGGGCCGGTATCTCGAGCATTCGCGGATCTTCCGTTTCGGCGGAGACAACGGTCGTCCACTCCGGCTCTCGATCGGGTCAGCCGATCTGATGGAGCGGAACCTGGACCGACGGGTCGAGGTGATCGTGCCCATCGACGACCCGGGAAATCAGCGGCGGCTGACCGAGGTCCTCGACGACGCGCTGCGCGACGAGGCCAACTCCTGGACCCTCGGGGCCGACGGGTCGTGGACCAGGGTCGCTCCGAGCGGCCGGGGCGAAGGTCTGGGTTTCAACCTGCAGGATCACTACCAAATGCTGGCTCTCGAATCCCACCGGGATCTGCGCAGTATGACCCCGAACGCACCCTCGGCCCGAACGGTGCCGTCGACGGAACCGGCGTCTGTTCCGTCGACGGGCTCGCCGACGTCGACGGGCTCGCCGACATCGCCGGGCCGGTCACGGCGGTGGCGGACGTGGCTCCGCCGCCGTCGGTGATGCCGGTGGCGACGGAGTGCCGACCGGCCCGAACGGTGGCTCCGACCGTGGGTCGGGGAAGGTGGAACCGGCGCCGGAGGTAGTCGCGGAGCTTGTGGTACGCCGGCCGGCGCTCGAACTCGAGCGATGCGTAGGCCAAGCCTCCGAAGGGGATGGGAAGCCAGAAGTTCACGGCCCGGTAGGCCAGGACACCGGAGAGGGCCTCACCGGCGGTCGGCCCGAAGCCGGTGATCATCGAGATGAGCACGAACTCGACGACACCCAGGCCTCCGGGCGTGATGGGGATGGCAGCCAGGATGTTGGCCAAGCCGTAGGCCACCAGAAGGTCGACCGGCGAGATGAAATGGCTGAAGGCGGCCACGAACACCCAGAGCGATGCCGCGTCCAACAACCAGTTGGCGGCTGCCCAGCCCACCGCCCTCCTGGTCAGCGAGCGGTCCTTCATGAGGGCGGCGAAGCGATCGGCCAACCGCTCGACCAGCGCCGTGGTCCGGTCGGCGTCGAGGAACCGGATGCGTCCGGCGACCCGGCGGATGACCCGACTGGCCTGCTCCTGACCCCTCGTCAGCAGGTAGAAGAGGCTGCCGAAGGCGCCGAGCAGTATCACGCCCACGCCCGCGGCCACGATGACCAGGATGGACGCCGACTGTGACTGCCCGCCCTGATGGCTGGCCGGGGCGTGGAAGCCGTGGGTGACGAGGAACGCCACCAGGGAGAGCCAGAACATCACATTGAGGACGACCGCCGACCCGATGCCCTGGGTCCCGAGGGCGAACCCGGCGTCGGGACCGCTCACTCCCGACTGGGTGAGCAGCCGGTAGCCCAGGGCGGCGCCCGGGGCGGTGCCACCGGGGGAGACGTGGCTGAGCGAGAGCGTTGACATGTTGATCCGGAACAGCCGGAACCGTCCAGGGCCGTTCCGGGGCAGGACGGCGTGGGTCAGCTGGGTGTAGGCGGCCAGGGCGGCGATCTCCAGCAGGACGCCGAGGGCGAGATAGGCGATGTTGATATGGGCCAGCGCATTGACCTCGGGCCGGTGGCTAGCCAGCAGTGGGAAGGCGACGTAGAAGACGAACAGGAAGACCAGGACGGTCCCCACGCTCAGCCGGACCTCACGGCGGACGAACGGTCCGCGGTGCCACCACCCCCGACGCCGGTGGGTGCCGTTGTCTGCCGGTTCGACCGCCATCACCTTCATGTTGGCACGCCGAGGGCCCATGGACCTGACATGCTGATTGTGTGGTTGACCCGGCCCAGAGCGACAGCGGTGTCGATTCCCCTCCCTCCAGCGTGGCCACGGGCGCCGGACCGGACGGCTCGGACACACCCGGACCGGTCCGCCGGGTGCCGCCGACGGGGACGACGACCGTCATCAACGAGACACCGGTCGAGATCCTCGACCGCGAGGTCGGGCCCGACGCGCCGCGGCGGGAGCGCCTGTTCGCAGCCGCCTCCGGAAAGGGCGTTCCGCTCCGCACCATCCTGACCGTCGATGCCGTGGTGATCGCCACCTGGGTGCTCTACCGCCTGATCGGGCGCCTCCGGGAGGTCATCCTGTGGATCCTGATCGCCGCCTTCATCGCCCTGGTCCTCAACCCCGCCGTCAATTTCCTGCAGCGCCACCGGTTCAGGCGGGGCGTGGCCATCGGATTCGTCTTCGCTGTGGCTGCCATCGTCTTCGCCGGACTGTTGGGTCTGTTCGGCTACCCGCTGGTGAACTCGCTGACCCACGTGGCCCAGAGCCTCCCGACCAGGGTCAACCAGTTGGAGAAGGGGCATGGGTGGCTGGCCCACACCCTCCAGCGGTTCCACCTGCTGTCCTGGGTGCAGAAGAACGCCCCGAAGCTGGAGACGGCGGCGAAGAACCTGGGCAAGCCGGCCCTGGCCGAGGGGACCAACCTGGCCGGCGCGGCCTTCTCCACGATCCTTTCGCTCTTCACCATCGCCTTCTTGTCCCTGTTCATGCTCCTCGAGGCCCCGAGGATCCGGAGCGGGTTGCTCGGGACGATGCGGCCCGAGCGCCGCCAGATCGTCGCCGACATCGCCCACCGCGTCTCCCAGCAGGTCACGGCCTACGTCCTCGGCACCATCGCCCTTTCGGTCATGTTCGGCGTGGTCGTGCTGGTCACCATGTTGATCCTCGGGGTGCCCTTCGCCCTGCTCGTCGGGCTGTGGGTGGCCTTGGTGGCCTTGATCCCGCTGGTCGGCGGGCTGATCGCCGCGGTGCCGAGCGTCCTCATCGCCGTGCTCCACTCGCCGACCTCCGGCGTGGTCATGCTCATCGTGTTCTTGGGCTTCCAGCTGGTCGAGAACCATTTCCTCTATCCCGTGATCATGAGCCGCTCCGTGCGGATGAACCCGCTGTGGGTGCTGCTGTCCGTGCTGGTCGGGGCCAACCTCGGGGGGGCCTTCGGTTCCACGCTCGGGGCTCTCGCCGGCGCGGTGGTCGCCATACCGGTCGGCGGTGCGATCCAGGTGATCTTCAGGGAGGTCTGGAGCCAGACCAGGGCCACCGGCAACGGGACGGACGAGGATCTGGTCGGTCCCGGCGTCCCCTCGGTTCAGGCTGACCCGGCCGTTCGGGACCCGTCTCCTAAGCTGCCGGCATGAACGTACTCGTGGTGTTGCCCACCTACAACGAGTCGGAAAACATCGACCGCGTCGTGCGCCGGGTCAGACGGGCGGTGCCAGCGGCCACGGTGCTGGTGGTGGACGACGGGAGCCCGGACGGGACCGCCGACATCGCCGAGCAGCTCGGGAAGCAGCTCGGCAACATCGAGGTGCTGCGCCGTCACCAGAAGTCCGGGCTCGGCAGCGCCTACCGGGCCGGATTCCGATGGGGGCTCGAACGGGACTTCGATGTATGCATCGAGATGGACGCCGATCTCCAGCACGAGCCCGAGGCACTTCCGGATCTGATCGCCCCGCTGAGCCGGGGACATGGCCTCGTGATCGGGTCGCGCTACGTGAAGGGCGGTTCCATACCGGACTGGTCGTGGCACCGGCGCCTCCTCTCGCGCTGGGGCAACATCTACGCGTCCGTGCTGCTCGGGCTCGGGGTGACCGACTCGACTGCCGGATTCCGTGCGTACACGGCCTCGGTGCTCGAGGGCATCGACCTCGACCGCATCCGGGCCGAGGGCTACGGGTTCCAGATCGAGATGACCTATCAGGCCAAACAGGCCGGTGCCTCGGTGGTCGAGATCCCGATCCGCTTCTCCGAACGGATGGACGGGCAGTCGAAGATGTCCATGTTCATCGTCATCGAAGCTTTGGGTCTGGTGACATGGTGGGGCGCACAGCGACTGCTGGAGGGTGTCCGGGGGCGGCGACCGCAACCTGTGAGCACCTGAGCCCCTTGAGCGGACGGAGTCAGTCCCGACAGGCGACCATGAGGGGCGGGATGCTGGTCTCGACCGACAGGGGGAGCGGCCCGCCCGTGGTGCTCCTGCACGGTCAACCGGGGTCAGGCGCCAGCTGGGATCCGCTCAGTCGTCTGCTGGAGCCGGAGTTCCGGGTCCTGGCGCCCGATCGTGTCGGCTACGGCGCGACGGCCGGGGAAGCCCGTGGCCTCCGCCAGAACGCCGACATCGTGGCCGACTTCATCCGCGATCGGGACTGTGGCCCGGCCACCGTGGTCGCTCACAGCTGGGCCGGCGGCGTCGCCGTGCTGCTGGCAGTCCACCATCCGGAAGCCACGCAGAGCCTGGTCCTGGTAGGGGCGGCCTGCACCCCGGACAGCCTCAACGCACTGGACCGCTGGCTCAACGTCCCCGGGGTCGGCGACGTGCTGACCGTGGCCGGACTGGTCGGCATCATCGAGGTATTGCCGCGGATGAGACGGTTGACCCGGTTCGCCCCGGCCCGGTACCGCGCCCGCCTGGATTCGGTCCTGCCCGATGAACAGGTGGTGCAAGGGCAACACGGCGCGCTGGGCCGCACCAAGCGGTCGTTCATGATCGAGCAGCGGGCCCTCACCGCCGAACTGCCCACCGTGACCGCTGACCTGGCCGAACTCGGCCTCCCGGTGTCGGTGGTCTCGGGCGAATGGGACATCGTGGTCCCTCCACGGGCGTCCGAGAGCCTGGCCCGGGCTGTGCCCGGTGCCGAGCTGACCTGCCTACCCCGGGCCGGTCACTTCGCCGCCCGCGACGACCCGCGGGGGCTCGCCGATGTCATCCGGCGGACCGCCCGGGCCCGACTCCCGAGGCCGTGAACCCGGCGCCTCAGCCGACCACGCTCGGGTGGGTCCCTTCCGCCGGTGCGATGGTGAGCCCCGGGGCCAGCACATCGAGGACGGCGCTCAACTTGAGATTGGTCTCGGCCAACTCGGTGGCCGGCGTCGATCCGTCGACAATCCCCACCCCGGCGGCCAACCGGGCGGTCAGGCCCTCGATGGCCATGGCCCGGATGCCCACCATCCAGCGCCCGTCGCCGACGGCGTCGACATAACCCACGGGGCCGGCGTAGTGGCCCCTCGATTCCGGTTCCAGTTGACCGATCACCGCCCTGGCGGTCGTCGCCGGGACACCTCCGACGGCCGGGGTTGGATGGAGCGCCTCCACCAGTTCCAAGGCGTTGGGAACACGTCCGTCCGGGCCCCGGGCCAGCGTGCCGTCGAGCGATGTTCCGAGATGGATGATGTTGCGAAGGTGGACCAGGTCGGGTTGCGAAGGGGCATGGAGCTCGGAGCAGAGCCCCCTGAGGGTGGCCTCGATGGCCTCGACCACCAGACGGTGCTCGGTGGCGTCCTTGCGCGACTCGAGTAGCTCGCCGGGCAGCAGGCTTCCTTCCGAGCCGACGAACCGTTGCGCCGTGCCGGCCAGTGGTCGGCTGTGGACCCCGGTCCCGGTGCGCTCCACCAGGAGCTCCGGACTGGCACCCACGAACTGTCCGTCGGAGGTGGGCACGGAGAAGACGGTGCAGTTCGGTTCGAGGCGGTGCCAGCGGCGCAGTAGGGCGGGCATGTCGACGGGCCCGGACATGGTGACGTCGACCTGGCGGGCCAGGACCACCTTGACGAGCTGGCCACGGTCGATGGCCGCCAGTGCGTCGGCCACCATGGCCAGGAAGGAGGCGTCGGGGGAGCGCGGTTCGATACGCGGCCCCGAGGGATCGGCCGGATCCGGCCGCCCATCGCGGCCCGGCCCCCACGACGGGGTGCCCGGGCGGGCCAGCCGGTCGGTGGTTGTGCCGGTGGCGGCCAGCCACGATCGCAGGCCCAGGGGCGAGGAGGGGAGGCCACTCCTGTCGGCGGCCACGACGGTGACCCACTCACGGCCGTCCGGATCGGAACCGAAGATGACCTCGGGGAGCAGGAGCGAGGCCGGTTCCGAACGTCCGAAGGGCAGCGCCGCGAAACCGACCACGCCCGAGGAGGCGGAGTCGAATCGATCGGCGCAGGGCACAGAGGCCAGGACCTCGACGGCGCGTCGGACGTCACCGACGGAATCGAGCCCGTGAGGGAGTCCGATGGCCAGCGCAGTCCCGAGGCCGACCAGCACCCGTCCTTCGGCGTGGAACAGGATGCCGGTCGACCCGGCCAGTGCGAAGGGGTCGATCGGCGGCCCCGGGTCGAGTGGGAACCGGACCGCGGCCAGCTGAGGCGAGGGCCGGTTCACGGGCGACCCTTGCGTGTGGCGGTGATGAGCTGGCTGAGGCCACCGGACAGGGCTCGGCGGTTGACAGCCGAGAATCCTGCCTCCAGCAACATGGAGCGCAGCTCGGCCGTGGGCGGCAGGTAGGCCGTGGATTTCGGAAGATACCGGTAGGCGGCCCGGTCGGAGACGAGGCCGCCGATGACGGGCACGACGTGGCGGAACCAGATGCGGTCGCCGACCAGGAGAAGCCCGCTCTCGGGTTCGGCCACCTCGAGGAAGCTGATCCGACCGCCCGGCCGTACGACCCGTCCGAGCTCAGCGAAGACGGGGCCGAGCCCGGTGAAGTTGCGGAGGGCGTAGCCGCAGGTGACTCCGTCGACGGCACCGGTGGCCACCGGAAGGGCCGAGCCGTCCGCTTGGGCCACGGGCTGACCGGAGCGACCCGCGACCAGCATTCCCCAGGACAGGTCCATTCCGAACGGCCGCAGTCCCGAACGGTTCAAGATGGTGAGGAAATCGCCCGTCCCGCAGGCCAGATCGAGCACTCGCGATCCCGCCGGCAGGCCGAGGGCGCCGGCTGAGCGACGGCGCCATCGGACGTCGAGCCCCAAGGTCATCATGCGGTTGACCATGTCGTAGCGGGGTGCGATGGCGTCGAACATCGAGCGGACCATCACCGTCTTCTCCCGGCCGGTGGGGAGATCGGGATCGGCCTCCTGCGCCCGGCCGGTGGGGCCGACGCCGGCGGTGGCCAGGGGGCCGGGCGGTTGCAGGGGCCCGGACAGTCGGGGCTGGGCCGGTTGGGGAACGGAGTTCACCGGTGTGGTGCCGATGTGGGCACGCCGGCTTCGATGAGCTCTCGGGTGCCGATGGCACCGATCTGATCGGAGATGGCCCGGCGCTCGGCCTCGGAACCGGATCGCTCGACGTGGTCGAGGGCCGTGTTCACCAGCGTGCGGGTGAAATGGTTGGCGACCAGGGTGTTGACGGCGGGAAGGAGCTCGGAGTAGGCCCGAACCAGGCGTTCCACGTCGGCATCCGGTGGCGTGCTTCGCTGTCCACCTGCGGCCGGGCGCTCGCCCCGGAGCGGCCGTCTCACGTAGGTCGAGAAGAGGTTCACCGCATCGCGGGCCACCGCCTCGGTGGCCTCGTGGTGGCGTCGGGCCAGATCGAGCAAGGCCGAGAGCGGGATCCCCCATTCGAGGAGCAGAAGACCGGCGTGGGCTGCGGCCACGTCTTCGGTGGTGTAGCGCTCCTGGTCCCCGATCCGGCGGGGGATGAGGAGGCCCTCGGCTTCGACGGCTTTGAGAAGAGCCAACGGGACCCCCGTGGCGGTGGCCAGCTCGTCGATGGTGAACACGTCTTCATCCTGATCCAGCGGCCCCGCTCCGTCCGCGTGTGACGCCGGCCCGTCCGGAGGGTGGTGTCCCCCCGCCGGTGACCGGGCTCCTCCTCGGGACTCGTTGAGCCCGGAGAGTTCGCTCAACAGGGCCTCGTCGGCGGCGTCGAGATCACCCGACAACAGGCGGGTGATGGTGGCCAGCGTGAATCCCTTCTGTTGGAGGGAACGGATGCGCTCCAGCCGCTCGA
>JBEKIU010000093.1:0-15980 GCA_050011635.1 Acidimicrobiales bacterium
CGAGCGGACGAGCGTCGCCCTGCGCCAGGGCATGAAGGCCGCCGAACTCGATAAGTTGCCTGAATCATCGGCATCTCTGCCGGGTAACTGGAGGGCACATTGATGGACGGGGTGGTCGAGGTCCGGGGTGGCCGGATCCGAGGCGTCCAGCGGGACGGCCACTGGTCGTTCTCCGGCGTTCCCTATGCCAGCGCTCCGGAGCGTCGGGGCCGCTGGCGGCCGCCCGGTCCGGTGGTCGGGTGGACGGGAGTGAAGGAGGGCGACCGGTTCGGGCCGATTGCCCCCCAGTCGCCCGGCCTGATCGAGCTCTCCCTCGGCGGCGAGCCCGACGAGCAATCGGAGGACTGCCTCACCCTCAACGTCTGGACTCCGGCGCCCGATGGGGGCCGGCGGCCGGTGATGGTCTGGGTCCATGGGGGGTCGTTCGTTTCGGGATCGGGAGCGGGGAGCTTGTACCGAGGTGGAATGTTGTCACGCGATGGCGATGTCGTGGTAGTCACCATCAACTACCGGCTCGGCCTCCTCGGGTTTCTGGCCCATCCCGTGTTCGAAGAATCGGGGCAGACGTGGCTGGGAGGTGAGGAGTGGTCGGGATTCGGCAACTGGGGTCTCGCCGACCAGGTGACGGCGCTCCACTGGGTGCGCGACCACATCGCCGACTTCGGGGGCGATCCTGGCAACGTCACCCTCTTCGGTGAATCGGCCGGCGGGATGAGCGTCTCGGCCCTGTTGGCGACCCCGGCGGCCCGGGGACTGTTCCAGCGGGCAATCGTCCAGAGCGGACCGCCCTACACGTACACCGCCGAGCGGGCTGCTGCCCGTGCCGAGCAGGTGGCGGCCCACCTTGGTGTGCAGTTGACCCGCGAGGCCCTGGAGCAGGTGCCGGTGGCCGCATTGGTTCGCGCCGCGGCCGAGGTCGGCATGGACGTGGCCGCGCACGACGACCCGGCGTTGTTGATGATGCCGGTTGTCGACGGTGGTCTGCTGCCGATTGCTCCCGAAGCAGCAGTGGTCGGCGGTTCGGCGTCCCAGGTGCCCCTGCTGATCGGGACCACCCGGGACGAGTCGGCGTTCTTCACCGTCGGGAACACCGCACTGAGCACGCTGGACGAAGACGGCCTGCGGCGGTGGACCCGGCGCCTGACCCCGGAGGCGGAGGCAGCGGACGACCTCATCGCGGCGGTGCGGGCGGCCCGGGCAGGACGGGGAGAGGCGGTGAGCCCGCGGGATCTGTGGGTGGCCATCGCCACCGAGTACGTGTTCCGGCTCCCGACCATCCGGCTGGCCGACGCCCATACCGGCGCCGCCGGGCCCGGTGTGGGCACCTACTGCTACCTGTTCACCTGGGAGTCGCCCGCCTTCGGGGGGATCCTGGGGTCGTGCCACGCCCTCGACATCCCGTTCGTGTTCGGGACGGTCCACAATCCGGCCGTACAGACGTTTTCGGGCGGTGGTGCCGACGCCTTGAGCCTGTCGGCCATCGTGCGTGCCGCATGGACCGCGTTCGCCCGGACCGGTTCGCCGGGGGCGTGGACACAGTGGGACAATGGGGCCCGTCCCACCCGGGTGCTCGGGCCGTGGCCCAGGAGCAGGGCGTTGGAGCACCAGGTCGGGCGGCCGCGGGACGAGGAGTTGGAGGCCATGGCCGCGCTGGTCGCCGCCCGTGCCGGCGACGGCACCGGTGCCACCACGGGGACGTAGCCCAATCGGCAGAGGCAGGGCGCTTAAACCGCCTCCAGTGAGGGTTCGACTCCCTCCGTCCCCACCAGGTCCGTCCCGGTGACGCCGCGCCCGGGCTGAAGGCTCGGTACTGTCTCGGTCGACCCGGTGCCCATCGGGAGTCCTGGTCCCATCCCAGCTCGAACCCGTATGCATGGAGGTGCTCCCATGGTCGAAGAGCTCGAAGATCCACGCCGGCACGAACCGGTGTTCACCGTGGGTGAACGGGAGATGCTCGAGGGCTGGCTCGAGTTCCATCGCATCACCTTGTTCATCAAGTGCGAGGGGCTTGACGATCGGTCCCGCAAGGCCAGGCCTGTGCCCACATCCAACCTGTCTCTGCACGGCCTCGTGCGCCACATGGCCGAGGTCGAACGGAACTGGTTCCGTCGTGTGCTGCTGGAGGACCAGGCCGCCCCGATCTGGTTCGACCCGGCCATCGAGGACAGTGAGCTGGTTCCGCTCGACGATGCCGACTGGGAGACCGACCTCGGTCTCTGGCAGGCCGAGTGTGCGGCCAGCCGGGAGGTGGCCGCGTCGCGGCAGCTGGATGACACCGGGACCCGGAGAGGGGAGCCGTGCTCGTTGCGGTGGATATACGTTCATATGATCGAGGAGTACGCCCGTCACAACGGCCACGCCGATCTCATCCGCGAGATGATCGACGGCAGCGTCGGCGCCTGAGCCACGGGAGAGGGTATGGACATGGCACATGATCCAGTGGTGGCGGAGACCACCCGAGTGAGGAAGAGCCTCGAACCGCGGTTCGTGCTCGAGGACCAGGAGCAGCGAGCCGATGCCACGCTCGCCCGATTCCGAGGCTCGACCGGGAAGCAGCCCAACATCTTGATGGTCCTGTTCGATGACGTCGGGTGGGGTGACTTTGGCTGCTACGGCGGGGGAGTGGCCGTCGGGGCACCGACCCCCAACATCGACCGGCTAGCCCGGCGGGGAACCCTCCTGACCTCGTGCTATTCGGAGCCGTCGTGTACCCCGTCCCGTGCGTCGATCATGACCGGTCGCCTGCCCATGCGCCACGGGTTGCTCCGACCACCGATGTACGGCCAGCCCGGCGGGCTCGACGGCGAGTTGACGTTGGCCCAGCTGCTGTCCGCCGCCGGTTACGCCACCCAGGCAGTGGGCAAGTGGCACATCGGTGAGAACGTCGAGTCGCAGCCCCAGCATGTCGGCTTCGACGATTTCTTCGGCTTCCTGTCGGTGTCCGACATGTACACCGAGTGGCGGGATCCCAACTTCTTTCCCGAGATCGTCTACAGCGAAGAGCGAACGAAGTGGGTGGAGAACCTGCCCTTCAACAAGTGCTTCGTCCACGCCACCCGGGGTGGCGAGGTCGAGAACGTCGAGGAGGTGACCGTGCCCGTCCTCTCCCTCCTGGACGACAAATGGGCTGACTACTCGCTCGAGTTCATCAGACGGATGGCGGAGCCGGGTGACGGCCGGCGGCAGCCGTGGTTCCTCTACCACTGCACGCGGGGCGCCCACTTCGACAACTATCCCCACGAGCGCTTCCTCGGCGCGTCCCCGGCCAAGCATCCCTACAAGGACACCATCATCGAGCTCGACGACATCGTGGGCCGGCTGGTCTCCGAGCTCGAGGCCACCGGGCAGATGGACGACACCTTGATCTTCATCTCCTCGGACAACGGGCCGGAGATGGAGACATGGCCCGACGCCGCCTACTCGCCGTTCCGAAGTGCCAAGGGCTCGACCTGGGAAGGCGGGCAGCGCGTACCCGCCATCTTCGCCTGGCCCGGGATGATCGCCGCCGATCGGGCCACGGACGGCCTGTTCTCGCAGATGGACCTGTTCAACACGTTCCTGGCCCTGGCCGGTGCGTCGGCATCGGTGCCCGAGGATCGCTATATCGACGGGGTCGACCAGACCTCGTTCCTCCTCGATCCCGACGGGGTGTCGAACCGCAAGTACCTCTACTACTGGTTGACCAACGTGTTCTCCGCGCTACGGGTGGGTGAATGGAAGTTCATGGTCGCCTCGACCTCGGATGACGACCGGGACTGTCTCAACCTGGGCGGCTTCACCGGGGTGACCCAGAAGTACTCGCACGGTCGCCTCTACAACCTCTACCTCGATCCCAAGGAGAGTCGGAGCTACATGATCCGTAAGTTGGCCTACATCGACAGCTTCACCAGCGGGATCGCCAAGCACTTTTCGACGTTCGGCACGTACCCGCCCAAGCAGCCCATCGCCGCCATGAGCTGACGGGCCGGACATTCGGTCGGGTGCGCACCGGTGGTGATCACCGTGATCGGACGCTTCGTCCAACGGTGACCGATTACAAAGAGGGTCCGGAAGGAGGTGGCGTGATGGGATGCGATCAGCAAGGCCGACACCGACCCTTCGCGCCCACCCGGACCTGGTGGACGGCGGGTCTGGTCGCAGTGGCGCTCCTGGCTGGAGCGTGCGGAGGAAGCGCCACCTCGTCGACCTCGACACCGTCCACGCCGACGACACCGTCCACACCGACCACACCAACCACACCGACCACAGGAACCACGGGATCGAGCGACGCCAGCATCGGTTGCAGCCAACCGTCGGCATCACCCGGGACGACCACCATGACCCCGACCGTCGCCGGCAAGCATCGGGTCGCCATCATCCACCTCCCCACCTCCTACCATCCGCCGACCCCGCTGCCACTCGTGATGAATATGCACGGCAGTGGATCAACCGCCCTTGAACAGGAGGGGTTGACCGGCATGGATTCCACGGCCGACACCGACAACTTCGTCGTGGTCTATCCCCAGGGAGACATTCCGGACCGTACCGGGTTCGATTGGAATGTGCCCGGTGAACCGTTGATCGGGGGTGCCGCTGTGCCGGCCGGTGCGCCCGACGACGTGTCGTTCATCGAACAGCTGGTCGCACTGGTCGAGCAGAAGTACTGCATCGACCCGCGGCGCGTCTACGCCACGGGCTTTTCCGGCGGCGCCCGCATGTCCAGCCAGCTGGCCTGCGACGCTTCGTCGGTCTTCGCCGCCGTGGCCCCGGTCTCCGGTCTCCGCTTTCCCAGCCCGTGCCCCTCGACCCGACCCGTTCCCTTGGTTTCGTTCCACGGCACCGCCGACCCGGTCGATCCCTACGACGGTCACGGGCAGAAGTACTGGACGTACAGTGTCCCGGTCGCCGCCCAGCGGTGGGGGGCGCACAACGGCTGTTCGGCCACGCCTGCTGTCTCCCAGCCGGACACCGGGGTGACCCTCACCTCGTATACCGGCTGCTCGGCTGGCGCCGCTGTCAGTCTCTATACGATCGCGGGGGAAGGCCACGAGTGGCCCGGTGGACCGCACCTCGGCAAGCGCCTCACCCGGGTCCTCGGACCGCAGTCCACCGCCATCAGCGCCAACGCGACGATGTGGGCTTTCTTTGTCGCCCATCCACGCACCTGATCACCATCCGACAGCTCGATCCCTCGGCGGTGCCGCTTACCCCTCGGGGCCCGGCTGCATCCGGTGGGTACGCTCGGCGGCACCGGACCAGGGAATGGCCAGGCTGGGGGACCGGCAGGCCTCCTCGCCGCCCACGGCCGAGGTCATGCCCGGGACGGCATCGCACCGGCATTAGAGTTGTGCCGTGGTGCACCTCAGTGCGACTCAGTGGATCGTCTATGGCGCGCTCTCGGTGGTCTGGGCGTTCTTGGGTTATCGGCTCTCCGAAAATGACCGCAAGGTGCTGGGGCGGACGCCCTGGGGGCTCCCCTCCGCCCTGTGGGCGTTCTTCTGGTTCCTCTCCCTGCTGGTGGGGCTGATTCTCTTCCTGATCGCCCACTCCACCGGCGTGCGCCAGTCCCAGCAGAACCCCCCCATGGCCGGCACCTCGATGGGCGCCCCTCCGGGCCCGCCGGCGATCCGCACGAGGGGTCCGGCCAGCGCGTCCGAGCTCTTCCCGGCCTACCCGCGACCGGCGAACGTGCAGTCCCCCTGGACCGAATCGGAGCCCGAGCAGGCTGAGCAATCCCAACCCACGGACCGCCAGACCGAGGGCGCCCCTGGCCCGAACGCTCCCCTGGCTGCTGGGCAGGGCCGGCCCCAGTCACCGCCGGCCTGGCACCCGGACCCCAGCGGGAGGTTCCACTACCGGTGGTGGGATGGGAGCCAGTGGACCTCGCAGGTCTCCACCGACGGGCACCACCTCATAGACACCAATCCCGATCAGCGCATCGGTCCCTACTGAGGGCCTGCCGGCCGGTCGAAGGCGACGGTGGCGATCAGGTCCCGGTGGTCACTTCCCGGGCCGACATCGGTCCTGATCTGGGTGACCGCCACCCCGGCTCCGGTGAGGACGTGGTCGATCCGCGCCAGAGGCGGGAGCGGGTGGGCGAACTGCGTCCAGGTCATGTCGAAGGCCTTGCCCCGTGCCGCGGCACTGTCGGTCAGGCCGGTGTCGAGGATGGCCCGAAAGCCCTGGTTCCCCCAGGTGGCGTTGAAATCACCGGCGACCAGTAGGCCCGACGGTCCCCGTGACCGCAGGAGTCGCCCGATGGCGGCCAGCCCGCCCGCCCACTGCGAGAACGTGGGCGGCAGAGGGGCAATGGTGTGGACGACCCACAGGGGCTGGGGCCCCCACGGCAGGGCGACAACGGCCTGGACGATGAGAGGACGACCGTAGAGGTAGACGATGTGGATCTTCTTGAGTGGAAAGTGGGAGGCCACAAAGAAGCCGGACGCGTCGTGCCGCATGACATTGATCTGGTACGGGAGATCGTGGAGCACGCCGTCCCGGTTGAGCTGGCCGGCGACAACCCGGTTGGTCTCCTCCATGGTCACCAATTGCGGCCGCACCTGGGAGATCTGCTTGGCGTAGCCGCTCAGCGCTGTGTTCGGACGGTCGGTATTGGCATCGAGGAGTCTGATCGACGGCGCCCTGATCGCCCAGGCCGGGACGGGCTGGGCCGCCGTCAGCTCGGGAAGGACGAAGGCGATCTGGGCCACGACCACGAGGAGCGCCGCCCCGGCCAGGAAGAACCGCCGGCCCACGGCCGCGACGATCAGCACGATCCACGCCGGGAGGTAGACAAAGGCGGTGAATGCGTCGAGGACGGCAAAGGGCTGAAACGTGTCCCAGGCGACGAGGCGCATGATGACGACGAGGCCGAGTGCTACTGTCACGATCCACAGGGGGACAGCCACGTAGAGGGGAAGTCGCCACCCCCGCCGCCGCGCATGGGCGCCCGGCCGGAGGATGGGGGTGCGGCCTTGCATCAGGGCAGCGTACGACGCCAGTGGCCACTCGACGGGTCGGCGATGGGATCAGGAACCGGTTGCTCCTGATCGGTCCGAGCAGCGAACAGCCTCCTGGGCTTACTGAAGGGGCCTCAGGTACAGCGGCGCTTCCGCCGATAGAGACAGATGGCAGCTGTGCTGAGACCCTGACCCATTGATCTGCGAGAGTGATGCGATGTTCGTAACGAACCATGTGCTTTCCGGCGTGCTCATCGGCCAGGCCATGCCCGGACGGCCACTGGCCGCCTTTGCCGCTGGGGTCGGGTCACATCTGGTTCTGGACGCGGCCCCTCACTGGGGTTGCGACTTCCACTCGCCCGAGGGTCCGGATCTCTTTCTGAAGGTGGCCAGACGTGATGGGTTGTTGGGCCTGGCGACCATGGCGGCCGCGGCGATGGCCGTCAATCGGGAAGCCCGTCTCTCCACCATTGCGGCAATGGCCGGAGCCGCTCTTCTCGATCTGGACAAGCCACTGGAGCACTTCTTTGGGCTGCGCCCATTTCCCGAGGTGGTGACAAGGCTTCACAAGGGCATACAGAACGAATCTGTTGACGGCATGCGAAACGAATTCGCCTACGGCATGGCGTTTGCACTCGCCGACATGGTGGCCGTCTCGGGGGCCCGACGACGGCGCTCGAAGCAACCAGCTCTCGCCCGTCGACCAATCGGGAGTGACTCAGGGAGCTGAGTCCCCGACCTCGGGTCGCTCCGGGTCACCGGCACGGCGTCCGTGGTCCGTCGAGATTCGTATCGAAGAGCGTTCCGTTGATGTTGTTGGCGTTGTCGGATGGGCAGAAGGCGGCTGCGTTCTCGCTGCCCGAGTATTCGGCATCGAACACCGGTTTGTCGTTCTGAACATAGACCGAGTCGAGCCCGATCGAACCGTACTCGGACGCCTGCTCGTCAATGGTTGCCTGGGCGTACGGCTCGAGGGCATCGACGAATGAGGCGCTGTCCGTGTCTGAGGTGTCCTTGCTGAACCAGGCCATGCCGAGGCTGTGGATGTACGTTGCGATCGTCTCGTCGTACGTTTCGTTCTGCGCCACGCTGATCGAGAATCCGGTATTGCCCTCGTTGCCGCCACCGGTTTCGTCCAGGTCTGTTTCAACGGCATTGAAACCCTTTGCCGCACACTGCTGCTGGATCATCGATTCGATGATGGAGACGGCGCTCGGTGCATTGATGTTGATGAACTGCTCGGGGTAGCCGGCCAGCGAATTGCCGAGGTCCCCAGCTGCTTGAAGTTGGGCATAGTAGGTGGTCGGGATGCCTTCTTCGGAGGCGCTGTAGTAGTTCCCGGCAGAACCAACTTCGACATAGCACACCACGTCGTCGCCGAGGCTGTGGAACTCGGCCACGTCCGCGGCTGTGTTCTCGATCCCGTCGACGTCATAGATGGTCGGGTCCGTGGCGGGCGCAGTGTCTCCGTTATAAGCGGTCACGCCGGTACCCATGTCGGCCGAGTTGCTGAAGTCCATTTCACCGTTCAGGTACCACTGGAACTCTGCGTCGACCGGCGGTTGCCAGATCGCCCCGCTCGATCCAGAGCCGCCGGTGCTCGACGGCCCGCCGGTGCTCGAAGGCCCGCCGGTGCTCGACGGCCCGCCGGTGCTCGACGGCCCGCCGGTGCTCGACGGCCCGCCGGTGCTCGACGGCCCGCCGGTGCTCGAAGGCCCGCCGGTGCTCGAAGGCCCGCCGGTGGCGCCGCAATTCAGGGTCAGCGAAGAGGGCGCCAGATTGGTTATCGACAGAGCCCCATCGCCGCAGCTGATCGACTCGGAGGATCCGGCGGCGAGTGTCAGTGAGCCGGTGTCCGCGGCGGCGATGCCGTAGCCACTGAAGACAATGGCCAGGCACACCGCACCGACGATGGCCGTCTTCCTTCGTCTCTTGCCATGCACATGCTTGTTCAATTTTCCTCTTCTCCCTGGGGAAGCCGCCGATGGGACGTTCCGGCATAGTGAAGGGTGACAGATCGCTGCGGCTCATTGAGTTGGCTACTGCCCACGGGCGATCGGCAGAGTCACAAGACCCTCAGATCGACGCGGCTTCGGCGCGGTCCCGTTGATTATGGTTGATAGGACGCCGTACACGAGCGCAGATTAACAGAGTCATCTGGGGTCGCATATCGTGGAATAGTGCTCCGATCACATGGAGTAGTCCCCCGATCACAAGGAGCATTCCTCCCATCACAGGGAGTATTCCTTTGATCACAATGAGGAGTATTTCGTTCACAACCGGGCCTCGGTCCCTACCGACGGAGTGCCACCCGTCGCTCTCTTTCTGGCAATGGTCAATCAGCGACAGTGACCAATCCATACATGTGTAGCCTGCAGGAATTTACAAAGGGTCAGCGTGGCGGCCGACCGGTTGGGAGTTCGCCAAAGCGAGCGCAACAACGGCGAGGGGCACCACGCTGTGTGCCGACCGCTCGTACTCAGAGGCCGCGACGCGGACGCCCGAGGGATTACCGAATGTACCCCTGTGATCGGGACGCGCAGTGAATCCGCCTACGGAGCCACGCTATTTCAGCGACCGATCGGGTGATGGTCGTCGATCCTCAGTGCCTGGGTCGATTGGGAAGCCGTCCTCGGACTGTTGGCGCTTTGTCATTGTCGGACCCCCGACGGGACCGCGGCTGCAAGTACGGATCGATCACGTCGCGACCCTGGGTATTGCGGACGCAATTGATCGAACGATTGTCTCCTATGGAGTTCGAGATATTGGAGTAACCGTTGCGAACATTGTGTTCGCCAGGAACGGAGCGTCTTGTCCAATCGTGGCAGTTCGGGCGCTTCCGAACCGGCGTTGCCCGGCCAGACCCATGGGCGGGCGAACGCGCGACCAGTCCGCCAGAAGATCAGGCGGTTTCCCCATTGGCCATCCGGACGATCGAATCGGATGCGACTGCTGGTCGGGTCCCGACCAAGGGTACCGGTCCTGTGGCGTTACATTGAGCGTGAATGGAGTAGATCCCATTCTGGCGCCGCGGTACAGATCAATGTTGGCAGTGGAAAACTGAGGACTCGTCCTCTGAGACATACTGCATTCGAGTCAAGCCACATGACGGTTCCTGACCGATCTGCGCTTGCCTGCTTTTTCACGTTCACTTTGCGCAACCTGGGGACCGAGAAGGTCGTGGAAACAATCGTCGCACATGCGGCCATAGTCGCGGCCGATGTCCAGGCGTTTTCGATCATGGCGCTTGACCTTCGCAACGGACCCCTTCCATCCGCAACGGTGGCACGTACCGTATCGATGCGAAAGGACGCGTGGCCTTTTGTCGTCACGTCCTACCACCCTCGCGTCACCTCGTTGCTTTCATGGTGACGTGGCTCATATCGATGGTGCACACCTACGACTGTATTCAACTCAACTACGCCATTGTGGGACCCATCCATGAAATGGGGGAAGTCCCTGTAGACAACAGAATCAGCTGAATTCATACAGGGGAATACAGGAGTCACTACCGGAAATCGCGTCCGGGGAGGGAAATTTCTCAGCTGGCGGCCTCAGGCCGAGCTCGGCCGGCTGATCCCGGGAGACCCGCCAGGTGCCCGATCGGCGTCGAGACGACCGACCGGCTCAGAACTGACCGGTAAGCAGTCGCACCCGGTACTCGAACGTCAATTCTCCCGGGATTGGGGCCGGAAAGTGGGGCATCTCACCACCACGTAGAGAGAGCGAGTCACCACTGAATCGGAGCTTGATAAGGCGATACATCGATCCTAGAGTTGTGGGCTTCCGGTGGTCCACCACGATACGGCTGGGGATCAAATCTGTGGATCGCGGGAGAGGTGAAGGTGTCAAGCTACCCAGTGGTCGGGCGTGGTGGTCGGCGCCAGCCCAGGACCCGAATCAGCTTCTCTGTTGCGGGATTCCTCACGAGATGAAAGGCAGGTGGGAATGACGCTTGGCGAGGCGGAGCGCAGACAGCGGGACGTGAGCTTCATCCAGTCCGAACCGACCGTGACCGTTGTGATCCCAGCGAAGAACGAGGCCCAGAACCTTCCCCACGTGTTCGCCGGCCTGCCGTCGGATATTCACGAGGTGATCCTGGTCGACGGGGATTCGACGGACAACACGGTGAACGTGGCCCGGCGTCTCCGACCCGACATCATCATCATCGACCAGACCCGAAAGGGGAAGGGCAATGCCCTGGCGTGTGGCTTCGCCGTGGCCACCGGCGACTTCATCGTGATGCTCGACGCTGACGGCTCGAACAACCCGGAGGAGATACCCCGGTTCATGACCGCACTCCGGGAGGGCGCCGATTTCGCCAAGGGCTCGCGGTTCATGCCCGGAGCCGGGAGCAGCGACATCAGCCGCATTCGACAGTTCGGGAACCTCTGGTTGAACAAGATCGTCAACTACCTCTATGGGACCCGGTACACCGACCTCTGCTACGGCTACAACGCTTTCCGTCGGGAGTGCCTCTCGGTCATGGACCTCGAGGCGGGAGAGCCCGACGACACCGACGATGGAACGATGCAGTGGGGTGACGGATTCGAGGTGGAGACTCTGATCAACGTCCGGATCGCCAAGGCGCACCTGCGGGTTGCAGAGGTGCCGAGCTTCGAGCGGAGCCGCCGCTTCGGCGCGAGCAACCTCAATGCGTTCTCCGACGGAATTCGGGTCCTGAGGACGATCCACGCCGAGCGCAAGCGCGGCTCACGCCGCAACTCCGCTCCATCGGAAATGCCACCTCGGGAAGTCGGCGCTTCGTGGTCGGTGATCTCCACGTTCGCCGAAGAGGCCAGTTGAAGCCTACTGATGAAGCCAGTGGGGCCTACTGGTACAGCCAGTTGAAACCTGCCGATGCACGAATAGACGTGGAGACGGCGACCGACCGAAGTGGACGGTGGCAGTGGCCGAGCCGGCGATCATTCGCCCCTACTGACCGCCGGTCGGCCCGTGGACGGCCACGGTGGCGATGAGGTCCCGGTGGTCGCTGCCCGGACCGTTGTCCGTCCTGATCCGGGTGACGGCCACGCCGGGACCGGTCAGGACGTGATCGATGCGCGCCAGGGGCGGGAGGGGGTGGTCGAACTGGTTCCAGGTCATGTCGAAGGGCTTGCCCCGGGCCGCGGCGCCGTCGGTCAGGCCGGTGTCGAGGATGGCTCGGAAGCCGCGGTTTCCCCAGGTGGCGTTGAAGTCGCCCGCCACCAACAGGTCGGTCGTTCCGCGGGTCCGTAGGAGCCGTCCGATGAAGGCCAGGTCGTCCTGCCACTGGGAGAACGAGGAGGGCAGCGGGGCGATGGTGTGGACGACCCACAGGGGCTGGGGCCCCGACGGCAGCTCGACGGTGGTCTGGACGATGAGGGGGCGGCCGTAGCTGTACACGATGCGGGTATGTGTCAGCGGGTACCGGGAGGCCACGAAGAAGCCGCCCGAGTCGTGGCGCATGATGTTGATCTGATAGGGGAGATCTTCGAGGACGCCGGCCTCGTTGAGCTCGGCCGAGACGACCCGGTTGGTCTCCTCCATGGTGACCAACCGGGGCCGGACCTGTTCGATTTCCCTGACGTAGCCCTCCAACGACGTGTTGGTTTGATCGGTGTTGGCATCGAGAAGCTGGAGGGTCGCGGCATGGGTGGTCCAGGCGGGCACCGGCCCAGCGGCGGTCAGCTCGGGGGCGAGAAAGACGACCTGAGCCACGACGATGAGGAGGGCGGCCGCAGCGAGGATGTACCGGCGGCCCAGCATGGCCACCAGCAGCACGATCCACGCCGGAAGGTAGACGAATACGGTGAACGCGTTGAGTACCGCGAAGGGCTCGACATCGTCCCAGGCCACGAGGCGCATCACGACGACGACAGCCAGCAATGCAACCACGGTCCACAGGGGAACGGCCACATAGATCGGCAGGCGCCGCTGCCGCCGCCGGCGGGGATGGCCTGCTGACCGTAGGATCGGAGCATGATCCTGCATCGGCGCAGCGTACGATGCTCGTGGTCGGGCCGGCGAGAAGGGACCGGGGACTCGGTCGGATGCGGGTCCGGGACGGAGGCCCTACGACGGCGAGCCCCGAGCCCCGAGCCTCAGGCGACGCGGCGGTGTCTGGCCGGCTTGAGCCTGCTCGCTCCAGCTGCCGGGGCGGACTCAGTGGATTCCTGCATGCGGAGGAGGTCGTCGGTGCACTCCTGGCACAGCCACCGGTACTGACTGCCGACCTTCAGCAGCTTCCGGTCACGCCGACGGACCTTGCCGATGGCTCCGGCCCATCCACAGCGATGGCAGACGCCTTGGTGGTCGATGCGAACCAGACCGCTCTGTTCAGCCGTGCTCATCGAGCCCCTGTCCCGGCAGCGTTCTGGTGACATCTGTCTTGTCGGCTGCGCTGCAAAAACTGTAACGCCAGGTGGCTCGCAATTGATGGACACCCCGTCGGACGGCCGGAGCGCCGAGCCGGGCCCGCGACGGGTCGGGTGGTTCGACTCAGAACCCCGAGGTCAGGGGCTTGCAGCCGCGGGCGGGCCCCGACGGGGCGGTGCGCGTCGATCTCTGGCGACGGGGCCAACGAGCTCCGCCTCCGGGATCGGTTTCGCTGCTCTCGACACCCAGTGACGGTTTTCGTTCTCCGTCGCGTCGAAGCAGGCCAGAAGAGATCGACCGATTTCTTGGGGCGGGAGCTTCGAGCTCTCTTTACTAACGTTCGGTACGGTACGCCTGGCCCCGAACACGGACAGAGTCCCGCTTTTCACTCTCAGTGCGCACTTTTGACTGCCCAGGTGTCAAATCATAGCTTTGGGCCGGGTTGGAGGTTGGCGTACAGCTTCACCCGCGGTTCATGGCCGCGCTTCACGAGGAAAGCGATGAGCTCCGAGATGGGTGTGTGCCGAACAGTTACGCCGATTGTCGTTGGTTTCAGCGGGTCCGCAATGTCTATTCTGACGAGCCATGCGACATGAAGGCGGGTTGGTCTATTCTCAGGGCCCATGCGACATGAAGGCGGGTTGGCGTGACGCTTGATGATGATGCGGCCGCCGTGGTCAACCTTGGGCGGTGCAGACCGGAGCCCACGGTGAGTGTCGTGATTCCGGCCAAGAACGAAGCGCAAAACCTTCCCCAAGTATTACCGGGATTGCCACGAGATTCGTACGAAATAATCCTCGTGGACGGTGACTCGACTGACGGCACGGTGGAAGTCACTCGTAGATTGCGACCGGACGTCACCATCATCGGTCAGACGCGCAAGGGCAAAGGCAATGCCCTGGCCTGTGGATTTGCGGTGGCAACCGGAGATTTCATCGTGATGTTCGATGCCGATGGTTCGAACGATCCGGCTGAGATCCCACGTTTCGTCAACGCGCTGAAAGAGGGAGCCGATTTTGCCAAGGGCTCCCGATTCCTCCCAGGGGCGGGAAGCTCCGACTTGAGTTGGCTCAGGGAGTGCGGGAACTTCTGGCTCAACAAGGTGGTCAACCTGATCTACGGGACCCGATACACGGACCTCTGTTATGGCTACAACGCCTTTCGTCGTGATTGTCTCTCTGTTTTCGAGCTCGAGGCTGGAGAGGTTGACGGTGCCGACCGAGACTCCATGTTGTGGGGTGATGGATTCGAAGTCGAGACCCTGATCAATGTACGAATCGCCAAGGCCGGGCTTCGAGTGGCAGAAGTTCCCAGTTTCGAGCGAATCCGCCACTCCGGTGCGAGCAATCTCAACGCGTTCTCTGACGGCATCCGCGTCATGAGGACGATCCACGCAGAACGCAAGGGCGGTGCTCGTCGAGCTGAAGCTATCTCCGGGGGTTCCACATGGGATTCGGGGACTTCGTGGTCGGTGCTGTCGACTCTCGTTGAGGAGGCCAGCTGAGGCACCGAGATTCTGATTCAGCGATTGTGTAGTTCCAGTAGACGTGGGCTATTCTGACCCACCCACCGACTACAGCTCACAAAGCGGGTGGCCCGATCGAGGAGGTCCGGTCAGAGGAGGCAGGTTTATGGGTACCCGAAGCTCGTGGCAGTTCCCGTTTCGGCTCTATGGCTTGCATGTCCAATTCCGCACCATCAATTCTGATGAATCCGGTACGCCGTCCGCGATCCGGCTTCGGCTGACACCGGCCGAACGGTGCAGCGGCCGCTCGTCGATGAAGCGAGCTCATCAAGGATCCCTGGGTTGTCATGCGCTGTGAATGGCGGCAATATCCGCATCGGAACCTCGATAAGAACCAATGCCGCCTGGTGCAGTCGGCTCGAACGGTCAGCGACCATCGCTACGGCATTTGAGTTACAATTGCTTGTCAATACAATTCATAATTCCAGAAAGCGCTGCGAGATCGAGTCCGTGACCATGCCATCTAATTTCACCAAGCACAATCCCTGATAGTACGACCAGGTACACCGCAATGGCTCGAACCTTCGATCGTGTCCTTCATCCAGTGGCGACCCGAATATTTCGTAGAGCTTCAGCCGTCCTGATCAATCGACGGGATGGTGAACCGCACGCTACCATCACGTCTTTCGACCGCTGGAGGTCGACACACACGTCGCGTAGGGGCGACCAGGGACTCCGAGTGTGGACGGCGCATCTACGGAATCGTATGACGCTCTTTCCCACCTGCTGCTCTTCCACGACAGCATTGGGGCACGCATGATCGTCGAACCGCGTGACGTACCTTCGCTGGAACTCGATCCCTCACTGCCACCAAGCATGATCGTCACCCAACCGCGTGACGTGCCTTCACTGGAACTCGATCTCGCACCGTCACTCGGACCGCCTGCGCCTCCTCTGCCTAGTGCCACCGCTCAACGTCAGCGACCGAGGGTTGATTTCGATTACTCGCATTTCATCGTAGGGGTCTTATCTCTGTTCCTTATTTTGTTGGCCGCAATTGGGGCAATTTTCTCTCTTCGATCACTAGAAGCATCAGCGGTTTTTCTCTATGCCTTTTTTGGCATCGGCACTGCCTTGCTGCAATATTCGAAGCGAACTGGCTTGGATTTTCTGACCTCTGGGATGGGACTGAGCGTCTCGGTGGTCATACTCGTCGGTTT
>JBEKIU010000094.1:0-15968 GCA_050011635.1 Acidimicrobiales bacterium
CCCCGGATCCGCCCCCGAATCAGTGAACGCGGTCGAGCGGCGCCGGGGGGGGCGCGAGATGGATCACGCTGAGGCGCTGGGTCGGCCGGGTCAGGGCCACATAGAGGGTGCGCAGGCCGCGGGCCGTCTCACCGGCGATGAGCCCGGGTTCCACCACGACCACCGAGTCGAACTCGAGACCGTTGGCGGCGTCCGCGGCCAAGAGGACCAGCGGCTCGAACAGTCCCCCCTTGCGCATGTCCCGTGCGTCCACCACCGGCAGATCCGCAGTCGCCAGTGCTTCCGCCAGCATGCCCATCATGGGCTCCGGCGCCAGGATGGCCACTCGACCCGGTGCCACGGCGGCCACCTCTTCGCCCGCCACATCGGCCACCGTCCTGGCCAGATCCCCGACCGTCGCCCCGTGCCTCGAACCGGTGGCATCCCGAACACCGATCATCCTCGGTTCCACCCCGGTACGCCGGACGGGCCGCGGCGGGGTGAGCTCCGGCGCGGCCACGGCCAGCACCTGGCTGGCCACGGCCAGGACCTCGGCCGGGGTCCGGTAGCTGACCGTGAGCTCCACGGCGCGGGGCGGCCGGCGCTTCGGCAGATGGTCGGTGATGTCGGCCCACGAGGTGGGCGACCAGGGGGCGGTGGCCTGGGCGATGTCGCCGACGACGGTCATCGAGCCCGAGAGGGACCTGCGGGTCAGCATCCTCAGCTGCATGGGCGAGAGATCCTGCACCTCGTCGACGACGATGTGGCCGTACTTGCGCACCCCGTCGTCGGCGCTCCCGTTCCGCGGGCCGACGAGATGCCGGGCCTCGTCGACCAGTGCCGCGTCGGCGCGGGTCCAGGGCACCTCTTCGAACGACGTCGAGCGCGGACGGTAGAGGAGCTGTTGCTCCTCGGGAGCCAGCACGCCGCGGGAGGCGGCCTTGATCAGCGCCGGGGCGCCGAACAGGTCGTGAAGCAGCTCGTGGGGGGAGAGCCTCGGCCACATCCGGTCCAGCGCCTCGGCCAGCTCGGGGACCCGCCGCACCTTGCGCGAGAAATCCTGGAGATCGAACTCGTCGTCCGCCAACTCGGACGGGTCCTCGTACCCGGGGAAGGCGGTCACCGAGGCCGGGGTGCCGACGGCCAGCGTCTGCTGGGTCTGGCGGGCACGGTCGGCCAGAAGCTGGGCCACCTCCTGCTCGACCAGCCGGCGCCGGGCGTTGTGTGTGCCGGGGCGGCGGCGGGCGGCGTCGACGATCCGCCGGCTGTCCTCGGCGGTCAGCCGGAGCAGCAGCGCCCCGTACGGAATGGACACGTCGCCGGCGAGGGCGCGCTGGCGGGTGCGCACGGCCCGGGCCACGACCTTGGCCATCCGCGGGTCCCCCTTCAACCTGGCCACATCGGCCGGACCGCTCTCCACGGCGCGGATCTCAGAGACCAGGCCCGAGACGGTGGACAGGGTGACACCGGTCTCCCCGAGGGAGGGGAGCACCTGCTCGATGTAGCGCAGGAAGAGTGGGTTGGGCCCGACCACCAGGACTCCCTGGCGCTCGAGGGGGAACCGGTGGGTATAGAGCAGATAGGCGGCCCGGTGCAGGGCCACCGCCGTCTTCCCCGTGCCCGGTCCTCCCTGCACCAGCAGCACGCCGGCGAGCGGAGCCCGGATGATCTCGTCCTGCTCGCGCTGGATGGTCGAGACGATGTCGGTCATCCGTCCGGAGCGGGCCCGGTCGAGAGCGGCCAGCAGGGCGGCCGGTCCGCCGATGGGCAGGTCGCTCTGGATCAGTTCACCGGATCCGTCGCCCTCTGTCCGCCGCGGGGAGCGGTCCGGGTCGGTTTCCGTGACGTCCGTCACATCCGCCGATCCGGAAGGGTCGGGGAGGCTGAACCGCTCGTCCTCGAGGCCGACCACCCGCCGGCCCTCCAGGGCCAGGTGACGCCGGAGCACGAGACCTTGGGGATCCCGTCCCGTGGCCCGGTAGAACGGCTCGGCGATCGGGGCCCGCCAGTCGACCACCAACGGGTCGTGATCGGCGCTGTGGATGGCCAGGCGCCCGATGTGGAAGGTCTCGACGCCCTGGCCGTCGCCGTTCGGGCCTTCTTCGACCTTGTCGATCCGGCCGAAGGTCAGGGCCTGGTCCCCGATGTCCAGTTGCTCGAGCCGCGCCAGGCTGGTCCGAACGATCACGTCCCGCTCGGTCCGGGACTGGAACGTCCCGCCCCGGCCCAGGTCGAGAACCCCCTCGAGCATCGAATTGGCGTCACTCCGCATGGCATCGAGGCGTGCGTAGGCCATGTCCACGAACGCCTGTTCACCCTGAAGCTCTGAGTCCACCCCACCTCCGATCTGCCCGGCCCCCGGCTCAGGGGAACCCTCGATTGTATGCGCCCCGTGGTCACAGCGCGACGGGCCCGGCCGGCGTGGAAGCCCCAGCCCCCTCTCCTAGACTCTGCCCATGGTCGCGACCGCAGTACCCGAACCGGCGAGGGACGACGGGTCCGGTGCCTCCGGTGGGGATGCTCCAGCCGATCCCGTCGCGGTCGCCCGCTGAGGCGTGGCCGGGCGCCGGGGAGTGGGTTCCATCGAGGGTTCCATCCAGGAGGGCCGGTTCGACGACGCCCCGTTCATCCGGGCGTGCCGGGGGCTCACCGTCGACCGGGTACCGGTGTGGTTCATGCGCCAGGCGGGCCGGTCGCTGCCCGAGTACCGGGCCGCACGGGGGCAGGGCAGCATCCTCGACGCCATCTCCCAACCCGAGCTGGTGGCCCGGCTCACCAGGCAGCCGGTGGACCGCTACGGCACCGATGCCGCCATCTTCTTCTCCGACATCGTGGTCCCGGTGGCCGCCATCGGGTTCGGTGTCGATGTGGCCCCGTCGACCGGGCCGGTGGTGGCGCAGCCGTTCCGGGTCAAGGACGACCTCCAGCGCCTCCGGCCGCTCGAACCCGACATCGACACGCCCTACGTCATCGACGCGGTGGGCATCCTCGCCGCCGAGCTGGACGTGCCCCTCATCGGGTTCGCCGGTGGACCCTTCACCGTGGCCAGCTACCTGGTGGAAGGGGGACCCTCCAAGAACTTCACCAGGATCAAGTCGCTCATGCACGGTGAGCCCACCATCTGGCACGAATTGATCGAGCGGCTCACCGATCTGGCCCTGGCCTCGCTCCGCTCCCAGCTCGATGCCGGGGCCTCCGCGGTGCAGGTCTTCGACAGCTGGGCCGGCATCCTCGCCCCGCACCACTACCGGGACCTGGTGCTGCCCGCCACCACCAGGCTCTTCGCCGAGCTGGCCGAGTCCCACCCCGGAGTACCGACCATCCTGTTCGGGGTGGGCACCGGCGAGCTGCTCTCCTCGATGGCCACGGCGGGCAGCTCGGTGGTGGGCGTCGACTGGCGGGTTCCGCTGGACGAGGCGCGGCGGCGGGTCGGCCCCGGGGTGGCCGTCCAGGGCAACCTCGACCCGGCCATGTGCCTCTCCACCTGGGAGGTGGCCGCGACCGAGACGCGCCAAGTGCTCAGCCGGGCCGGGGACGGGCCCGGATACGTGTTCAACCTCGGCCACGGCGTCCTCCCCGAGACGGATCCCGGCATCCTCGAGCGGGTGGCGGCCCTGGTCCACGCCGAGGGACGGGCGGGCGTCGGGGCGGAGGGGCCCGGGTGAGCGGACCGACCGGGTCACCGTCCGGACCACCGACCGGGTCACCGTCCGGACCACCGACCGGGGTACCGTCCGGACCACCGACCGGGTCACCGTCCGGACCACCGACCGGGGTGCTGGTCATGGCCCACGGGACGCCGCCGGACCCTGGCGCCATCGAGTCCTTCTACACCTCGATCCGGCGGGGTCGGCCCCCCACGCCCGAGCTGCTCGAGGAGCTGGTGGGTCGTTACCAGGCCATCGGCGGAACCTCACCGCTGGCCGAGCGGACCCGGGCCCAGGTGGAGGGGGTGGCCGCGGTGCTGGATGCCGTGGCCCCCGGGGAGTACATGGTGCGATACGGGGCCAAGCACACCTCACCGTCGATCGAGGAGGGGATGGCCGAGCTGGTCCGCGCCGGAGTCGACCGGGTGGTGGCCATCGTGCTCACCCCGCATCAGTCGTCACTGGGATCGGGCCAGTACATCCGCCGGGCCGAGCAGGCAGCTGCTCTCGCCCCCCGACCCGTGACCTTGGTGCCGATTCCCTCGTGGCACCGGGCCCCCGGACTGGCCGCGCTGCTGGCCGAGCGCACCCGGGCCGCGCTGGCCTCGATCGACGACCAGGCCCGCGCCCGGACGGCCGTGTTCTTCACCGCCCACAGCCTCCCCCAGCGGGTGGTGGCCGAAGGCGACCCGTATCCGGACCAGGTGAGAGCATCCGCCTCCGACATCGTCCGCCTGCTCGGGTTGGACGGCCCGCCCGAGGTGTCCTGGGCAGTGGCCTGGCAGAGCGCGGGGCGGACGCCCGACCCGTGGCTGGGTCCCGATCTGCTGGCCGAGATACGCCGGGTGGCGGACGAGGGCGCCACATCGGTGGTGGTGTGCCCGGTCGGTTTCGTCTCCGACCACCTCGAGATCCTCTACGACCTCGACATCGAGGCCGCCGCCGTGGCCCGGTCGGCCGGGGTGGCCTTCGCCCGGACGCACTCCCTCAACGACGATCCCAGGTTCCTCGACATCCTGGCGGGGGTGGTCGAGGATGCCGGAGCCCGGGACCGGCCTGCGGAGACGATCGTGGCCACCCGGTCGGCACCGACCCCGTGACCGCCCGGCACCGGCCCACCGTCGCCGTCGTCGGGGCGGGGATCGCAGGCCTGGCCGCGGCATGGGAGCTGGTGGTCGCGTCGGAGCGGGACGGTACCCCGGCGCCGATCGTGCGGGTGCTCGAGTCGGGCGATCGGGTCGGCGGCAAGCTCCGGGCGGCCGAGTTCGCGGGCCGGACGGTGGACCTGGCCGCCGACGCGTTCCTGGCCCGGCGACCCGAGGCCACCGAGCTCTGCGACGAGCTCGGACTGACCGACCAGCTGGTCCCGGTGGGGGCCTCCGGCGCCTCCATCTGGGCCCGGGGTCGGCTCCGGCCCATGCCGGACGGGTTGAACCTCGGCGTCCCCACCCGCTGGTGGCCACTGGCCCGCTCGGGGATCCTGAGCCCGGCCGAGTCCCTGGCCGCGGCCAGGGATGTGGTCGTCCCCCACCGGAGCGGGAACGCGGTGTTCGGCGACCGCTCCGTCGGCGAGATCGTCGGGGAGCGGCTCGGGCGTGCTGTGGTCGACCGCCTGGTGGACCCGCTGATCGGCGGCATCAACGCCGGCAACGTGGACGACCTCAGCGCGGCGGCCACCATGCCCGTGCTGATCGCCGCCTCGCTCCAGCCCGGGAGCCTCATGCACCGGCTCGGTCGGGTGCGAGCCGCCGGGTCGCCGGCGTCTGGCGTCTCGGCTCCTTCCGATCCGTCCCCGACGTCGCCCGACGGCCGGACGGCCCCGTCCCCGGTCTTCTGGTCCCTGGCCGGGAGCACCGCCAGCCTGGCCGAGCGGCTGGCCGAGGCCCTCGTCCGCCGCGGGGCCACCATCCAGACCGACACCCGGGTGGACGCCATCGAGCGGCGCCCAACCGGGGGGCCGGGCCCCGGCGCGTGGGTCCTGTCCCTCCACGGCGCCGGCGACCACGGGCCATCGGAGTCGCTCCGCGTCGACGGCGTGGTGGTGGCCGTCCCGGCCACCGAGGCCGCAGTGCTCCTGGCTCCGGTGGCGCCGACGGCTGCTGGCATCCTCAGCACCGTCGAGTACGCCTCCGTGGCCGTGATCACCATGTCCCTGGCTGCCGGATCCATCCGGGGTCCGCGGCGCGGCACCGGATTCCTCGTCCCGCGCACGTCGAGCATCGACGGTCTGCCCTCCCTGATCACCGGCTGCACCTACCTGGACCTGAAATGGCCGCACCTCGGGCGTGCCGACGACGAGCTGGTCCGTGCCTCGGTCGGCAGGTTCGGCGACGACCGCCACCTGGTCCTCGACGACGAGCAGCTGAGCGCTTCGGTCTTCGGCGAGCTGGCCTGCGTGCTCGACATCCGCGGCGCCCCGCTCGACACGTCGGTCACCCGATGGGACCGAGCCTTCCCCCAGTACCGGCCGGGCCATCTGATCAGGGTGGCGAAGGTGGAAGAGGAGGTGGCCGCGCTCGACGGGCTGGCCGTGGCCGGGGCGGCCCTGCGGGGGGTGGGCATCCCTGCGTGCATCGGAAGCGGCCGCAGCGCGGCACGGATGGTGCTCGAATCCTTGTCCGCCGGACGGGCCGGGGGACCCGGCACCCGGGATGCCACTCCGGGCGTCCCCGAGACGGGACCGTGACGGCGGGTCGATGACCCCGGACAGCCCGTTGACCACACCGGTCCGCCCACCCCCTCCCGCCGCCGACAGCTCGGTCACTCCGCGGTGGCGGCCGTCACACGTTCGGATGACCACGCGGCAGGACACCGCGGTCAAACCGCGCCGGGGCATGGTCGCCCTCCCGGCCCTGGCCGCCGGGGTTGGGTTGGCCCTGTCACTCCCCCCGTGGGGATGGTGGATCCTGGCCTTCCCCTCGGCCGGGCTGTTGTGGTGGCGACTCGGCGGCCTCCGGCCACGGACCAGGCTCTGGGCCGGGTACCTGGCCGGGCTCGGCTGTTACGTGCCCGGCCTCGTGTGGGTCCGGTCGTTCACCGGACCGGGCGCCATCGTGCTCATCGCCCTCGAAGCCGGGTTCACCGCCGTGGCCTGCCTGGTCGTGCCGGCCGGACCGACGCTGTCGCGGGCGCTGGTCTTCCCGGCCGCCCTGACCCTCGCCGAGGCGGCCCGGATGACCTGGCCCTTCGGCGGTCTTCCCCTCGGAGGTGTCTTTCTCGGGCAGGCCGACGGGCCCGTCCTCGGGGTGGCCCGTCTCGGTGGCCCGCTGGGCCTGACCGCCGCCGTCTACCTCGGCGGTGTCGGGGTGGGAGCGCTGGCCGAGGCCACCGTACGTTCCGTGCGGGACGGCGCCCGGGCCCGGGTGTTCGACCGCGTCGACCCCGAAGCCGGTACCCGGTCCCGCCCGGACACGGGGGGTCCAGGTGCTCCGGAGGGCGGCCGGGGGGCCCGCCGTCTGGTGGCAGACGCCGTCGCCGGCCTCGGCACGCTGGCCCTGGTCGGCGCGGTCGCCCTGTTGGGCCTGGTGGCGCTGGCCGTGACCGCCGATCACGCGCCGGACGGAGGGCCGTCCGTCGGCACGGTGACCACCGCTGCCGTCCAAGGTGGCGGGGCCCGGGGATTCCGCAAGTCGCAGATCGACCCGAGCGTCGTGCTGGCTGCCCAGATGTCTGCCACCCGGCTCTTGGAGCGGCTCGACCATGGTGTCTCCCCCCAGCTGGTTCTCTGGCCCGAGGACGTCGTGTCCCTCGACACCCCCCTGTCCGAGTCCTCCGAGCGGTCCGTGCTCGCCGACCTGGCCCGGACCCTCGACACCACCCTGGTGGTGGGCGTGACCGAAACCGTCTCGTCCACTGCCTTCCGCAACGAGGCTGTCGCCTGGGGTCCGGACGGAACCATCGTGTCGCGCTTCGAGAAGGTCCACCGGGTCCCATTCGGCGAATACGTCCCCTACCGGAGCTTCTTCGCCCACCTGGGCAACCTCTCCTCGGTTCCCCTCGACGCGGTGCCCGGTACCGGAAGCGGTCTGATGACCACACCGGCAGCTCCTCTCGGGGCGATGATCTCGTACGAGGTCTTCTATGCCGACCGTGGGCGCGCCTCGGTGCGCGACGGTGCCCAACTGCTGATCGTCCCCACCAACACCTCGTCGTATGCCACCGCGCAGGTGCCCACCCAGGAGATCGCCGCCTCGGAGATACAGGCCGTGCAGCAGGGTCGCGATCTCCTCCAGGCCGCTCCGACCGGTTACAGCGCGGCCATCACCAACCGCGGCGTCCTCCTGGCGCGGTCGGTCCTCGGTGCGCGCCAGGTCATCAGGGCCACGCTCTCCCGGCGGGTCGGCTGGACCCTGTACGTCCGCTACGGGGACCTTCCCGTGCTGGTGCTGGCTTTGCTGGCCGTGATGGCGGGATGGTTGCTTGCCGCGCGGAGGCGGGTCGTGTGAGGCGGAGCGTGGGGTGGGGACTATGAGGCGGAGCGCATGAGGCGGGACCGGAGGCGGCCGAGGTGACCGAGGACGCGAGGCCGGAGATCTACGACCCTCTGGATCCGGCCACCCAGGCGGACCCCTACCCCGCCTACCGGCGGCTGCGGGACGATGACCCGGTGCATCGTACGGCCCGGGGCTACTGGGTCCTCTCCCGCTTCGAGGACGTGTTCCACGCCGCGCTCGACACCGCCACCTACTCGTCGGCGCAGGGCCTGACCTTCGCGGAGAACGAGATCGTGAAGCTGGGGTTGAAGCCGACCCTGGTGATGATGGACCGCCCCGAGCATTCGACCTTCCGCCGGCTCATCAGCCGGGGCTTCACCCCCCGAAAGGTGGCCGAGCTCGAACCGGCGATCCGCGCCTTCGTCCGGACCCGGGTGGCGATCCTGGCCGAGGCGGGAGAGGCCGACTTCGTGGAGGTCCTGGCCGGGCCCCTTCCGTCGTTCGTCGTGGCCACCTACCTGGGTGTTCCCGAGGAGGACCGCGAGCGCTTCGGCCGGTGGAGCGACGCCATCGTGGCCGCCAATGCCACCGGCACTACGGTGCGGGACGCGGCTGAGGCCGTGGCCGGCCTGTACGGTTACTTCGCCGACCTCGTCACGTGGCGGAGGCAGCATCCGGGCGACGACATGCTGTCGGACCTGGTTGCCGCCGACGTCGGGGGTCGGCCGCTCCAGCTCGACGAGATCCTCGGCTACTGCTTCGTCATGATCGCCGGTGGCAACGACACGGCTTCGGGCCTGCTCGCCGGGTCTGCGGTCCTGCTCAGCGAGCACCCTGCGCAACGTCGGCTGCTCCTGGACGACCCTGGGCGGCTACCCGGAGCCGTCGAGGAACTGCTGCGGATGACCACTCCGGTGCAGGGGCTGTCGCGCACCACGACCCGCGGCGTCGAGCTGCACGGGTCGCGCATCGCGGCGGGGAGCAAGGTCCATCTGCTGTACGGCTCCGCAAACCGTGACGACCGGGAGTTCGGACCGTCCGCGGACGATCTCGACGTGACCCGAACATTCCGCCGCATGCTCGCCTTCGGCAACGGGCCCCACCACTGCATCGGTGCGGCAGCCGCCCGCCTCCAGGCCCGGGTGGCGCTGGAGGAGCTGCTCTCGGTTGTGCCCGCCTTCGCTGCAGACCGGACACGGGGCCGGCTCGCACCCGGGCCGTTCGTGCGGCGCTACCAGTCGCTTCCGGTGAGCGCGGGCCGGGCCGGCTGATCCGATCGGGCCGGGCCGGCTGATGGGGTCGTCGCGGGTCGGCGCGACGCGAAGGCCGGGCCGGGCCGGGCCGGACCGCACTCAGTCGTAGTAGCCCGAATGGATGTAGACGCAGGGGATGCCCTCGGCGTGGAACATGGCGAAATTGTTGGGGTCGTCCTCGAACGCCAGCCTCAGGTCGAAGCCGAAGGCGCGCAACTCCTCCACGCTGTCCCGCTTGAACCAGGTGACCTGTGAGTAGTCCCCTCGGGCCCGCATGACGAGCAGGTCCCACCGCAACCCGTACCGCTCCAGCCAGGCCAGTGTCTGCGGCTGGACCCGCATGGGCCGACCGGTGAGCAGAATGACCTGCAGCCGGGAGTCGAGGAGCTCGAGCACGCGGACCACCTCGCCGATGATCGGGTCGTCGCCGCACGCATTGAAGAAGGCGTCCCAGTCGCGGCGCCCGCGCTCGATGAAGTGCTGGCGGCCGACCGCGTCCGACAGCACCCCGTCCACGTCGAACACCACCGCCTCGCCGGGTGACTCGAGGGGGGCACCGTGCCAGGCCCAATTGGTCGGGCCGCCGACCTGACTCACTCGTCGGCCGGTGCCGCCGCAGCCAGCCGGCGTATCTCGTCGACCACCGCGGGGTCGGCCAACGTGGTGGTGTCGCCGAGCACCCGGCCCTCGGCCACGTCGCGCAGCAGGCGACGCATGATCTTCCCGCTGCGGGTCTTCGGGAGCTCGTCGGTGAACACCACCGTCTTGGGCCGGGCGATGGCCCCGATCTTTGCCGCCACGTGGACCCGCAGCTCCTGGCCCCTCTCC
Source organism: Acidimicrobiales bacterium (assembly GCA_050011635.1). GTDB lineage: Bacteria > Actinomycetota > Acidimicrobiia > Acidimicrobiales > RAAP-2 > Bog-756. The sequence continues at coordinate 10,141 of JBEKIU010000094.1, forward strand.
TCGTTGGGCTCTCCGGCGCCGACCCGCAGGGTCACGAACGCCACGATGGCCTGTCCGGACGTGGGGTCGGAGGCACCGACCACCGCCGACTCGGCCACCGCCGGATGGTCGACCAGGGCCGACTCCACCTCGGTGGTGGAGATGCGGTGCCCCGAGACGTTCATCACGTCGTCGACCCGGCCGAGGAGCCAGAGATAGCCGTCCTCATCGACTTTGGCGCCGTCGCCGGCGAAGTACCTCCCGGCAAAACGGCTCCAGTAGGTGTCCCGGTACCGTTCGGGGTCTCCGTAGATGCCACGGAGCATCGACGGCCAGGGCCGGGTCAGGGTGAGGTAGCCACCGCCCCTGGCCACAGCCCCCCCTTCCTCGTCGACCACCTCGGCGGCGATGCCCGGAAGCGGGAAGGTGGCCGATCCGGGCTTGGTGGTGGTGATGCCCGGGAGGGGGGCGATCATGATGGCCCCGGTCTCCGTCTGCCACCAGGTGTCCACCACCGGGCACCTCTCGCCGCCGATGTTTGTGTGGTACCACATCCAGGCCTCGGGATTGATGGGCTCGCCCACCGAGCCGAGCACCCGGAGCGAGGTGAGGTCGTGGCGTCCGGGGAAGTCGGTACCCCATTTCATGAAGGTTCGGATGGCGGTGGGCGCGGTGTAGAGGATGGTGACCCCGTACCGCTCGATGATCGACCACCAGCGATCGCGGTCGGGGAAGTCGGGCGTCCCCTCGTACATCACCGACGTGGCCCCGTTGGCCAGCGGTCCGTAGACGATGTAACTGTGGCCCGTCACCCACCCGATGTCCGCCGCGCACCAGTAGACGTCGGTCTCGGGATGCAGGTCGAAGACCGCCCTGTGGGTGAACGCCGCCTGGGTCAGGTAGCCACCCGTGGTGTGCATGATCCCCTTGGGAGCAGCCGTCGTCCCTGAGGTGTAGAGGATGAACAGCAGGTCCTCGGCTGCCATGTGCTCGGGTGGGCATTGATCCGACGGCGGCCCGCCCGCAGCCTGGTCCGCACCGTCCTGCAATTCATCCCACCAGTGGTCGCGGCCGGCGATCATCAGTGGCGGGTCGGCGCCGTCGTCTCCGACCCGGCGCGCCACGACGACGTGGTCCACGCACGGTGACTCCTGGACGGCGGCGTCGACGTTGGCCTTGAGGGCCACCGGAACACCTCGACGCCAGCCTCCGTCGGCGGTGATCACCACCCGCGCCTGCGCGTCGAGGATCCTGTCGCGGAGCGCGTCCGACGAGAAACCCCCGAAGACGACCGAGTGGACGGCTCCGATGCGGGTGCAGGCCAACATGGCCACGGTCAGCTCGGGAATCATCGGCATGTAGACGGCCACCCGGTCACCGCGCCCGACGCCGAGCCCGCGCAACGTGTTGGCGAATCTCGACACGTCGCCCAGCAGTTGACCGTAGGTGATGGTGCGGGTGTCGCCCGGCTCACCCTCCCAGTGGAAGGCCACCTTGTCACCCCTCCCCGCGGCCACATGGCGGTCGAGGCAGTTGTAGGAGACGTTGAGCGTCCCGCCGTCGAACCACCGGGCGAACGGCAGGTCCCAGTCGAGCACCGTTTCCCACGGCCGGAACCAGTCGAGAGCCCCTGCCTGTTCCGCCCAGAAGCCCTGCCAGTCGGCTTCGGCCCGCTCATAGACCCCGGGATCGGAGACCACCGCCTGGCTCCGGAACGAATCGGTGGGCGGAAACACCCGATCTTCGGTGAAATAGTCCTCGATTGTGGGCTCGACCGGGGACGTTGCCCCTCCAGACAGGTGCCGTACCGGGTCGTCAGGCATCGCTCCCCACTCCTTCAGTGCTGACGGCAGAGACAGCTCCACCTCGACGCGCCTCAGCCTAACGCCGGCTGGCCTCTACGATGGAAGGGCCGTGACTGCGAATGCACAGCCGTTGGAGGTGGCGGGCCCCGACGGTGGAGAACCGGGCGCCCAGGCTGGCACCTTCTCGCCCGAACCGGGCGTCACCCGTGTCGAGGTGCCCCTGGGGCGGAGGGTGATGGTGGTCAGCGACCTGCTCCTGACCCCCGAGCCCACCTCCACGACCTCGGCCGTCACCACCGAGGTGGCGCGGGCCCTGGACACCTGGGACGGGCCGGGGATCCTGATCATCGCCGGCAATCTCTTCGATCTGTCCGGTTCGACATCCCCGCTGTCCCAGGTCCAGCGTTCCCTCGAGGCCCACCCGGCGCTCAACCAGGCGCTGACCCGCTTCCTCACCATCGACGAACGGCGGGTCATCCGCCAGACCGGCACGCATGAACCCGGGTATGACACCGACCCGGACATGCTCAGTGCCATCGCGGCCAAGGGTGTCGAGCCCGCAGGCGCTGTCGACCTGTATCTGCATACCGCCACCGGTGTCCGGGTGGTGCGGGTGGAGCCGGGGGAGCACGCCTACGCGGCCGGCTGCAGCGGGCCGGAGACCGAGTTCGACCCGGCGGCCGATGCCAAGCCCGGCGTCATCGGCCCATCGTCGGCGGGCCGGGGCTGGCGATCGCTGGTCGCCCGGTCCAACCGTGATGCGCCCTGGCTGATCGGGCTCAACCGACTGAGCGATCCCTCGGCCCTGTCTCGGTTCGTGGTCTCGCGGACCCTCTACCGCCGCCTCGGCCGCTATGCCTGGTGGTTGCTGGTTCCCTTCGTCGTCGCCGGTCTCTTGCGGGTGGCGGTGACGCCGTGGGTGATGAACCATCTCGGATCGGGACTGCCGGCCCGCGCCATCCGTCACGCCCACCAGGCGGACCTCGGGGACCAGATCGTCATCGCCTTGCTGGTGGCCCTGGTGGTCCTCGGCGTGTTGGCCCTCGTGTTGGGACTGCTGAGCCGCCGCATGTGGTCGATCCTCGGAGGCGGAGCCCTGGAGGAGGTCCAGGCGCAGGCCGCAGCCAACGACGCAGCGCGCGACGCGGGCCGCAGGCTTGTCGGGCGCGGCTACGCCGGGCTCATCACGGCCGCCACCTTCCAATCGGAGCTCACCCACCTCGGTGTGGGCTTCTATGCCAACGTCGGCGCCACCGCCGAGGTGGTGGACGAGCACCGGGGGACGCTCGGATTACCACCCATCTTCCTGCACAACCAGCGGGTCAGCTGGGTCGAGCTCGAGACCGGCGCTGAGCTGCACGTTCGTATGTTGCTGGCCAATAACGAGCTCCGGTCCCCGAGCGCCCTCGAGCGGTTGCTCACCCGGGGCCGTGAGGTCCGGAGTCTCCATCCGTCGCTGGTGGCGTCCTACCCGATGGGCGAATCGTGGCCCCCCGCACCCGACCTCCACCAGGCCCACCGGCGGACCCGGCGGGTGCGACGATGGGCGTCGGCCGGCATCCTCCTGGCCGGCATCATCGACCTTCTCGATGCCGTCACGCCACCGTTGCGAGGCCGGCTCCACCTGGTTCTCGAGTTCCTTCCGATCCGGGCCAGCGAGGCCGCAGGAGCGCTCATCGCCATCGCCGGCCTGGCGCTGTTGGCATTGGGCCGCGGGATTCTGCGCGGCCAGCGACGGGCCTGGCGGGTGGCCGTGGTCCTGCTGTCGGGCACCATCGTCTTGCACCTGGTGGCCGGGGCCGACTTCGAGGAATCGCTGATGGCGATCGCCGTACTCGTGCTCTTGTTGACCAACCGGAGGGATTTCCAGGCCGCCTCGGACCAGTCCTCCCTACGGTCGGCACTGATCGCCCTCGGCGTCGTGGTGCTCGGTATCACGCTGCTGACCACCGCATCCATCGAGCTCTTCACCCACATCGGCCACCATCACCAGTCCCACATCCCGTGGTGGACGGCGTGGTGGGCGGTGACCGAACGGCTGGTCGGGATCCAGACGGTGCCGCTCCCCCATCGGGCCGACCGCTTCCTGGCCCCGTCGTTGCTGGCCATCGGCCTCACACTCGTGGCCATCACCCTGTTCCTGATCTCGAGGCCGGTGGTCGATCGCCGGTTGACCTCGGGCCGGGCCGCAGAGTTCCGGGCCCGCGACATCGTGCGGCGGCACGGCATCTCCACGCTCGACTACTTCGCCCTCCGGTCGGACAAGAAGTGGTTCTTCCACCGCGACAGCCTCGTCGCCTACGCCGTCTACGGAGGGGTGTGCCTCATATCGCCGGATCCGATCGGCCCCCGCAACGAGCGCGAGCAGGTGTGGGGCGCGTTCCGCCGGTTCGCGGACAGCCATGGCTGGGTGACCTCGGTGATGGGTGCCGGTGAGGACTGGCTCTCCATCTACCGCGACTCCGGTATGCACAACATCTACCTCGGTGACGAGGCACTGGTGATGGTGCAGTCGTTCACCCTTTCAGGGGGCGGGATGAAAGGGCTCCGCCAGGCCCACAACCGGATCGCCAAGCACGGTTACACGGCCACCTTCCACGATCCGGCCCATCTGGATCCGGCATTGTCGAAGGAGTTGACGGCGCTCATGAGCTTGAGCCGGCAGGGTGAGCACGAGCGTGGCTTCTCGATGATGCTGGGGCGGGTCTTCGATCCGCGGGACACCGGCCTCCTGCTCACCGTGGTCCGGGGACCGGATCGGGCTCCGGCGGCCATGTGCCAATTCGTGCCCGCCCCGGGTATCAACGGCTACTCCCTCGATCTGATGCGACGCGATCCGGGTGAACATCCCAACGGCCTGCTCGACTTTGCCCTGTGCTCGACCATCGAGCACCTGCGGGCCGGTGGCTACAAGGGTCTGAGCCTCAACTTCGCCACGATGCGTTCGACGCTCTCAGGAGAGAAGGGGGACGGCACCGTCCAGCGAGCAGAGCGCTGGTTCCTGAAGCGCCTGTCGAACTTCGCCCAGATCGAGTCCTTGTGGCGGTTCAATGCCAAGTACGAACCGGAGTGGCTGCCGCGTTACGTGGTGTTCGACACCGCCGAGCATCTCGTTCCCGTGGTGATGGCCATCCTTCGGGCCGAATCGGTGTGGGAGATTCCCGTGCTCGGGAAGCTGTTGGCCGCGGGAGCCGAGAAGCGCATGGTCACCGCTCAGAAGGAAACCGAGGAGTTCATCGCCGCCTCGTTCGGCTCATGGGACGCGGACACCAACCGTCCCGGGGGGGACACCGTCCCTGCCTCGGAGCCGGCTCCCAACGGTCAGGTGCCCAACGGTCACCACGCCCCCGAGCTCGGCACGCCGGTCGTTTCCAGCACGCCGGGTCCGACGCCCTAGCGGCGGGTCGGTCACCGCTACAGCCCTGGGCTGCTCTGCATGATTCCGCCGTCGGCAAAGATGGTGGTGGCGGTCAGATAGCTGGCGCCATCGCCGGCAAGGAACACCACGACGCTGGCGATCTCCTCCGGCTTGGCCAGGCGCCCGATCGGAATGGCGTCGTCGAGCTTCTTGAGGGCGGCAGGATCGTTGACGGTGGCGGTGTTGATGGGGGTATCGACCGCTCCCGGACCAACTCCGACGACGAGCACATTGTGCGGAGCCAACTCCACGCCTGCAGTCCGGGTCAGCATGCGCATGCCCCCTTTCGAGAGGCAGTACGGGGTGTTGCCGGGCATCGGCCAGTCCTCATGGACCGAGGTCATGTTGATGATCCGTCCGCCACCCCCCTGAGAGATCATCTGCTTGGCCGCCAGCTGGGTCCCGAAGAACGCGCTCTTCAAATTGATGGCCAGGACCCGCTCGTACTGGTCCTCAGTGGTTTCGAGGACTGAGGTCCGGGTTTCGATGCCAGCGTTGTTGACCATGACGTCCAGACGACCGAAATTGCTGACTGCGGCCCCGATCAGTTTCTCGAGCTCGGGGATCTTGCTGACGTCGGCGTTGACGGCGACGACCTGGTCCCCGAGGGCGCGGACTTGCTCCTC
>JBEKIU010000095.1:0-15667 GCA_050011635.1 Acidimicrobiales bacterium
CGAGGACCTGTGGTGCAGCTCGGAGTGCACGCCGCCCTGTCAAGGCGGAGGTCGCGGGTTCAAATCCCGTCAGGTCCGCCACCGAGTTCCGGCCATCGCGGTCACGGTACGAGGTGACCCGGTCGGGTAGCTCAGTTGGTAGAGCGCGCGCCTGAAAAGCGTGAGGTCACCGGATCGACGCCGGTCCCGACCACCGGAGCAGTCCCTGATCGGGGCGGGGGGGCAGATCCCGCGGGCCGGTCGAATCGTTCGAGTCGAGTCGGGTGGGCCTCTCTGGCCGAGAGCCCGCGTCCGATGCGCCGAGCTCCAGATCTAGGACGGGCCGGTGTCCGGCCTCTCGCCGGTGTCCGGCCTCTCGCCGGTGTCGACGAGGCTCTGGGCGACGTCCCGCAGCTTGACGTTGAGATGCTGGGATGCCCGCCGGAGTATGTCGAAGGCCTGGTCGGGCGTGATGCGTTCCCGTTCCATGAGGATGCCCTGGGCCTGTCCGATCATCTCCCGGGTACCCAGCGCCGCCTGGAGGTTCGCCGCCCGACGTTCTTCGTCTTCATGGATCTGAGCTGACGTGAAGGCCATCCCGGCCATGGTGGCCAAGAGCATTCCTCTCCCCCTGTCGATCACACCGAAGGCATGCGGGTAACGGGCATAGAGATTGAGCGCGCCCGGCGCGCCGTTGACCACAAGGGGGAGCGCCAGCAGGCTCCGGACCCCGACCCCGAACGCTTGTGGTCCGAAGGTGGGCCAGCGGAGATCGTCTCCCAGGTCCTCGGCATAGAACGCAATCTCGTGACGCAACGCATCCATGCATGGACCTTCGTCGGCCGTTCGCTGGAGGGCGTCGAGCTGGATCACGATCGGATCGGTGGCGTACGGCGTGCCGACGCCACCCTCGTCGGACACCAAGATGCCGGCGAAGTCGCACCCTTCGATGGCGGTCACGGCGAGAGCAATGAGCCGGTCCAGCGTGTCGGCCACGCCGCCCTCGGCAAAGAGGGTCTCGACCATCATGGTGATCGATCCACTCAACTCCGCCGCAGGATCCGACTGGATCCCCGGTGCTTCATCGCCAACCATGGCGCATACTTCCGTTCACCCGTCCCCCCACGTTCACAGCATCGCGCCTGTCGCGCGCGCATTCAACATATTTGGGGATTTTCCCTCCGGGATGCTGGTACGGTGGGTGCACCTTCGACCGAGAGGGCAGCCCAGCCCTGGAGGCAACGGCATCATGTCCGTCGCGCCGCTGTCGAAGGTTCTCCCTGCGGGGGACAACCGGAACGAGCAACCCCTGTTTCCCGCGGTCACGGTCGCCAAGGGCTTGCCGTCGATGCCGTCACGAGCGTGACCGATGGGCATGGGAACAGATTCACCATCCTCATGGACCTCTCGGAACACGAGGCCGTCATTGCCGTGCGCGGCGCGCTCGACACCCCGGCGGTACCCCAGCTCAGTGCGCTCTTCGAGATGGTGATCTCCAGTGTCGTCCCTATGGTCGTCGTCGACTTCGGCGAACTGGACACCCTGACCCCCGAGTGCCTGGCCCTGGTGGCCGACGCGGCCGAGCGGCTGGCCATCCGCGACCGGCAAATGGTGATCCGGTCGCCGTCGGCCCGGATCCGGCGCCTCCTCGAGGTCAGCGGACTGACGGACCTGATCACAGCGGTGCCCAGCTCGGGGTCCGGTCGCCCTGACCTCGAGCCCTCCCCCGGCCCACAGATACATCCGGTCTTCGCGTCCGAGGACGACATGGTCGACGGCGCCCTCCGGATGGTGGTCGCGTTGACCAGGGCCACCGTTGTTGCAGCGGACGGGGTGAGCGTGTCGCTCCGGCGTCATGGGCACCTGGCCACGGTGACGGCCAGCGATCAGACCATCATGGACATGGACACCTACCAGTACACCACCGGCGAAGGTCCCTGTATCGACGCTTCCGTAGAAGGCCGCCGGTTCCACGCGCAATCGCTGACTGACGAGCTCAGGTGGCCCGCATTCACGCCGAAGGCCTGCTCGCTCGGTATCAGATCGATCCTTTCCGCGCCGCTCTACGCCATGCAGGCACCGGTCGGCGCCCTCAACATCTACTCACGTCGGCCCGCCGTCTTCGCCGAGCAGGACGAGGAGCTGGCCTCGATGTTCGCGGCCGAGACCTCGGCCGTCCTGACTGGTGCCAAGGTCAACGAGGCCGGTGAACAGCGGGGTGCCCGCATTCAGGCCGCGCTCGAGGTGCGCGAGGCCATCGCCCACGCCCAGGGCGTCATCATGGAACGTCAGGGCATCTCGCAGGACGACGCCTTCACCGCGCTCCGCATCGACGCCCAGGCGTCGGGAAACTCGCTGCGCGACCATGCCAACCAGGTCGTCTCCTCGTCCCTCCAGCTCGACCGGGACCCCTGGTCGGGGACGGCTGGCCATCATGGATGAACCTCAGACCGACACCCTCGACTGGTTCCGACGACAGGCCGATCTGTCGAGAGGCGAGCTGTGGCTGCGTTACTTCGAACTGGGAGGCATGAGCACCCCGCTGGAGCTCGAGGCGTTCCTCTACGGCGCCCTCCGACCGAGCCCCCACGACCACGATGTCATCGCCCATGCCCTCAACGAGCGGTTCGTGGAGTTGGGCGGGAACCATCCGGTTCCCTACGACGGCGTCGGCCTCACCAGCTGACACAGGCGGGGCCGCACCTCCCGACGCTGGTCACGGGGTGTCGTCACCGGTCGACGTTTGGGGCACCGACTGCCATCGCCGCTCCCGTCCAACCCTGACCCCGACCCCACCTCGACCACCGAGCGCCGAGCGCCGAGCGCCACCTCGAGCGCCGAGCCCCCGACGCCCGCGCCACCCCGAGCGCCGAGCGCCCGAGGCCAGCCCCACCCCGAGCCCCGAGCTCGAATCTCCGAACTTTCCTTGACATCTGGTGTATTGCGATATATCGTAACCGTACGAGAGTGTTCCAGTGGGAACCTCCCAAGCACAATTGGGGCCTGCCAGGGGCCGGCCCATCCCAACACGCCGCCACCCACTAGAGGCCGGCGGCACTAGTTCAGAAGCAGGAGAAGGAAACCTATGCACGGACACAAGAGAAATGAGCAGTGGCAAGAGGGCGGGCCCGGTTACGGACCCGGATTTCGCGGCGAACCACGAGACCGCTTCGGTGGAACCAACCGGGGAAGGAACGGGGGCCGTGGTCGCGGTCGGGGGCGTGCCGACGGCTACGGACCCGGCTTCGGCCGCCACGGCGGCTTCGGTCCCGGATTCGGCGGCCCGATGTTCGGCCGGGGGCCCAAGGTAGGACGGGGCGACGTCCGGGCCGCGATCATCGCCCTCCTGGCCGAGGAGCCGATGCACGGCTACCAGATCATCACCGAGCTCACCGAGCGCAGTGGCGGGGTCTGGCGGCCCAGCCCGGGTTCGGTCTATCCCACCCTCCAAGTCATGGAGGACCAAGGCCTGGTGACCGCCGACAAATCGGAAGGTCGCCGGGTGTTCAGCCTCACAGAGCAAGGCCGGGAGGCGGCCGATGCCGCCGGCGACGGGCCCGCCCCCTGGGAGGAGGCAGCCCGGGGTGCCGACCGGTCGTTGGTCGATCTCCGCGGGCTCATGGGCGAAGTGGGGGCGGCCATCATGCAGGTGGGACAGGCCGGATCCGACCGACAGGTCAAGGCTGTGGGCGAGATCCTCAGCGAGACGAGGCGCCGGATCTATCTGGTGCTGGCCAACGGCAGCGACGCGGATCCGGCGCCCGAGGCCGATGTCGAGGCGGACGCAGGAGCAGGTGCGGACGCAGGAACAGGTGCGGGCGCAGGAGCAGGTGCCGGTGCAGACGCAGGAGCAGGTGCCGAAGCGTGACCTCCGATGCCGAAAGGCTGGAGAAGAAGCGACGTGCAGCCGCTCACCCGGACCGCCCGGGTGAGCGGTGCGCGGCACCGAAGGGAACCTATGTGCCGGTGGTCGACCATGCCCGTTGTGAAGGAAAACGCGACTGTGTCGACGTGTGTCCCAACGACGTGTTCGAGGTTCGCCGGATCGACGACTCCGACTTCAACTCGTTGGGCCGGGTGAGCCGCCTGAAGGTCCGGGCCCACCGTATGGTCACCGCCTACACACCGAATGCCGACGACTGCCGGGCCTGTGGCCTCTGCGTGGTCTCCTGTCCGGAACGTGCGATTGTGCTGACAGGACCAGGCTGAGCGAGCTCCCCGTCTCGGATCCTGTCACTCGGATCCCACCACCCGGACCACCCGGACCACCCGGACCACCCGGCCGAAACCGGCCGAAACCGACCGAAACCGACCCGATTCAGCCGCCTTCGTAGTCGAACCCGAGATCGGGTGCCGTCAGAAGGGCGCGGAACGGGATGCCCTCTTCCGCGGCCATGGCCTCCACGGTCCCGCCCCTGTCCACCACGGCCACCAACAGAACGGGAACGCCCCCGGCCTCGGTCACGGCACGAGCGGCCTCGAGTAGTGACGTGCCTCTGGTCACCGTGTCCTCGGTCACCACGACGCGGTCACCCGGGTCGAGTGCCCCGGCGATCCGCCCGCCTCCCCCGTGATCTTTGGCCTCCTTGCGAACACTGAACGCCTTGAGCATCCGACCGCGCGTCGCAGCTACCCCGGCGGTGACGAACGCCACCGGATCGGCCCCCATGGTGAGGCCGCCGATCGCGTCCACCTCGGGGGGGATCACGGAAAGCACACCGTCGGCCACCAGCGTCATGGCCTCGGGACGGCACACCGTCTGCTTCGAATCGATGAACCAGTTGCTCCGACGGCCGGACTTGAGCACGAAGTCGCCGCGCCTGACCGAGTACTCGAGCACATGCTTGCGGAGTGCCTCGAACTCGGTGGGAGGAAGCGAGTCACCCATGCCGTGCACCCGGAGCATCCGTCGAGCCGGACGAATCGTCAGATGACCAGAACTCGGGTCCGACGAACTCCACGCCCGGCCGGCCGGCCTCCACCCGACCCACCACCATGGCGTCGACATCGGCTCCGGCCAGTGCTGCGAGGGCGTCGTCGACGCAGCCGGGGTCGACCAGCATGACCATGCCCAGCCCGAGGTTGAACACCCGGGCCATCTCGTCGGTGGTCACGTTGCCCAGGCGTCGGATCTCCCCGAAGATCTCAGGAACCTCCCACGTCCCCCTGTCCAGAACGGCACGCAGGCCGTCGGGCAGGGAGCGGGGCACATTGCCCTCGAGCCCACCACCGGTGATGTGGGCGACTGCATGGACCCCGGGCTGTGCCCCGGCCTGTGCCCCGGGCTGAGCCCCGGCCTGTGGCCCGGCGATGGCCCCGGGCTGTGGCCCGCGCTGCGCGCTGGCGATGGCCGCCCGCACGGCGGGGGTGTAGATCACCGATGGCCGGATCAGCTCGTCAGCCAGTGTCACGGAGGCGCCGGGCCACGCCGGAGCGGCAAGGCTGAGACCGGACCGTTCCGACAGGACATGCCGGGCCAGGGAGTAGCCGTTGCACCGCAAGCCCGGTGAGGCCAGCCCGATCAGCGCGTCACCCGGCCGCACCCGGTGCGATCCGAGTGCCTCGTCCCGCTCGACGACGCCGACTGCGAACCCGACAAGATCGAACTCACCGGGTTTCATGATCCCGGGGTGCTCGGCCATCTCCCCGCCGATCAGGGCGGCCCCGACCTGGCGGCAACCTTCGGCGACTCCCCCCACCAACTCGGCCATCTGGGACGGCTCCACCATCCCGCACGAGATGTAGTCGAGGAAGAACAGCGGCTCGGCTCCCTGGCACACCAGATCATCCACGCACATGGCCACCAGATCGATCCCGATGGTGTCGAACCGCCCGAGGTCCTGGGCTACGAGTGCTTTGGTGCCCACGCCGTCGGTCCCGGCCACCAGGACCGGTTGGCGGTAACGGTCGACGGCCAGGGCGAACAGACCGCCGAAGCCGCCCAGGCCGCCGATCACCTCGGGGCGGAGGGTCGCGGCCACCAGCGGCTTGATGAGATCGACGGCGCGCTCACCCGCCTCGATGTCCACGCCGGCTCCGGCATAGGTCGACCTCGTCGGCGTGTCCGACCTCGCCGACGCCGTCGACCTCGTCGGCGTGTCCGACCTCGCCGATCGATCCGACATACCCGATGTCGTCCCGGAAGGATCCGGTCTCGAGGCTCCGGGTCCGGCGGGTGCAGCTGGGGAAGGGGTCGGGTCCGATTCGACCCCGATCACCCCCGGGTCCCGCTGGCTGCCCCACTGAGTGCGGGCCGCTCCGAGAGCTCGACGGGCACGGGCACCGGGTAGTTGCCGGTCAGGCACGCGTCGCAGAATCCGGCACCGGGGGCATCGATGGCACTGACGAGATTGTCGAGGGTCAGGTACTCGAGTGAATCGACGTCGAGGAACTCGACGATCTCCTCGTTGGTCTTGATGGCGGCCAACAGCTCGGTCCGGTCGGGGGTGTCGATCCCGTAGAAGCACGGCCAACGGAACGGCGGCGAGGAGATCCGGAGGTGGACCTCGGTGGCTCCGGACTCACGCAGCATCTTGACCATGGCCCGGGTGGTGGTGCCCCGGACGATCGAATCGTCCACCACGACCAGTCGTTTGCCGGTGATGTTCTCACGAAGGGGATTGAGCTTGCGCCGCACCCCGTTCGCCCGCTCGGCCTGGGTCGGGGCGATGAAGGTCCGCCCGATATAGCGGTTCTTGACGAGGCCTTGGCCGTAGGGGATGCCCGACGCGACCGCATATCCTTCCGCGGCCGGTACCCCGGAGTCGGGTACGCCCATGACCAGATCGGCCGGAACCGGTGCCTGCGAAGCCAGTAGCTGGCCCATTCGCCGGCGGGCGCCGTGCACCTCGTTCCCGTAGAGGGTGGTGTCAGGCCTGGCGAAGTAGACGAACTCGAAGATGCAGAGTTTCGGGTTGAGGCGTTCGAAGGGGAACGGCCACACCGAGCGGATCTCCTTGCCGTCGATGACCACCATCTCGCCGGGCTCGAGCTCACGGATGAACGTGGCCCCGATCACATCGAGCGCCGGGGACTCCGAGGCGAGAACCCAACCCATCTCGAACTCGTCGGTCGCCTCGAGCCGCCCGAGGCAGAGTGGCCGGAATCCGTTCGGGTCGCGGACGCCGATCAGGCGGTCGGCATCCAAGAGCACGAACGAGAACGCCCCTTCGACCGACGGCAGCACCTTCATGAGGGCGTGCTCGAGGTCGTCCGCGACCTCGTCGCGGGTGCGTACGGGATCCTCGGGAGGGAACGCCTGGCCCAACAGCTCGGCGACCAGATCACTGTCCGACGACACCAGGCCGGGCAGCATGTTGGCCAGCTCGCTCAGGGCCACCGTGTTGGTCAGGTTCCCGTTGTGCCCGAGAGCGAACCCGGCCCGGCCCACGCCTCGAAAGACCGGTTGGGCATGGATCCAATCGCTGGAACCGGCAGTGGAATAGCGGGTGTGGCCGATCGCCATGTGCCCACGCAGACCCGAGAGCTTGCGCTCGTCGAACACCGTGGTGACCAGGCCCATGTCCTTCATCACGGTGATGGCGTCGCCGTCACAGACGGCCATGCCGGCCGACTCCTGGCCACGGTGCTGCAGGGCGTAGAGACCGTCGAAGGTCAGGTGTGCCACCGAGCGCCCCGGGGCGTAGACCCCGAAGACTCCGCAAGCTTCCTTGGCCTCCATCATCGGTTGGTCACCGCACACACCGGGGTCGTCGGGCTCATCCTTGACCACGGCCAGGCCTCCATCGCCTCACCGTGCACACACATCCTAGTGGTGCCACCGGAGGACGCGCCTCTCTGCCCCGCTCGGCCTCAGACGTCCGACGCGGTCCGGCTCACGGGGTCCCACGGGGTCCGCCCCCAGGGACCGCGCCCCGGTTCGGAACCAGCCGCCGATAGCCTCGCATCAGATGATCGATCTCCACACCCACTCCGCCGTGTCCGACGGGAGCGACCCCCCCGAACGGATCCCGGAGCTGGCCGCCGAGGCCGGTTGCAGTGCAGTGGCACTGACCGACCACGACTCACTGGCCGGGATCGGGCCGGCCCGCCGCCGGGCCGAGGAGCTCGGTATCACCTTCGTTCCCGGGTGCGAGATCTCATGCCGATCGGCCGGAACCGGTGGCATGCACGTGCTGGTGTACTTCGTGGACGACGATGCCGGCCCACTCGGTGAGGAACTGATCCGGCTCCGGGAGGACCGTCGGCGCCGCAATCTCGCCCTGACCGATCGGCTGATCGATCTCGGCTTACCGGTGACCTACGAGAAGGTTGTCGCCGAGGCCGGGAGCGAAGCCGGCGTCGGGCGCCCCCATTTCGCCGCCGTCCTGGTGGCGGTGGGCGCCGCCGACTCGGTTGACGACGCCTTCGACCGGTTCCTGGCCAACCGGCGTCCCGGGTTCGTACCCAAGGCGCGGCTCTCGGCGGCCGAGGTGGCCCGGTTGGCCCGGGACTCGGGCGGGGTGGCGGTACTGGCCCATCCCTACAGCATGGGGCTCGACGGCGCCGACCTGGCCCGGGTGGTGGGGGAGCTGGCCGAGGCCGGGTTCGCGGGCATCGAGGCCGTCTACGGCCGCTACTCGGCACGCCAGCGCCGCCAGCTCGGGAATCTGGCCCGCCGCTTCGACCTGGTGGCCACCGGCGGCTCGGACCATCACGGACTGATGAAACCCGACCTCCGCGTCGGCACCGGTCAGGGTGACCTCAAGGTGCCCGACCGCGTCCTGAGCCAGCTGCAGGCCCGACGGCCTGCGCACGCCTGATCGGTCTGCGCCCGGCCGACCGGTCTGCGCCCGGCTGATCCGCCACGCCGGTCAGGACAGGACGGGCGCCACCTCGTCCAGCAGCGAGGGGAGCCGGCCGCGCCAGGCGGCGGTGACTTCGTCCACTCCCAGGTCGACGAGGCCCTCCACCACCAGCCGTTGGCCCCCGGCGGTGCCGAGCACCCGGAACCCGACGTTGGCTTCGGCCGCCCGCGAGATCAACTCGTTCCGTCGGGTGGTGCACACCACCACCCGGGACGGCGCCTCGGTGAACAGTTCGTGGTGGTCGGCGACACCGGCCACCTGCAGGCCGATATCCGACCGGACGACGAACTCGGCCAGCGCCACCCCGAGGCCACCGCCGGAGACGTCGTGGATTCCGGAGACCACCGGGCCACCCCCCGTCCGATCACCACCCGCTGCGCTCCCACTGTTCCCGCTCACCCCCCCGGCAGGCCGACCACCGTCTCCGGCCAGACCCTCGGCGACCAACCCGCCGACGAACTCCACCAGCCGGCGATGCCCGGGCAGATCGAGCGCGGGGAGGGTGCCGTTCCTGTGGCCCCGGCGCTCGACGGCCCAGCGCGATCCGGCCAGTGATGGTGGACTGCTGTGGCCGGCGGACATGCCCACGCTGGCATCGAGAAGCACCAGCGCGGCCCCGTCGACCAGGGTCACGCCGGGGGGACGGGCAGCCAGCCGATCGATGAGACCGAGCACGCCGATGACCGGGGTGGGGTCGACGTCGACCCCGAAGCTCTCGTTGTAGAGGCTCACGTTCCCACCGATGACCGGGAGGCCCAGCGCCACGCAGGCCTCGCTCATCCCGTCGATGCACTCAGACAGCTGCCACATCACCTCGGGGTGCTCCGGGTTCCCGAAGTTGAGGCAATTGACGACGGCCATCGGCCGCGCTCCGGCACAGGCCACGTTGAGCGCTCCCTCGGCCACCGTTGCCGCGGTGCCGGCTCTCGGGTCGATCGAACACCAGGTCGGATTGGAGTCGGTGGTGAGGGCCAACCCCTTCTCGGAGGGAGGCAGGCCCGGAGCAGCCAGGCGAAGTACGGCGGCATCGCCGCCGGGACCGTCCACCGTGTTGAGGAAGAGCTGGTGGTCGTACTGGCGATAGACCCACGACGGGTCCGACACCATGGCCAAGATGTCCGCACCACAGTCGTCCGGCGCGGCGAGCGCCCCGGGGTCGTCCGCAGCCCGGGCCCCGTGGTCGCCGGGCTGGGCCATGGGCCGGTGATAGAGCGGGGCATCCTCGCTGAGGGCCACGGCGGGGACGTCCCCGAGCACCTCACCGTCGAACCCGTCGAGTATGCGCAGGTGCCCGGCCTGCCCCGGGAGCGGATCGGTGACCCGTCCGACCACCGCCGAACGCACCTCCCAACGGCGGCAGACCTCCTCGACGCGGGCCAGGTCCTCGGGCGTCACGATGGCCAGCATGCGCTCCTGGCTCTCCGACGTCATCACCTCGTAGGGGGCCATCCCCGGCTCGCGCCGGGGGACGGCGGAGACGTCGACGTCCATCCCCACCCCGCCCCGGGCAGCCGTCTCGCTGGTCGCACACACCAGTCCGGCCCCGCCCAGATCCTGAATGCCCACGACCAACCGGGCGTCGAGCAGTTCGAGGCAGGCCTCGATGAGGCGCTTCTCCTCGTAGGGGTCGCCGACCTGGACACTGGGCCGCTTGGATTCGTCTCCCGTGGCCCCGCCCACTCCGCCGGACTCCCCGGAGTCCTCCGAATCCCCGCCGCCGAAGCCGGCCGAGGCGAGAACGCTGACTCCTCCGATCCCGTCTCGACCGGTGGACGAGCCCAGCAGAACGGCCAGGTTCCCGACGCCCGACGCCTGCCCGAGCACCAGCCGGTCGATGGGCAACACCCCCATGCACAACACATTGACGAGCGGGTTCTGGGCATAGCAGGAGTTGAAGGTCAGCTCGCCCCCCACGGTGGGGACACCGACCGAATTGCCGTAGCCCGAGATCCCGGCCACTACCCCCTCGATCAACCACTGTTGACGCGATTCGCGGGGATCGCCGAAGAACAGCGGATCCATCACGGCCACGGGCCGCGCTCCCATGGTGAAGATGTCCCGGAGGATCCCACCGACCCCGGTGGCCGCACCCTGGTAGGGCTCGATGGCCGAGGGGTGGTTGTGGCTCTCGATGCGGATGGCCACCGCGATCCCGTCGCCGGCGTCGATGACCCCGGCGTTCTCGCCTGGTCCGACCAGCACATGAGGCGCCTCGGTGGGCAGCCGCTTGAGGTGGACCCGTGACGACTTGTACGAGCAGTGCTCGCTCCACATCACCGCGAACAGCGCCAGCTCGAGGTGGTTGGGGGGACGGCGCAGAACGGCCTCCACCTCGTCGCGTTCGCCGTCGGTGAGGCCCAGCGCCCGGTGGAGGGACCCGTCGTCTCCGGTGGCGACGCGCCGGCTCTCTTTGCGGCCCGCGTCCATGGACTCGAGCGTACCCGTCGCCCCACCCGTTCAAGGCGTGTCGCACCGGGGACGGGGCGGACCCGGATTCGATCCAACCGGCTCCGGTTGCGGCCCCGGTCCGTCGGGAACGGCGGACGGCCCGGGGCCCGGCCGGCCCCGCTGGGCCGGGACCGGGAGCCCGCTGGGCCGGGTCGGGAACCCTGCTGGGCCGGGATCGGGGCCCCCGGGCGGGACGGGATCGGGACCCCCGCCGGGCCGGGTCAGGACCCCCGCCGGGCCGAATGCGGGGTCGGCCGTCCGGGTGCAGAGCATCCCCGTGCCCTGCACCCGGTGGCAGGTCACGTACCAAAAGGGCCCGCTCGAAGGAGCCGGGACCGTGATGTGTCCCCGGCGGGATCACCCGCCAAGCAACGGTCGGTAATTTCTTCGTGGGCCGTCCCATGGAACGGGTCGTTCCCACAAAAATTGACGCTGTGTCCCGACGATCAGATCAAGCATTTGCCATCTATGGACATGTCTGGGATGCTCAGTCAATGCCAGCTTCCACTTCGACGAAATCGCGCAAGAAAACCCCCATGTCCGATACCCACAAGGCGGCACTGGCGAAGGGGCGTGAAGAGGGGCGGGTCGTGCGCCAATACCTCGAGGCCCTCGAATCGACCAAGCCCAGGCGGGGGCGCAAGCGGACTCCGGATTCGATCCGCCGCCGCCTGGCTACCATCGACTCCACACTCCCGGGAGCCGAGCCCTTGGCCCGCCTCCATTTGGTTGAAGAGAAGCAACGACTCGAAGCTGAACTCTCGCACAGTGGCGATACCGTTGACATGGCCGCGCTGGAAAAGTCCTTCATAAAGGTGGCCCGCATCTACGGTGAGCGCAAGGGCATCTCTTACTCGGCATGGCGGACGGTGGGAGTCAGTGCCTCCGTATTGCAGCAGGCGAAGATCCCCCGCACTCGTAGCTGAACGAACCGAGCCCACCGCAGCACCGAAATCGGGGCCGAACCGCGAGGGCCGACTGCTACCGCCGACTGACCGGCGACGACCGCCGGCTACCCGCGTCTGCTGCGATCTCGGCTTCAAACGGCCCGGCTCACCCCGGCCGAGCCACCGACGTTCTCAGGCGATGGCGGCCGCCGTGGCCGCCTCGCCCACCGACGGGGGCGCGGTCGGGACGACCGCCGTAGCCAGGAGGGCCCGGAGCAGGACCGAGCCGTCGGTCGAGCCCAGCAGGGGATCCGAGGCCCGCTCGGGATGGGGCATGAGGCCGACCACGTTCCGCCCCTGGTTGCAGATACCGGCGATGTCGTCGATCGAGCCGTTGGGGTTCTCCACGTAGCGGAGCACCACCCGGTCCTCGTCCCGGAGCTCGGCCAGCGTGTCTGCGTCGCAGATGTAACTGCCCTCGAAGTGGTTGATGGGGATGCGGAGGACGGTGCCGACCGGCACGCCCGCGCTGAGTACCGAATCCGGAGAATCGACCCGGACCCCCACCGTGGTACAGAGGAAGCGGAGGCCCTTGTTCTTTTGCAGCGCGCCGGGCAGCAGGCCGGCCTCGGTCAGCACCTGGAAGCCGTTGCAGATCCCGACCACGGGACCCCCGTCGGCGGCGAAGCGACCCACCGCCTCCATGACCGGCGAGAACCGGGCGATGGCGCCGGGTCGCAGGTAGTCGCCGTGGGCGAATCCCCCCGGCAGGATCAGCGCGTCATACCCGGTGAGCGAGGTGTCACCGTGCCAGACCAGGTCGGCGGATGCCCCGAGCCGGCGTAGGGCCAGGACGGCATCGTGCTCGCAGTTGGTGCCCGGGAACACGACCACCCCGACACGGGCCGGCATTCAGGCTCCGCTCCCCCGGGATTCCGAGCCCGACCCTCCGGCCGGCTGGACGGTGACCGAGGACTCCTCGATGACCGGGTTGGCCAGCACCCGCTCGGCCACCACCGTGGCCCGGGCCAGTGCGTCGGCGTCATCGGAGGCGGCGATGTCGAAGCGGAAGGCCTTGCCGGCCCGGACACCGGAGACGCCGTCCAGCCCGAGCGCGGGCAGCGCCCGCTCGATGGTGGCACCCTCAGGGTCGGCGATGCCCTCCCGCGGTCTGACTTCGACCAGGACCGAGAAGTGTTCGGACGGCGCCACTAACTGGCACCGTACCAGTCGGTCAGCCGGCGGCCGCAGACCCGTTCGTAGGCGTCGATGTAGCGGTGGGAGGTGGCCGTGACGATCTCGTCGGGCAGGGCCGGTGGCGGTGGCTGCTTGTCCCAGGGCTGGTCCTCGAGCCAATCGCGCAACGGTTGCTTGTCGAAGGAGGGCGGGTTGGTCCCCGGGGCGCAGTCGTCGGCCGGCCAGAATCGTGAGGAGTCCGGCGTCAGCACCTCGTCGCAGATGGACAGGGCACCGTCGATGAAGCCGAGCTCGAACTTGGTGTCGCAGATGACGATGCCCTGCTCCTCCGCCCGGGTCGCCGCTCGCCGGTAGGCGGCCAGGCAGAGCTCGGAGGCGGCCTCCGCCGCCTCCTTCCCCACCAGGTCGATGGCCTCGGCCATCCCGATGTTGAGATCGTGGCCCTCGGTGGCCTTGGTCGAGGGGGTGAAGATCGGCTCGGGAAGCCGGTCGGCGTGACGGAGGCCGCTGGGCATGGCCATCCCGTGCACGGTCCCCTCCCGCTCGTACTCCTTGTAGGCGGAGCCGGCCAGGTAGCCGCGCACGATGCACTCGATGTCGAGCATCTCGGCCCGGTGGACCAGCATCGATCGGCCGGCCAGTCCGGCCAGCCCGCCGGGGAGGGCGGCGGCGCCCTCGGGGAACGCCGCCGTGTCCGCGCTGATCAGGTGGTTGGGAGCCAGGTCGGAGAGCTCGTCCAGCCAGTAGGCGGTCATGGCGGTGAGCACCCGGCCCTTGTCGGGGATGGGCTCGGCCATGATGACGTCGAACGCGGAGATCCGGTCGGAGGCCACCATCAACAAGCGGTCGGCGCCGGCGTCGTAGAGCTCCCTGACCTTTCCGGACTGGATCAGGGTCGGGGGTTCACTGGTCGATGAGACGGTCATGGTGCGAGATCCTCCAGGGCATCGGTGAATCGGTGGACATGGCGAAGGGCGCGCGACAGGTCGAAGGCTCCATCGAGCGCCTCCGACGACAGTATGACCTCGGGATCCTCGTCGAGCACCTGGCGGAACGGCCGGCCGTCGGCCCACGCCGCCCGCGCGTCACGCTGCACGATGCGGTAGGCGGTGTCCCGGCTCAAGCCCCCTTCGACCAGGGCCAAAAGGACGCTCTGGCTGAACACCAGGCCCTGGCTCCCTTCGGTCAGCGTGGCCAGCGCCCGTTCCGGGTGGATCACCAGCCCCTCGACCAGCCCCCTGGCCTTCTGCAGCACGTAGAGCGTCAGCATGCTGGCGTCGGGGAGCACCACCCGCTCGACCGAGCTGTGCGAGATGTCCCGCTCATGCCAGAGGGCCACGTCCTCGAGGCCGGCCGAGAGGTAGCCCCGGAGCACGCGGGCCAAACCGCACAACCGCTCCGAGAGGACCGGGTTGCGCTTGTGGGGCATGGACGAGCTGCCCTTCTGGCCCGGCTTGAAGGGCTCCTCGACCTCCCCGAGCTCGCTGCGGGCCATGTGCCGGACCTCGGTGGCGATCAACTCGATGGTGGCACCGACCGACGCGCAGGCCCAGAGGTACTCGGCATGGCGGTCACGCGCCACCACCTGGGTGGCCGGTGTGGGGGTGAGGCCCAACGCCCGGCAGACATGTGCTTCCACCCGGGGGTCGATGTTCGAGTAGGTACCAACCGCACCGGACAGCTTGCCCACCGCTACCCGCTCACGGGCGGCCCGGAGCCGCTGGAGGTCACGGTCGGCCTGCAGGGCCCACAGCGAGAACTTGGCTCCGAAGGTCGTGGGCTCGGCGTGCATCCCGTGGGTCCGCCCGGTCACCGGGATGTCGATGGACCCGGCGGCCCGGGCCTTCAGTGCACCGACGAGCGCCGTGGCCGCCTCGATGAGCAGGTCTGCGGCCTGGGTCAGCGTGGCGCACAGGGCGGTGTCGACGACGTCCGAGGAGGTGAGCCCGTAGTGGATCCATGAGCCTTCCGGCTGGCCGATGGCCTCCTGCACCACGTCGACGAATGCGGCCACGTCATGGTCGGTGACCTTCTCCCGTTCGTCGACCGCGGCGACGAAGGCCTCGTCGACGACCGGCGCCCGGACCCGGCACGCCTCCGCGGCGGCAGCCGGGACATCGCCCACCTCGGCCCACCCGTCGGTGGCCAGGAGCTCGACCTTCAGCCACATGGCGAACCGGGCCTCGTCGGAGAAGAGACGGGCCATCTCCCTCGGTGCGTAGCGCGGGATCATGGCGCGCCCTCCAGCTCACGGGAGGCGGCCCCGGCGATGTCGGAGCGGGCCTGCAGGCCCGGCCACGAGATGGCCGCCACGCTGCGATAGGCGCGCTCCCGGGCCTCACCGAGGGA
>JBEKIU010000096.1:0-15657 GCA_050011635.1 Acidimicrobiales bacterium
ACCTCGAGGCCCACCATCTCTCCCATATCTGGGCCGGCTACTGGGAGAGCTATCCGCTCACCGTCCTCACCACCGGCAGCGTGCAGGCCAGCGCCATCGCCCCGGTCCGCGACCAGCAGGCCGCTGCTGCTGCTGCCGCAGCACCACGGTCCACCGTCGTCACCCTGGTCGGCACCCCGCTCGACGCCGAGCTCGACGCATGGGTGGCCGCCCACCACGATGCGGACCGGGTGGTGGTCGGCGACTACGCCGTCTACCGGTTCGCCACCCGCGTCGATCCGTCGGTGATGGGCCTGGCCTCGCCGATCTGAGCCGGCACGCCGTCCGCCACACCGGCCCCCCGTCCGTCATGTCAGGACGATGTCCCCGTCCGTCATATCAGGACGATGTCCCCGTCCTTCTCGTCCACCACCACTGTCGAGCCCTCGGGAAATCGGCCCTCGAGCAGGGCCAGGGCCAAGGGGTCCTCGACCTGGCGCTGGATGACCCGGCGGAGCGGGCGGGCCCCGAAGTCGGGGTCGAAGCCGGCACGGGCCAGCCACTGCTCGGCCGCCGGGGTCACCGACAGGGAGAGCCGGCGTTCGGTCAGCCGGCCGCGCAGACCACCGAGTTGGATGGAGACGATGCGGGCCAGGTCGGCTTCGGTCAGCGAGTGGAAGCGGACGATCTCGTCGATCCGGTTGACGAATTCGGGCTTGAAGAAATCGACCGGCTCACCCGGGAGGTTGGACGTCATGATCAGCACGGTATTGGTGAAGTCGACGGTTCGGCCCTGGCCGTCGGTGAGACGGCCGTCCTCGAGTACCTGGAGGAGCGTGTTGAACACATCGGGATGGGCCTTCTCCAGCTCGTCGAGCAGCACCACCGCGTAGGGCCGCCGCCGGATGGCCTCGGTCAGCTGGCCGCCCTCTTCGTAGCCGACGTAGCCAGGTGGGGCACCGACCAGGCGGGCCACCGAGTGACGCTCCATGTACTCGCTCATGTCGATGCGCACCATGGCCCGCGCGTCGTCGAAGAGGAACTCGGCCAGGGCCCGGGCCAACTCGGTCTTGCCCACACCCGTCGGTCCCATGAACAGGAACGAGCCGATGGGGCGGTTCGGATCGGACAGACCGGCCCGGCTGCGCCGGATGGCGTTGGCCACCGCCGAGACCGCCTCGTCCTGCCCCACCACCCGAGCGTGGAGCGCGTCCTCCATGCGGATCAGCTTCTCGACCTCGCCCTCGAGCAGCCGGCTCACCGGCACCCCGGTGGCCCGGCTCACCACTTCGGCCACGTCCTCGGCATCGACCTCCTCCTTGAGGAACCGCTGGTCCTTCTGCAGTTCGTTGAGGGCGTCGGTGGCCTCTTCGACCTGGCGCTCGAGGTCGGGAATGAGCCCATAGGTGATCTCCGAGGATTGGGCCAGATTGCCGTCCCGGGCCAGACGCTCGGCCTCGCCCCGCTGCTGCTCGAGCTCGCCTTTGAGGGTCTGGATGGTGTTGATGGCCTCCTTCTCCGATTGCCAGTGGGCGGTCATGGCCACCGACTCCTCCTGGAGGTTGGCCATCTCCTCGTCCAGCCGCGCCAGCCGCTCGGCCGAGGCGCTGTCGGTCTCCTTGGCCAGCGCCATCCGCTCGATCTCCAGCTGGCGCAGCCGCCGGCTGACCACGTCGAGCTCGGTGGGCATGGAGTCGATCTCGATGCGGAGCCGGCTCGCCGCCTCGTCCATGAGATCGATGGCCTTGTCGGGCAGGAACCGCCCTGTCACATACCGGTCCGAGAGCACGGCCGACGCCACCAGCGCCGCGTCCTGGATCCGCACCCCGTGGTGGACCTCGTACCGCTCCTTCAGGCCCCGCAGGATGGCGATCGTGTCCTCCACCGACGGCGGCGGCACGAAGACCTGCTGGAACCGGCGTTCCAGAGCCGCGTCCTTCTCGATGTACTTGCGGTACTCGTCGAGCGTGGTGGCGCCGATCATCCGCAGCTCGCCACGGGCCAGCATCGGCTTGATCATGTTGCCCGCGTCCATTGCCCCTTCGCCTCCGCCGCCGGCCCCGACGATGGTGTGGAGCTCGTCGATGAAGGTGATGACCTCGCCCTCGGCGTCGGTGATCTCCTTCAGGACCGCCTTGAGGCGCTCCTCGAATTCACCGCGGTACTTGGCTCCCGCCACCATCGAACTGAGGTCGAGCGCGATGACCCGCTTCCCCTTCAACCCCTCGGGCACATCGCCCTCGACGATCCGTTGGGCCAGTCCCTCGACGATGGCCGTCTTGCCCACGCCCGGCTCACCGATCAGGACAG
This sequence comes from Acidimicrobiales bacterium, assembly GCA_050011635.1. Classification (GTDB taxonomy): domain Bacteria; phylum Actinomycetota; class Acidimicrobiia; order Acidimicrobiales; family RAAP-2; genus Bog-756. Next base: position 2,290 of record JBEKIU010000096.1, read on the forward strand.
GGTTGTTCTTCGTCCGGCGAGACAGGACCTGGATGACCCGGCGGACCTCCTCGTCGCGTCCGATGACCGGGTCGATCTTCCCCTGACGGGCCAGCGCGGTGAGGTCGCGGCCGTAGCGCTCGAGGGCCTGGAAGGTCTCCTCCGGATTCTGGGAGGTGACCCGATGGCTGCCGCGAACGTCGCGGAGCGCGCTGAGCAGCTGGTCGCGGTCCACTCCCACCCGATCGGCCATAGCCAGCAGCAGGTGCTCGACCGACAGGTACTCGTCGCCCATGTCGGTCCGCTGGCTGTCCGCCGCGGCGAGCACGTCGCGAAGGGCCCGGTCGATGGCGGGCTCCTCCCCGCCGACGGCCTGTGGCAAGCGGGCAAGCTCCCCGTTGATCCGGTCGCGCACCACCGACGGCTCGACACCCACCCGGGTCAGGACGGGACCGGCGATTCCATCAGGCTGGTCGAGGACCGCGGCGAGCACGTGGGCCGGCGTGACCTCGGGGTTGTGCGAGGCGCGGGCACGGTCGACAGCAGAGGCCAACGCCTGTTGGGTCTTGAGGGTCCAACGATCGGGGTTGATGGTCATCGGCTTCCTCCTGGCCCTCGTAGGTTGCGGTGTGCCGAACGCATCGGCACGGGCATCTGGGACAGCGGGACCAGCTCACGCCGGTACTTGCGGTGGGTGACGGCGACCGCCTCGCGAGCTTCGGCCCTGGTGGCGACCAGCTCCTGGCGGAGCCGGGCCACTTCGGTCTCGAGCTCCATCACCCGGCGAACCCCCTCCAGGTTGAGTCCCGCATTGGTAAGGCTCTGGATGTGTCGGAGCCTATCGAGGTCCTGGTCGCTGAAGCGACGGCTCCCACCCTCGGTGCGGCTCGGGTCGAGCAGACCCTTGCGTTCGTAGAGCCGAAGCGTCTGGGGATGCACTCCGGTCAGCTCGGCGGCCACCGAGATCACATACACGGCCCGCGATCGGGGATCGTCACTCATGTCACACTCCCAGTACATCGCGCGCCGGCGGGTCGACCACCTCGGCGAGGGCCTCGACTGCGGCGCGCTGGTCATCTGTCAATTTGTCGGGCACCGCCACTTCGACGGTGACGAGGAGGTCGCCGGTGACACTCTTCTTGCCGGCCGGGACACCACGGCCCTTGACCCGGAAGGTACGGCCTGACGGGGTGCCCGGGGCCACCCGCAGGGTGACCGGCTCGGTGAGGGTGGGGACGGTGAGGGTCGTGCCCAGCGTCGCCTCGGGATAGGAGATGGGCACGGTGAGGGTGAGGTTGCGGCCGCGACGCCCGAACACCCCGTGCCTGTCCACCCGGACCACGACGTAGAGATCGCCACTGGGCGCGTTGCCCCGACCGGCCGCCCCCTTTCCCTTCACCCGGATCCGCTGACCGTCCTCGACGCCGGCGGGGATGCGCACTTTGACGGTGCGGTTGCGGTGCTCGACACCGGTGCCCGAGCAGGTCGGGCACGGCGTGGTCACCACCGTCCCCCGACCGCCGCACTGGGGGCAGATCTGGCTCAGGGAGAAGAGGCCCTGGTCGTCTTGGAGGGTTCCCGAGCCACCGCAGCGCGGGCAGGTCACCGGTTGGGTCCCAGGAGCGGCCCCGGTGCCCCCGCAGGTATGGCAGCGGACGTCGGAGGTGAGGTTGACCGACGTGGTCACACCGTTCACCGCGTCCTCGAACGAGAGGTGCAGTTCGGTCTCCAGATCGGCGCCCCGTTGCGGGCCGGTGGTCCCACCACCCCGCCGGCCGCGGCCGAACAGACCACCGAACAGGTCGCCGAGGTCGCCCATGTCCTCGACCCGGTAGGTGCCCCCGCCCCCGGGCCCGCCGAAGCCGCCGGGAAATCCCCCGCCGAAGCCGCCGGCCGCCGGGCCCATGGCCCGCACCTCGTCGTACTCCTTGCGCCGATCGGCGTCACCGAGGACGTCGTAGGCCGCGCTTATCTCCTTGAACGTCTCTTCCTGGCCCGGGTTGGTATCCGGATGGTGCTTCTTGGCCAGCTTCCTATAGGCGCTGGTGATCTCCTTGGCCGTCGCCGTCGAGGAGACCCCCAGGGTCTTGTAGTAGTCCTTTTCGAACCATTCGCGTTGTGGCGCCACGTGGCCTCTACCCGGTCCCGCTCAGCCCTGCACCATCACCATGGCGGGACGCACCACTGCGCCGCGCCAGCGGTACCCGGGTCGCATGACCTCGGCCACCACCGGCTCGCCCGGTGAAGCGGCGGTCGCGGCCTCCTCCGACCCGGCCGATCCCGCCGCGTCATCCCAGCCCGCTCCGGGCGCGACCTGGCCCACCGCCTCGTGGGCAGTGGGGTCGAACTCCTCACCCAACGGGTCGATGCGCTCGAGACCCTCCTTGGCCAGCACGTCCCGCAACTGGCCGGACGCGGCCACCAGGGCGCGCCCGTCGGCCGACTCGGCGTTGCCGATATGGGACGTGGCCAGGTCCAGCGTGTCGAGGACCGGGAGCAATTTGTCCACCAGGGACAGGGCGGCACGGGCAACTTGATCGCTCTGCTGCTTGGCCACCCGCTTCTTGTAGTTCTCGAACTCGGCCTGCAGGCGGCGCAGCGAGTCGAGGTACTCGTCGCGCTCGGCCAACGCCTCTTTCAGATCGGCGAACTCGGGGGCCGCGCCGCTGATGATCTCGGTGGTGTCGTCGTCGAGCTCTCCCCCGATGACCTCCGCGTCCACCACGTCGGCATCGGCGATCCCCTTGTCATCGAGATCGGCGCCGCGGTCGAACCGGGAGCCGGAGATCACGTCGACCTCCGGCTCCTGCTCACCCGCGTCCCGATCTGACCCGTAGATGTCGGTCATCGGCGATCAGCTCTTGTCGTCGACGATCTCAGCGTCCACGACCTCGTCGTCAGAGGAGTCGTCGGCCGGCACCTGGCCACCCGGTGCGGCGGCATCCGCCTTCGACGCCTCCTCGTAGAGGCGCTGGCTGAACGACTGGCTGGCCGTCAGCAGTGTCTCCGTCGAGGACTTGATGGCCTCCACGTCCGAGCCGGCAAGGGCTTCCTTGAGGGAGCCCAGTGCGACCTCGACCTTCTCCTTCTCGTCGCCCTGGAACTTCTCACCCTGGTCCTTCAGGAGCTTCTCCGTCTGGTACACGAGGGTGTCGGCGTTGTTGCGCACCTCGGCCTCTTCCTTGCGACGACGGTCGTCCTCGGCGTGGGCCTCGGCGTCCTTGACCATGCGCTCGATGTCATCCTTGGCCAGCGAGGACTGGCCGGTGATGGTCATCGACTGCTCCTTGCCGGTGGCCCGGTCCTTGGCCGACACGTGGACGATTCCGTTGGCGTCGATATCGAAGGTGACCTCGATCTGTGGCACGCCACGGGGGGCGGGAGGCAGGTCCACCAGCTGGAACTTGCCCAGCGTCTTGTTGTACATGGCCATCTCGCGCTCGCCCTGGAGCACGTGGACCTCGACCGAGGGCTGGTTGTCGTCGGCAGTGGTGAACACCTCGCTGCGCTTGGTCGGGATGGTGGTGTTCCGCTCGATGAGACGGTGCATCACGCTGCCCTTGGTTTCGATACCCAGCGAGAGCGGGGTGACATCGAGGAGGAGGACGTCTTTGACCTCACCCTTCAAGACGCCGGCCTGCACGGCCGCGCCGATGGCCACCACCTCGTCGGGATTGACGCCCTTGTGGGCCTCCTTGCCCGTCATCTGCTGGACCAGCTCCTGAACGGCCGGGATCCGGGTGGAGCCTCCGACCAGCACGACATGGTCGATGTCGTCCTTGGAAAGACCCGAGTCGGCGATGGCCTGGTCGAACGGCCCCTTGCACGCCTCGACCAGATCGGCCGTCAGCTCGTTGAAGGTGGCCCGGCTCAGCTTCACGTCGAGGTGCTTGGGACCCTCGGAGGTGGCAGTGATGAAGGGCAGGTTGATCTGGGTCTCCTGCAACGAGGAGAGCTCGATCTTCGCCTTCTCAGCCGCCTCCTGCAGGCGCTGGGTGGCCATCTTGTCGGTGGAGAGATCGACGCCCTCGGTGTCCTTGAACGTCTTGACCAACCAGTCGATGATGCGCTGGTCCCAGTCGTCGCCGCCCAGCTTGGAGTTGCCGGCCGTCGACTTGACCTCGAAGACCCCGTCCCCGATCTCGAGGAGGGACACGTCGAAGGTGCCGCCGCCGAGGTCGAAGACCAGCACGGTCTGGTCTGCCCCTTCCTTGTCCAATCCGTAGGCCAGGGCGGCCGCCGTCGGCTCGTTGATGATGCGAAGGACCTCGAGGCCGGCGATGGCGCCGGCTTCTTTGGTCGCCGTCCGCTGGGCGTCGTCGAAGTACGCGGGAACGGTGATGACCGCCTGGGTCACCGTGTCGCCGAGGAACGCCTCGGCGTCCCTCTTGAGCTTGCCCAGGATGCGCGCCGAGATCTCCTGTGCCGTGTAGTCCTTGCCGTCGATGTCGATCGTCCACGACGTCCCCATGTGGCGCTTAACCGAGCGGATCGTCCGGTCGGGGTTGGTGATGGCCTGGCGCTTGGCCACCTCGCCGACGAGCACTTCACCCGACTTGGCGAATCCGACCACCGACGGGGTCGTCCGCCCTCCTTCGGCGTTCGGTATGACGACCGGCTCACCGGCCTCCAGCACGGACACCACCGAGTTGGTCGTTCCGAGATCGATTCCTACGGCCTTGGCCATCTTGTTCCTCCTACTCACTGCCCCTTCGGGCACTCGCTGCGACTCGGCACTCCGTCCGACTCTGCTCTTCCAACGCTCAGTACTTCCAACGCTCAGTACTTCAGACACTGTTCTTCGGGCTGCCCGGTCACCTCCACGGCTCCCCTTCGGCATCCCCTTTTCTACACATGTAACTATACCAAAGTTGAGTGCTCCATGCATAAGTTTTTTGTTATTTGATGGTGAGGATACCCATCCGCCCGGGTGCTCCATTGGAAAAGCCCAGGTGGGGAGGCAAGACGCCCGGGGTTCCGGCCCCGGACGGAGGGGTGGCCGGGGCGGACGGGCCCATGCCCACTACCCCCCGGGGCCGGTTTTCGGCCACCACACGGTTAACGCACGCGGCGCCGGGGGTAGGCATTGAATGCCCAGGCCGGAGAGCGAGGCCCGCCGCCCGGCTCCCGGCCTGGGCACTGCCCCGAGAGGTGCGGTCAAAGAAGAAATCCCGGGGGAAAAGGTTTGAATGGACCAGAACCGGGCATAGGCGGGTGTAGCCAACCTGTCGAGTAGGGGTCCGCCGCTCCGGCTCCAGGCTGGGATGCCCCTGACAACCTGCCCCTCGGTCAGGGGCGCCCAGACTCGGGTTGTGCGGACCTCTGGAGGAGTTGGGCCCCATGCGGGCGGGATACGCTCGAACCATGCCCCAACTGGTACTTCTCCGCCACGGCCAGTCGACGTGGAACGCCGACAACCTGTTCACCGGTTGGCACGACGTCGACCTCACGGAGGTGGGTCGGTCGGAGGCCCACGACGCCGGACGACTCTTGGGCCAGGCCGACCTGGACCTGCGAATTCTCCACACGTCGGTGCTGGTCCGGGCCATCCGGACGGCCGAGCTGACCCTCGAGGCGGCCGGGCGGTCGTGGCTGCCGGTCCGCCGCCACTGGCGGCTCAACGAACGTCACTACGGCGCCCTCCAGGGGAGGAACAAAGAGGAGACCGCGGCTGAGCACGGGATGGCCCGGGTGCTGGCCTGGCGGCGGAGTTACGACACCCCGCCACCGCCGGTCGAGCGCGGCAGCGAGCACCACCCCGCCGGCGATCCCCGGTACCGGGACGTCCCAGCCGACGCACTGCCGACCACCGAGTGCCTGGCCGACGTGGTCGCCCGCGTGCTCCCATACTGGGAGGACGCCATCGTCCCGGACCTGCTGGCCGAGGGCGCGCGGGGTGGCGCAGTGCTGGTCGTGGCCCACGGGAACAGCCTGCGGGCGCTGCGCAAGCACATCGACGACATCGCCGACGACGAGATCGTGGACCTCGAGATCCCCACCGGCATCCCCTTCCTCTACCGGTTCGACGACGAGCTGACCGTCGTGTCCAAGGACTACCTGGGCGACCCCGAGGCGGCCCGGGTGGCGGCAGAGGCCGTGCGCCGGCAGGCGGGCTGACCGGATCGCCGGAAGATCGCCGGAAGATCGTGGGGACGGAAGACGCGACAGAGGGCCGGCTCGTGAGAGCCGGCCCTCTTGTCATTCAGGATCGTCTGTCCCCACAAACGACACCATGAACCGCCCGGTAGGCAAGTTTCAAAGGGCGTCCGCTCCGCGCTCTCCTGTCCGGACCCGAATGACTTCCTCAACGGGGAGGACCCAGACTTTGCCGTCACCGATCTTTCCAGTTCCCGCACTGTCGACGATCGTCGTGATGACTTCGTCGACCTGCGAGTCGTCGACGAGGATCTCGAGTCTGATCTTCGGCACGAACTCGACTTCGTACTCGGCACCCCGGTAGACCTCGGTGTGACCTCTCTGGCGACCGAAGCCCTGGGCCTCGGTGAGGGTCAGGCCGTGGACACCGAGACTCTTCAGTCCCTCCTTGACCTCGTCGAGCTTGAACGGCTTCAGCACCGCTACGACTAACTTCATGGCGATTTCTCCTTGGGTTCGTAGTGGTCGAGTTAGAGGCCGACGATGTCGGGCGGTGGCCAGTCGCCGGGTTTGCTTACTATCGCATCATCCACTCTGTCCGAGATGGAGGAGTCACCACCACCCCCGCCCCCGCGTGACGGTGCGTCACCGGCCATGGACATGGCTCCGACCCGCTCGGCAAACGTCTCTTCGGGGAACGCCTCTTCGCCGTGGATGGCGAGGTCACCGACCTCGAGGATCTCGTCCTTGTAGCGGGAGCCACGGAGCACGAGCCCGATGAGCTTCATCAGGATGAAGGTGATGAGTGCCGACCAGATGATGACGAAGACGGCGGCCCGAAACTGCTCCCACAGCTGGTGGGCGGATCCGGTATAGACCAGCCCGTCCACCCCGAAGGGCACACACGTGCCCTTGGCCGTGGCGTACTGGGTCGCGGTGGTGGCGATCACCTGCCCCGAGGCGTCGAGATGGCCGCACCCGTATTCGAGCATGTTCGGGTCCCCGAAGATGCCGAGGAGCAGGCCACCGAGGAACCCGGCGATGCCGTGGGTGTAGATCACCCCGAGGGCGTCGTCCACCTTGGAGAAGGGGCGCACCTTGGAGAGGAAGTTCCAGCACACCCACACGACGCTGGAGCAGATCAGTCCGACGTAGATGGCTCCTTGGCCGTTGACCCAGCCTGCACACGGTGTGATGCCGACCAGTCCGCAGATCATGCCGTTCACGGCCCCGAGGAAGGTGGGTTTCTTCTCCTTGGAGACCCAGGCGTCCCAGGCCACCCAGGTCAGCAGACCCGTCGCTGTGGCCAGGTTGGTGTTGACCACGGCTCCGGCCGCGCTGGCTCCGGCGTAGTACGGGTCACCACCGTTGAAGCCGTTCCAACCCAGCCACAGGATGCCGGCCCCGACCGCCGCCATGATCAGGTTGTTGGGCAGGAAGTGTTGTCGGTCACGGAGCAGTCTGGGACCGAGGACCCAGGCGGCGACGAAGCCCGATACACCGGCCGACATGTGGATGACGTACCCACCGGAGAAGTCGAGCGACCCCTCCTGGGCGAAGTAGCCGCCGCCCCACAGCAGGAAGGCGTCCACCGAGTAGACGCACGTCGTCCACAGCGGCACGAGGATGCACCAGGCAAGGAACTTGATCCGTCCGAGCACGCTCCCGAGGAAGAGCAGCGGGGTGATGGCGGCGAACACCAATTGGAAGTACGCCAGAGACGCTGTCGGGAAGTGGAACGGGATGAGGGTGTTGGCCGCCGATATCGCCTGGCCCTGTTCACCCTGAGGGCTGGTGACCGGTCCCGGTTTACCGAGGAAGTTGTCGATGAAGTGCGTCCACCCCCCCACACCGGACAGTTGCGTCTGTACCCCGTCCTTGACCCCGCCTCCGAACGAGTTCGCCCCGAATCCCATCTTGTAGGCCCACAGGAACCAGGCCAGCATCACCAGGGAGAAGCCGGCGAACATCATGCCCACCACGTTGACGGCCCACTTCTTCGGGACGATGGACGCATAGAGGACCGCCAGGCCGGGGAGGCTCATCAGGCCGACGAAGGTGGCGGCAGTTATCTGCCAGGTGTTGTCCCCCGGGTTGAGCCAGCTCGGATACGGCACGTATGACACTGCTGCGGCTAGCACGCTGAAAGTGCTCCTCTCTTGTTGTCACTGCGTCATGACAGGCCTGCACCTTCCAACAGAGGCACGAGGCTCGCCAAGGGCAAGACGAGCAGTTTCGGCTTGCCGCCGCAAACAATGCAGGGTGGGGATTTCAGCACGGTCACATCTGTGTTACCAACGTGTGAACTGATGCAAAGTCCCAGGTGGAGGCAGCGAACCGGCACCAGGGCGCGATGATGGGCGCCTCGTGGTGGTGCACGGGAACCCCACAGGCAGGACCGGTGACCGGCCTCCCGTGTCAGCCCGCCTCGAGCTCCTTGCCCGGCTTGGGCTTGGACGCCCGCCGGACCGGGGCCGCCGGCGGCGTGTAGCGCTTCGAGGGCCGCGGGATCGGCGCTGTCGAGCCGTTCCCACGGCTGCCGGTGATGCCCTGGTCCGCCTTGGCGTGCTTGAGCTTCTCCGACAGACGGTAGGCGCGCACCAGATACCAAGCGCCGGCCAGGATGAACGGGAACCCGAATCCCCAGTAGTGGAGGTTGAAGATGGAGAGCCCGTACAGCGCCATGGCGATCCCGATGAGAATTCGCTTGCGGAACCAGGCCGCACCCAGCATCAACAGCGCCAGGGCCAAGGTGACGGCGCCGAGCTCTTCATAGAGCGACGGGTTCACGTGCAGCTTGTCGATCTGGCCATTGCTGTAGAGGGCGCTCGGATCGTGGGACACCAGGCTGCCCACGACCAGCAGGGCGATGGCGGCAGCGATCGGCGCCGCCAGCAGCCCGATCACCCGCTCCTTGTCGTCGGCCCGTTTGATGGCCGCCTCGATCTCGGGAATGGTCGTCGGCCCGCCGGCCGAGGCCGACGACGCGTCGCCGGAGGCCTTCCCGGTCGGGGCCGGCCTCAGCATGAAGTTGCTCACCGCCCCGGTGAACCGCTCCCGTCTACTCATCGGGGACGAGGAGCCGTCATCGGCGCCGTCCGGATCGTGGCTGGCCATGCGCGAGGCTACCTCGCTCGACCGAGGGTCGGAAATGCAGTTCCGGCCCGGTCTTCTGCCCGGCGGGAGACGGGTCTACGGCCCGCCGGGAGATTGGTGGGCCCGGGTCCGTCTGCCCGTGCGCACGAGCACGGCCGCCGCGGCGAGGGCGATGACGAACAGGATCACCGGTGCGATGAACACTCTCCACGAGGCACGCTGGTCGGCGACCTCGCCTGGAGTTGACAGCAGACCCGGGTCGCTCGGGACGATCACGCCCCGGACGGCGCTCCCGGAGTGGAAGAGCGCAGTTCCGGGAATGGCCGCCTCGAAATGACGGCCGCCGAAGGTGTAGGTCCCTCGGCACGAGTAGCCGGCGGCGTTGGATCCGCTCCCGCCCAGGAGGCCCTGGCAGCCGGTGACGGTGACGGTGACCGGGACACCGTGCTCGTGCAGGCTGGAGGCCTGGGAGTTCTTGTTCAGGCCGGCCACCAACAAGATGGCGGCGGCGACGAGGAGCACCACCACCGACGCGCCGATCACCAGCAGGCGGGCGCGGCGCGGGTCGACGTCCACCCCGGCCCCCCGGAGGGTCGTCACCGGAGCGTCGGGCGACGTTGCCCGCCCACCCGATCCGGGTGCCGAAGCAGCCGGGTGGCCCGCGGGCGTCGGCTCGGACGTGATCACCGACCGGCCCCCACGTCGCCTCGCGCTTGGGCCCCACCCGTCTGCCGTGCTCGAACGATTCGAGGAGCGTAGCAGCGGACCGGAGCCGCCAGACAAGCGGATCGCCGGCATCCGTCGCCCTCACCGGTCCGGTTCCGGAAGGTTGAACGGGAAGGAACGCGCTGAGGCGTTATCCGGCGGTCAAACGACGGCCGCGGTAGCCTCTCGGCCATGTCCCCACGCTCGAAACCACTGGATCTGAAGACCATCTGGCTGTTCTCGAGTTGCTCGGCGTCCGAGCTGCGCAAGATCCGCGGTTCGCTCGACGAGGTCGAGGTGCCCAAGGGCAAGATCCTGGTCGAAGAGGGGCGGATCGGCATGGAGTTCTTCCTCATCGTGAGCGGCACCGCCGCGGTCACCCGCGAGGGTCGAAAGGTGGCCACCCTCGGTCCGGGCAGCTACTTCGGCGAACTGGCCCTCCTCGACCGGAGGCCGCGGTCGGCCTCGGTGCTCTCCGAGACGGACATGGATCTGCTCGTCCTCTCGCAGCGCCAGTTCAACAGCCTGCTCGAGTCGGTGCCGACCATCGCCAGGAAGATGCTCTCGGCCATGGCCAGCCGGCTACGCGACGCCGACGCCCTCGCCCTCGCCCTCGACTGACCGCACCACGTTCCGGGCCTCCGCTGCGGGCACGACCACGCCACGGAGCCGAGCTCCGGCTGGACCGCACGGCTGACTATTCCCCTCCGGGCGCATCCTCCGTGGCCGGCAGGTGCTCTGCCGGCGCGGTGCCGACGCCGACGGCCACCGGCTCGGCCATCGACTCCTCCAGCAACTGCGAGAGATCGAGCACACGAACGTCATCCTCTTTGGCGTTGGCCCGCACGGCGTCGTCGAGCATGATCATGCAGTAGGGACAGGCCGTGGACACCACATCGGCGCCCGTCCCGATCGCCTCTTCGGTACGCTCCATATTGACCCTCTTGCCGATGTTCTCCTCCAGCCACATGCGCGCGCCGCCGGCGCCGCAGCAGAAGCCCTTCTCGCGGCACCGCCTCATCTCCACCTGGGTGGCCCCGGGGATGGCGTCGATGACCGAACGGGGCTCGTCGAAGACACGGTTGTGGCGCCCCAGGTAGCACGGGTCGTGATACGTGACCGTCCCCGTGTACCCGCCGCCGGGAGTCAGCTTGCCCGCGGTGACCAGGTGGTCGAGCAACTGGCTGTGGTGGATGACCTCGAAGGTTCCCCCGAGGGACGGGTACTCGTTGGCCAGGGAATTGAAACAGTGGGGGCAGGTGGCGATGACCTTCTTGACCCCCGCCCCCTCCAGGGTCTCGATGTTGGCCCGGGCCTGCTCCTGGTAGAGATACTCGTTGCCCAGCCGGCGGGCCGGATCACCGGTGCAGCGCTCCTTCGGTCCGAGTATGCCGAAGCTGACGCCGGCCCGGTGGAGCATCCGGGCGGTGGCCTGTGCTCCCTTGCGGGCCCGCTCGTCGAGGGCCCCGGCGCAGCCCACCCAGTAGAGGTACTCGATGTCGTCGGGGATGTTCCCGCTGATGACGGGCACCTCGAAGTCGAGCACCTCGGTCCAGTCGGTGCGCTTGGAGGCGCCGAGTCCCCAGGGATCGCCCTGGTTCTCGATGTTGCGGAGCATGAGGCCGGCCTCGGTCGGGAATTTCGACTCCATGAGCACCTCGTAGCGGCGCATGTCGATGATGGTGTCGATGTGCTCGATGTCGACCGGGCACTGCTCCACGCAGGCGCCACAGGTGGTGCACGACCACAGGACGTCGGGATCGATGACCGAGGGGACCAGGTTCTCCACCTCGACGCCGGCAGCCCGGTTCTTCGTCATCACCCGGTCCGCCGAGGCGAAGAGATTGTCGCGCAGGTCCATGATCAACAGCTTGGGCGAGAGCGGCTTGCCGGTGTTCCAGGCCGGGCACTGGGACTGGCATCGGCCGCATTCGGTGCAGGTGGCCATGTCGAGGAGCTGCTTCCACGAGAAGTCCTCGATGCGGCCGGCCCCGAAGACCACTTCGTCGTCGTCACCCACGTCCTCCATCGACATGTCCGGGGTGGAGGCCAGGGCACCGAGGGCGCGCGGTCGGCGCGAGGTGGCCACGTTGATGGGGGCCAGGAAGATGTGCAGGTGCTTGGAGTAGGACACGAAGACCAAGAAGCCGGTGATGATGGCGATGTTGGCCAGGAGGGCCACCGTCTCGATGACGCTGTTGACCCCGGTGCCGAGGGGCTTGAGGGCGTCGGCCAGGCCGTGGGAGGCGAAGGCCCACCAGCCGTAGGGGAAGTTGCCCGTATTGACCTGCGCGGCCCGGTAGAGCAGGAGGGTGATCATCACCCCGCTGATCATGGCCAGCACCAACCACGCCGCCCCGGTGTGCGACCCGAAGAAGCGGGAGCGCCGGTTCTCCCGGGCCGGGGAGTGCTTGACCCGAATTCCCACGAAGACCAGGAGGGAGATGAGAACGGCGACGGCGAAGAAGTCCTCGAGGAAACCGATCACCGCCGTGTGGCCGATCAGGGGGATGTGGAAGTCGCGCTGGAAGAGGCATCCGTAGGCCTCGATGATGGTGAGGAACAAGATGGTGAAGCCCCAGAACGTGAAGGCATGGGCCAACCCGGGGACGGTCCACTGCAGGAGCTTCTTCTGCCCGCCCACCTCCACCAGTTCCGCCTTGATGCGCTTCGGGACGTCCCGGAAGCGGTTGGGCACGGCTGGTTGGCCGGCGGAGATGAGCTTGAAGAGCCAGAAGAACCGGCGGCCGGCGATGGCGAACATCACCGCGGTGATGCCGAGGCCTACGGCGAGTCTGAGAGGCACTGCATTCCTCCTAGGTTGTTACTACAGAGTAACAAAGCTCGGAACCCCTGGTGACCTGCGGAGTCGAGTCATTGACGGAAGTTGTCGGCATACCGGCTGGGGGTCGGGCCCCACTGACCCTGGTACTTCGACTTGAGCCCGTCCGAACCGTAGGGGTGGTCGGCCGGGGTGGTCATCTGCAGGAAGCTGATCTGGCCGATCTTCATGCCCGGGTACACGGTGATGGGCAGATTGGCCACGTTGGAGAGCTCGAGGGTGAGGTGACCGTCCCAACCGGCGTCGACGAAGCCGGCCGTCGAGTGGATGACGAGGCCGAGGCGACCGAGCGAACTCTTCCCGTCCAGTCGTCCGACGATGTCGTCCGGGATCGCGATCCGTTCGGTCGTCGACCCGAGCATGAACTCACCGGGGTGCAAGATCATCGGTGAGTCCGGACCGACGTCGATCAACTCCGTGAGGTCCTCTTGGGCGTCGCGCACGTCGATGACCCGCTGGGTGTGGTTGCGAAACACACGGAAGAACTGGTCGATGTGGAGATCGACCGACGAGGGCTGCACGCAGTCCTCGCCCAAGGGGTCAATGATGATCCGGCCCTGCGCGATGGCTTCTTTGATGGAGCGATCGGAGAGGACCATAAACACGTCACGATACTCGTTTCGACGATTCCTCCCCGAGCCGGAGAAGTG
>JBEKIU010000097.1:0-15219 GCA_050011635.1 Acidimicrobiales bacterium
GTGGAGAGCGTGCAGCTCCAGCTCGAGAACCTGGCCGCGCGCCCCGAACCACTGGTGCGCTTGCTGCCCCGACGACCCGGCCAGAAGGAAGACCGCTGGCAGCAGCTGCTCGCCGGGCCGTGGTCGGACGGGAACCTGATCGCCGGCGCCGAGGTTCCGCCCGAGCTGGGATCGGAGGAAGCGGATCCGGTCCCCGACGACGACCGGCCGCAAGATGGCGGGTTCGGGGCCGGGTCGGTGCCACCGGAGAGATCGGGGGCCGAAACCCTCCGGCTGCAGGGCGAGGTCGACGAGCTCCGAGCCGACGTCCTGGCGCTCCGGGCCTCGGTGGCCGAGCTGGCCGACTCACTCGACTCCCTGCGCCGCAACCTGGGGGGCTGACGGACTCACCGACCGGGCCCGCCCGGGAACGGTGCGCGCCGGCGCAGTAGCGTCAGGTCTGGCCGCCACCGCGCGGGCATCCGCGAGTACTGGAGTGAGGAATGACGAAAAAGACCGACTTCTCCGACGACGAGTGGAAACAGGTGCTCGAGGGCCCACCCAGCGCCGGTCTGGTGGTCATCACGGCGGCCAGGGGAGGGATGTTGCGCGAGACGTGGGCGATGTCGAAGGCCTATGCAGAGGCGCGTCGGAGCCACGGGGCAAGCGAGCTCCTCGACGAGATCGTGGCCGCCAAACCCGCGATCGACCACACCAGGTACCACACCCCCGACGAAGTCCGGGACCACTGTCTCCAGCACATTCGTCAAGCCGTGAGTGTGCTGGAGACAAAGGCGACGGCCGAGGAGCTCGAGGCCTACCGGCGGTTCGTCGTCGCCGTCGCCGACAAGGTGGCGGCCGCCCACAGAGAGGGGGCGGACAGCGTGAGCCCGCCCGAAACCCAGGCGCTGGGCCAGATCAAGACGGCACTGGGTGCCACGGCATAGCCTGACCGGACCATCGATGGCCACCTCCGGGCTGCGGCAGGGCGGTGAAGGCAGCAGGGCAAGAGTTGTCCAGAATTTCAGAATTGGCCTAATTATCGTCTACAGCCGTTAGCTGGAGGATTGTTCTACCGCCTGCAGGCGATAATTAGGCCAATTCTGACAAACGAACACCATGCCCATCACAGACGCCGTCGGTGATGGTGTGCTGGGCCGGGCACCCGATCTGGAAGGATCTCACCTTCAGTGCAGGCCCGGTCCGGTGGGTGAAAGATACGGGGCGGGGGCAGTTGGTGACGAGGCGGTGAATGCCCATGTTCCGACCCAGGCGGCAAGTGGCTGTGGCTTCGGTTGCCGGGGCGTCGGTTGTGGGCGCGCTACTCCTCGTGGTGTCTGCGTCGGTCACGCCGACCCGGGCCACCGCCGGCGGACACGTGGCCACCGCGGCCGCACGAGCCGAGGCCCCGGGTGCGACCGGCGTGCCGCTGGGCGGGCTGGACTCGGTCTTCCCCGGTGACAGGCCCACGGTGTCGAACTCCCGGACCGACGACTGCCCGGACCGCGGTCAACTGGTGGACCACGGTGGCCCCGTGCAGACGGAGCCCAGGGTGTATGTCGACTTCTGGGGTTGGACGTCCGACCCGGACGGCGAACGGCCCTATCTCATCGAGTTCCTGTCCTCCGTCGGTCGGACGCGGTGGCTCTCCACGCTGGCCCAGTACTGCGCAGGCGACGACCCCAGGCTCGGGGGACAGTGGAGCGACCCGTCCGACCGGCCGCCCCGGCATCCTGGCGATGCCCGGATCCAGCAGGAGGGGCGGGCGGCGGCCAGACATTTCGGCATCACGGCCCCTGCAGGCTCCGACGACCAGAACGTCCAGATCATCGTGGCCCTGCCCCCCGGCGTGATCCTGCCGTCCGCCGATTCACAGGATTGCGCCTATCACGAGCAACTCGGGATCCGGGGCGCGGGGCGGTCTCCGGTCCTCACGGTGCTGCCGTACCTTCCGGTCCGACCGTTCGGGGGACAGTGCGGTGCCTTCTCGGTCAACGCCGGGGCCGGAGGCGCCCTCGACGGTGTCAGCATCACCGAGGGTCACGAATTGGCGGAATCCATCACCGACCCCGAGGCGGACGGTTGGTTCGGCGATGGAGACCCCCGGGGGGAGATCGCTGACCAGTGCCAGTCGGACGAGGATTACGACATCGGTGCCGACGGTCACACCTTTGCCGTTCAAGAGCTGTGGAGCAATGCGGCCGGCGGATGCGTGGTGATGGCCGCACCCCCGGGTGTGCCGACGGACGTCCGGGCCGTCGGCGTGGACAACCACATCGACGTCTCGTGGTCACCACCCGTCCATGGCGGCGGGACGCCGATCACTGCGTGGACGGTCACCGCCAACCCCGGGATGTCGAGCTGCACCGAGTCGGGCCGCGACGCCTGTACCTTGCCCGGCCTCGTCGACGGCACGACGTACTCGGTCACGGTCAGGGCCGTCAACGCGGCTGGGATGGGCGTCGAGTCGGAGAAGGTGCCGGCGACCCCCTCGAGCAATCAGAACTGCCGGTACGTCGGACCCTATGCCGATCTGCAGCGCTGCTCGCTCTCCTCCTCCGCCATCACCGGCAGCGACCTGACCGGGGCGGACCTGGCGGGTGCCGATCTGCGCAGTGCCGACCTCAGCGGTGCCGACCTGCGCGATGCCGACCTGGCCGGCGCCGACCTGTCGGGGGCGACGGTGACCGGAACCGATCTGTTCGGTGCCGATCTGTCGGGAGCCACACTCGCCGGTGCGATCCTGCGTGACTGCAACCTGTCAGCCGTCGACCTCACCGGTACCGACCTTTCCGGGTCGACCATGCAGGATGACTCATCGAGCGGCATCACCGGAACGCCGAGAAGGCTGCCGGTCGATTGGAGCCTGGTCGAGGGCTATCTCGTCGGGCCCGGAGCTGACCTGGACGAGGCCGACCTCTCGTTCGCCGATCTGACCGGTGCCGATCTGACCGGTGCCGATCTGACCGGTGCCGACCTGATCTCCGCCGACGTGTCCCATGCCGATCTGTCCGGCGCCAACCTCGAAGGCGCCGACGTGTCCGATGCCGACCTCCGGGGGGTCGACGTGTCCGATGCCGACCTGGCTGACCTTGCCGGTGTGTTCCCCTACGAGTTCCTCTGTCCGGTCCGGGCATTCAACCACGACGCGGCGTACTGGTGCGGCACCGACATCCGACCGTGAGGGCCGGAGCGGGACCTCAGCCGTACATGAGGGAACCGGGGGTTGTCAGCAGCTCCCCCGTCTCCAGCCAGGTCTTCAGACCCGAGATGATCATCGGCCAGCCACCGTAGAGCTGGTCGTTGGCCCCGTCGCGGAGCAGGTCGTGGGTCACGGTCAGGCGGCAGGAATCCTGCACGGGCTCGATCTCCCAGGTGATCCGCGAGGATCCCTCGCTCTTCACCTCGTCGCTCCACAGGGCGGTCATCGTCTGGACCAACCGATGCGGTGGGTCGACCTCGAGGATCTCCCCCTCCCCGAGGGCCATCCCGCCGGGAGTGCGCATCTCGAAGTGCGAGCCGGGTGTCCAGTCCGAGCTGACCAGCGCACCGAACTGGTACTTGCTCCGGATCTCGCTGTCGGTGATCGCCTCCCAGAGGCGCTCGGGTGTCGTCCGGATGTAGATCTCGAATACCTTCTCCATGGGATTCTCCAGTCTGTGCTTGAGGCCGCTGAGCGTTGCCGCCCAGGGCTCGGCGTACTTGCTGACCCAACGGTCGTGGACGAGCCGGATCGGAACCGGGTTCAGGAAGTGGAGCTTCTCGCGCCCCCGTCGCCTGGTGACCACGAGGCCGGCTTCTTCCAGCTGCTTCAGGTGCTTCATCACGCCGAAACGTGACATGGCGAAGCGCCCTTCGAGCTCGCCCAGCGTCTGGCCGTCCCGGCGGAAGAGCTCGTCGAGGAGGCTCCTCCGCGTCGGATCGGCAAGTGCTCTGAACACATCGTCCACCCCTCCATATTAGGTGACCATTTGGTCACATGTCAATCGGTCCGGTGGTCCCGAGCCTTCTCCGTGGTGACGACCGGGGGGGCGGTCGACCGACCGGGCCGAGCCACCCGCGGCAACGTCCTGATCCGGCCCGGACAGGACCTGGTCCGTTCCGCCATCGGGTCGAACGGGCCCGAACTGGCATAATCGAACGGTGGGGAGATCGACGTGAGCACCTTGACCCGCCGGGACACCCTGCTCCCAGACCCCGAGCCCAGGGCCGTCCGCTACACCGTGATCTCGGTCGACGATCACCTGGTCGAGCCACCCGACATGTTCGAGGGTCGCCTGCCCCGGCGATTCGCGGATCAGGCGCCCAAGGTCGTCGAGAACTCCAAGGGCTTCCAACTGTGGGAATTCGACGGGAACCTCTATTCACAGGTGGGGATGAACGCGGTGGCCGGGCGGCGCCCGGAGTGCGTGACCTTGGAGCCGACCCGGTTCGAGGACATGCGCCGCGGGTGCTGGGACATCGATGCCCGGATCGCCGACATGGACATCAACGGGGTGTGGGCATCCCTCAACTTCCCTTCCCAGATCACCGGATTTTCGGGACGGGTGTTCTCCGGAGCCAAGGACCCCGAACTGGGGCTGGCCGTCACCCGGGCCTGGAACGACTGGCTCTACGAGGCGTGGTGGCAGCCGTATCCCGACCGCATCATCCCCTGTGGCATCACCTTCCTCGCCGACCCCGAGCTCGGGGCGGCCGAGATCCGGCGGAACGCCGAACGGGGATTCCGATCGGTCACCCTTCCCGAGCGACCCCACCGGATCGGGCTGCCCAGCCTGTTCTCGGGGTATTGGGAGCCGATCATCGCGGCCTGCGAGGAGACCGACACGGTCATCTCGCTCCATGTCGGCTCGTCGGGCATGCCCGACATGCCGGCGGACAGCCCTCTGGTCGCCCTCGGGGCCACCCTGTTCGGTCAGATGTCGCTGTCGGCCTGCGCCGAATGGATCTGGTCGGGTCTACCGGCTCGCTACCCGGAGATAAAGATCGCCATGAGCGAAGGGGGGATCGGCTGGGTGGCCATGCTGCTCGACCGGCTCGACAACATCGTGGAGCGGTCGGGCTACGGACGTGACTACGACCGGTCGGGGTTGCTGCCTGCGCAGGTCCTGGCCCGGAACTTCTGGTTCTGCACCATCGACGATCCCTCCACCATCGGGACACGGCACCGGATCGGTATCGATCACATCATGGTGGAGGTCGACTATCCCCACGGCGATTCGACGTGGCCCGACACCCAGGACGTCATCGAGCGCTGTTGGGGTGATCTGCCGGTCGAGGACCTGCGGAAGATGACCCATCTGAATGCGGCCCGGCTCTACCGCTGGTCCCTTCCCGACAAGCCCGTACCTTGAGCGTTTCGTGAACGGCGCTCCGTTCGTTCCCACCGCGGGGTCGCTGCTGCCCGACCTGACACCACGCCAGGAACTGGTCCTCTTGGCCCGCACCTTGTGGCGGGAGGGTTACGACGACCATCTGGCCGGGCACATCACCTACCGGCAGCCGGATGGAACGCTGTTGTGCAACCCATGGCTCCTGCTGTGGGAGGAGATCCGGCCCGAGGACGTCCTCGTGATCGACCTCGACGGCAAGGTCCTCGACGGCCGATGGCCGGTGCCACTCGGCATTCCCCTCCATCTCGAGCTGCACCGGCAGCGCCCGGACGTGGTGGTGGCCGTCCACAGCCACCCGCGGTATGCGACCATCTGGGCCGACCTGGCCCGCATCCCCCCCTGTTATGACCAGAGCTCGGCGCTGGGGGGTGGCGAGCTCGTGGTCGTGGACGAGTACGACGGCCCGGTCAACGCCCGCGACAGCGCGGCCCGGGCGGTGGCCTCGATGGGAGACGCGGACATGGCCCTCCTGGCCAACCACGGGGTCTTCGTCACCGGCGGGAGCATCCGCGCCGTCCACCAGCGCGCCGTCGCCCTCGAATACCGGGCTTCGAGGGCGTGGCATGTCGACACCTTGGCGCCTGGGCGGGAGCTCCCCGACCCCGCCCGATCGTTCTTCCGAGCCTCGGACGGCGAAGGATTCGTCGGGTTCTTCGAGGCCATGGCCAGACACGAGCTGCGGCTCGATCCGAGCCTGGCAGAGCCGGAACGCTCCTAGCGGCAGCCGGTATCGACCGACCTCGTCCGGCGACGCACACCTTCCACGGCCAGTGTGTACGCTTCTGTCGGGCTCCCGGAGCGCGGAGCCGGTACTGAGGGGGATACCCGATGAAGATCCGTAAGACGTCCAAGTGGCTGGCCTGCGTGGGGATCGTGGGAGCCGTCGGGGCCGGAGCAGCCTTCGGACTGGTCGGTTCCGCCGGTGCCGCATCGAGTTCCTCGAAAGTGGCCAAGCACGCGTTGGGACCCCCGGTGACGACGGCGAGCTTCACCTTCAGCGTGGCGGTCAGCGGTCTCACCCCGTCACCGGTCGACGTGACCGGCACCGGCGTGGCCGACCTGGCCACCGATGAGGCGGCGTTGAGCGTCAACCTTCCGGCAGTGGTGGCCGGGTTGCTCCCCGGTGGGTCCACCGCACCCGAAACCGTCCAGGCCGTCCTGGCCGACGGCACGATCTATCTCAATGTTCCGAGCCTCCAGACGCTGGTCGGGGAACCCTGGATCTCCGTCACGCTCCCGAGCTCGGCTGCCACCGCCGTCAACGGCATCCTCTCCAAGGTCGCCACCGGACTCGGCAACGTAAGCGCCATCGTCCAGTTGGCCAAGTCCCATCACGCCACCGTGACCTCGCTGGGCAGCTCCGTCGTGGACAGCGTGCCGGTGACCGGCAACACGATCGCCGCCGCCGCTGGCCATCACCGGGCCAGCCTCTCCGCCACCTTGTGGGCCAACTCGTCGAATCAGCTGGTCCAGGCGGACCTGACGGCGTCGGCGAACACGAAGAAGCACCAGCTCGGTGTCACGGCCAGCCTCGATCTGAGCGGGTATGGCGATGCCGTGACCATCACCGTGCCACCAGCCGCACAGGTGAAGGCGATCCCGTTCGCCACCGTGAAGTCGGTCATCGGGAAGCTCCTGCCCGGTGGCGGGCACCACGGCAAGGGCGGGAAGCACCTCCGCCACGGGAAGCGCGGGCTCCACATCCTCAACCTGCTCTGACCCGGATCCTCGGGGCGACCCGGTGGTCACAGGCGGGCTGAGCGGGAACGGGCTGAGAGCCCGGGTCCGAATCTGAGGGCCGAGTAGAACCATGTCCCGGCGGCTTCATCTCGTCCTCTCGGTCTTCCGTTCCGCCTTCGGCAACCCCACGCTCAGGCGTGTGGGTCTGGCCTACGCCCTGTTCGCCACGGCGGAGTTCGGGATCTGGCTCGTCCTGTTGGTCTTCGCCTATCAGCGAGGTGGGCCGACCGCGGGCATGACGATGGCCCTCGTCCAGCTCATCCCCTGCATCGTGCTCGCCCCGTTCATCGGTTCCTTCGCCGACCGCCGCCGGCCCAGCCGGGTGCTGGCCTACAGCTACGCGCTCCAGGCCGGGTCGTTCGCCGCTGTCGCAGTCGGCATCGGGGCCGGTGCGCCGACATTCGTGATCTACCTGCTCGCCCCGGTCACCGCGCTCACCATGACGCCCACCCGGCCGGCCCAGGCGGCCCTCCTTCCGGCCATCGTGCGCACACCCGACGAGCTCACCGCGGCCAACGTCATGACCGGGTGGACCGAGGGTGGGGCCAGCCTCGTCGGACCGGCCATCGCCGGCGTCGTCCTGGCCCTGAGCGGCCTGACGCTGGCCGTGGCCGTGATGGGCGCCCTGGCCGCGGTGTCCACGATCCTCGTCATCGGAGTCGCCGGCCCCCTGGCCGCGGTCCGGGCCGAAGCGGCGTCGGCGCCGGCCGCTGCTCCGCGCCCCGATGACGGGCATACCCGAGGGGGCGGCGAGCCGGGCGGGGGCGCCGAGCACGACGGGACCGGCGCCACGACCGGAGACCTCGACACGACTGGCGCGTCGACACCGGACTCGATCACCGCGGGAGCCCGGTCCAACCTGGCCACCATCCTGCGCAATCCGCAGCTACGTGTCCTCCTGACGCTCCACTCCTTCTACTTCGTCCTCATCGGGTCGCTCGACCTGCTCTGCGTCATCCTGGCCCTCACCATCCTCCACCTGGGGGCGGGCGGTGCCGGGTATCTGAACGCCGCGCTCGGCGCGGGAGCGTTGGTCGCCGGCTTCGTCACCGCGTTCCTGGTCGGCCGCAGCCATTTGTCGCGGACACTCATCCTCTCGCTGACCGTGTCGGTCGGCGCCCTGGCTCTCATCGCCGTCATCCCGGGAGTCACGGTGGCCTTCATCCTCATCGCCACCGTCGGCCTGTCCGGCACCGTCTTCGACATCACCGGTCGCACCCTCCTGCAGCGGGCTGCCCCGCCCGACGCCATCGCCGGGGCGTTCTCGATCTTCGAGGCCACCACCGACTTCGGCCTGGCCGCCGGCGCCGTACTCGTACGGGTCGGCATCGCCGTCGGTGGCGTGCGGGCCGCCCTGGTCGCCCCGGCGGTCCTGGCCGTGCTCCTCGTGGCCGGCCTCTGGCGACAGCTGTTGAAGATCGACGCGGGGGCCACCATTCCCCACGTGGAGATCCAGCTGTTGCGGTCACTACCCATCTTCGCCGCCCTGAGCCCGCCGTCGCTCGAGGGCGTGGCCCGGGAGCTCGAGTCGCAGCGAGTACCGGCCGGTACGGTCGTGATCACCGAGGGCGAGCGGGGCGAGCACTACTACGCAGTGGCCGACGGCACGCTGACCGTCACCCGCTCGGGGATCGACGTCGGGACGGTCGGGCGCGGCGACGGCTTCGGCGAGATTGCCCTCGTGCGCGACGTGCCGCGGCAGGCCACCGTGACCGCCGACACCGATTGCCTCCTCTTCTCGCTCGACAAGGCCCCGTTCGTCACGACACTGTCCGGCCACGCCTCGGCCGCCTCGGCGGTCAGTGACGTCGTGGACCGGCACCTGACCGACGGCATACGCAGCCGGGGGTTCACCGACCCGGCCCCGGACGTCGATCCTGGCTGAGTCGGTCAGGAGCCCGATCTATGACGTCATGCCGCCCAATCCGACCAGGCCACGGGCCAGTTCGATCTCGCCCATGTGACGGAGGCCGTGCTGGTAGATCCAGCACTCGGTGGCATCGAGCAGGGTGATGCCGTCCGGTCCGGCCACCCGGGCACTGTACGTGCTCGCCACCTGGGGAGGGAACGGGCGGCTGACGACAATTCTCCCGAGCTCGGCCGGGTCGAGCTCGGCGAGCCACGCTTCGGTCCGGGCGAACACCGCTCCCATGTACGCCTGAAAGGCCGCATAGTCCCCGATGCGCTGATGGACCATCTCCTCTACGGTCCGGTGCTTTCCATGGTCGGCGATGGCCGGCTGTACCCTCGACTCCCACTCGTCGTCCCAGATGGGCGGTGTACCGGTCATCAGCATGAACGACGCATCCATCATGTTGACGATGTGGAACAGGCTGAAGGCGATGGGGAGCACCCCTTCACGCTCGAAGTGGTTGACCTGGTCGAGGTCCATGGTCGAGACCGCGTCGTGGTACAGCGAGTGCATCGCCTGCATGCGCCGTCGAAGTGAATCGAGTGCCAGCTCGCCTGCCATGTTCCTCCTCGCCGGGCCGCGGAGCTCGCACGGCACCCCGGCTCGTCACGTGCCCGGCCAGGCTACGCCACCGGCGTTCCCGCCACCGCGCCGGTCGGGCGATCCGAGCGGGGACCCGGCCGGCCAGTAACCTCATGGTCACTATGGCCACTGACACAGAGACCGAGTCGATCCACCTCAGCGGTTCGGACGGTCCGACCGCCGAAGACACCCAGGCCGCCACCACCGATGGACGCCAGCTGCGCCGTCAACGAAACCGGGAGGCGGTCGTCGAGGCCCTGCTCGACCTCTACAGCCAGGGCAACCTGCGGCCGAGCGCCGAGGAGATCGCCACCCGGTCAGGGCTCTCGCCCCGCTCGCTGTTCCGCTACTTCGACGACGTCGACGATCTCATCATGGAGGCCATCGACCGCCAGATCGAACGGGCCATCCCGCTGGTGCCCATCGATGCGACGCCGGACGCCCCGGTGACCACGAAGGTCGCCGCGCTGGTCGACCAGAGGTTCCGGCTCTTCGGCGCGGTCGGCAACGCCGCCGCCGTGGCGAGGCTGCGCTCCCCGTTCCAGCCGTTGCTGGCCGCCTCCCTGGCGCAGAACCGCGCCTTCCTGCGATCACAGATGCAGAGGCTCTTCGCTCCGGAGCTGGAGGCGATGGGACCGGAGGTCGCGGCCATGTCGCTGGCGGCGGCCGACGTGCTCGCCTCCTTCGAGTCGCGCCACCTCCTCTGTCACGACCAAGGCCTCGACCTCGACCAGGCCAAGGCGGTGATGACCGATGCTCTGGTCGCCATCTTCGGTCGCACCGCCTGACGTCGAACCTGCTGACATCGCACGGCCTGACGTCGCACCGCCTGACGTCGAACCAACTGACGTCGGGACTGAGCCGGTCACACCGTGGTGGTACGGGCGTCGGCCAGCAGCTTGTCGTCGTCGGCCAGCAACGCCTTGGCCAATTGGCGGACCATGTCGACGACCTCGGGATGGGTTTCGGGGTCCCAGCCCTCCAACAGCTCGGTCATCGAGTCGCGCCGGGCCACGGTGAGGCTGTCGATCGCCGACTTCCCTGACGCGGTGAGGACGAGCTCGCCCCCGCCGGCGGAAGCGTCTCGTCCGACCATCCCGGCCTCCACCAGTGAGTCCACGGCCGCCTCCAACCGATCGGGATCGACCTTCAGACGCTTGCTGACCTCTTCGAGGCTGCACCCGGGCCGATCGGCCAGCCGGTAGAGCATCCAGGCCGACCGCGGGTCGATGTCGAGGCCGGCCCGTGTCGACAGCGTTTCGTAGAGCTCACGTCGGTTCTCGCGGCTGGCGGCCCGCTCGAGGATGCGCTGGATCTCGCCGAGGGATGTCCTGGGTTCGGGGATCCCGAGGTTCTCACCCGGTTCGGAGGTGCGGATCGACTTGCGCAGCTCGAGCTCGGGGAGCGTCCAACTGAGCAGGAAGGCCACGAAGGCGATCGGTACGCCGATGAGGAAGAGGGTCTGGATCGTGTGGGCGATCCCGCTGATCACCCCGGCCTGCACCACGGCCGGCAGGTGGTGGATGGCCGACGGGTTCTCCGCGTTGAGATTGAAGCCCGCCGGAACCTTGCCCAGATGCAGCGCGCTCAGAACGTTCGAAATCACCAGGTTGGCATAGACGGCACCGAAGACCGCCGTCCCGAAACAGCCGCCGATCATCCGGAAGAAGGTCGTCCCGGAGGTGGCAGTGCCCAGCTCCTCGTAGGGGACGGCATTCTGGACCGCGACCACCAGCACCTGCATGACGAGCCCGAGCCCGAAGCCGAAGACCACCATGTACGCGGCGATCGTCCAGGCACCGGTGGTGACACCGATCATCGACATGAGGAAGAGCCCGATGGTCATGAGCGCGGTCCCGATGATGGGAAAGATCTTGTACCGGCCCCACCGACTGACGATCTGGCCCGACCCGACGGAGGCGACGAGCAGGCCACCCATCAACGGGAACAGCCGAACCCCCGACTGGATGGGGCTGATCCCTTTGACGTCCTGGAAGAAGAGAGGGAGGAAGGTCAGCGCGCCGAACATGGCGAAGCCGACCACGAACCCGATGGCACTGGCCGCGCTGAACACAGGGGTGGCGAAGAGCTTGAGCGGGATCACCGGCTCCTCGGCCCGACGCTCGGCGAACAGGAAGGCCACCCCGAACACGACCCCGGCCACGGCCAGGGCCACCATGAACGGCGACGACCACGGGTACGACGTCCCGCCCAGGCTGGTGTAGAGCACCAGGCAGCTGGCCGACAGGGCCAGCATCGAGGTGCCCAGGTAGTCGATGACCCGGTGGATCCGGCTCAGGGCCCCGGGAAGGGTGAAGGTGGTGATCACCAGGGTGACCGCCCCGATGGGGATGTTGATGTAGAAGATCCACCGCCAGCTCAGGTAGTCGACGAACACGCCGCCGATCAGCGGGCCTATCACCGTGGTCACGCCGAACATGGCCATGAACAACCCCATGTAGCGGCCCCGCTCGCGAGGGGAGACCACGTCGCCGACGATGGTCTGGGCGCCCACCATGAGGCCGCCGCCGCCCAGTCCCTGCAGGGCGCGGAACGCGATGAGCTCGAGCATCGAGTGGCTCAGTCCCGTGAGCGCGGAGCCGAATAGGAAGATGACGATGGCGGCCTGAAAGAAGAACTTGCGCCCGTACTGGTCGCCGAGCTTTCCCCACAGCGGCGTGGACACGGTCGACGTCAACAGGTAGGCCGTCACCACCCAGGTGATGTGCGAGGCGCCGTGCAGGTCGCCGACGATGGTGGGCAGTGCCGTGGCCACCACCGTCTGGTCCAGGGCAGCCAGGAACATGCCCAAAATGAGGGCACCGATGATGACCAGGACACGACGATGGGACAGGCCGGCGGGCGGTTCGGCCACCACCGTTGACGACGCGTCGCTCATCTATCACTCCCCGTTCGGCGGCCTCGGGACCGCCGTCATATCCTACGGGGAGCACCGGAGCGGCTCGAACGAACGGCGGGTCCGGCGCCGGTCGGATCCGACCCCTCCGCTCTCAGCCCGGCTCCTCCCGAACCGCTCTGACCAGCCCGAACAGGTCGGACTCGTCGATACGGGAGGCGGCCCGCAGCGACGCACGCCCGAGGGTGGAGCCGAAGGGCAGGGCGTCGACGAGCCCACGGCCCACCCAGCTCCGGATCAGGCGCAGCTCGGTGGAACGGGCAAGGGCCCGTTGGTCCACCGCCCGCCCCTTCGACATCAGCGCGGCAGTGGTGAGGCGCCGCACTTCGGTCCGGTCCACCGCGATCCCGTGCTCGTCGAGCCGGCGCACCAGGTAGGACCCGGTGTTGTACCAGTCACAGAACCCGTGGACCACGGACGCCATCTGGCCCACCGCGCCGTCGATGGCCAGGGCCAGGACCGGACCCCCTTCGAGGGTGGTCGCCGCGGCCGCGGTCACCAGCGCCAGCTGCAGCGCACCCATGGCAGTCGAGATGGAGCGGCCCTGGCGCGACGCCAGCAGTTCCACGCCCTTTTGGTCGTAGAGGGCGGCGGGATGGTCGAGGACCTGACCCGACATCCAGTCGAGCAGCCGTGGCGGGGCGGCCTTCACCTGGCTATGGACCCGCCGGAGCCTCCCCCGCCCTCCGGAGATGGCGGCCCGGCCCACGCTCCCGAAGGCCGCCTCGAGCTGGGCCGCAGCTTCGGCCGGCAGTCCCTCCGGGCGCAACAGCGACCTGAGCGCTTGGGACGAGCGGGCCCGGGCCCGGGCCCGGCGTGACGCCCACGAACTCGGCGGTACCGGTCGGGATTCCGGCTGCCCGTCGGTCACCCCATGAGTCTGGTGACTGCGGGCCGGGTTCGCAAGGCCAACAGGCGTCCGGGCACGGTGCCAGGGCCACAGTGTCGCCCGGCGGCCGTCGGGCCTACCATCGGGGTACCGCGGTACCTGCCCGAAGGTCGGACGCAGGCGGAGGTGCGGTCCCGGAACCGGAGAGCTCACATGGCGCTGGACATCGGGCGCAGGCGGTTGGAACGGGAGGTCCGCGCCGCCCGCCGCGAGGGACGGCCCACGCCCGCCGTCGTGATCGTGGGAGCCGGCCTCTCCGGACTGGCGATCGCCATCCAGCTGGTCCGGTCAGGCCTACGCGACTTCACCATCGTCGAGCAGTCCGATGCGGTCGGGGGCACCTGGCGGGACAATACCTACCCGGGAAGCGGGTGTGACGTCCCCTCCCACCTCTACTCCTTCTCCTTCTCCCCGAAGTCCGACTGGTCCCGTCGCTTCGCCGAGCAGCCCGAGATCCTGTCCTACGCCGAGCGGTGTGTGGAGCGCTTCCGCCTCGGGCCCCATCTCCGTCTGGGCACGACCGTCCAGCGCGCCGACCTCGACCAGGCCGGACGGAGGTGGCGGCTGGTACTGACATCGGCCGGTGGCGAGGAGGAGATCGAGGCCGACGACGTGATCTTCGCCTGTGGCCAGCTCAACCGGCCCCACGTGCCCGACCTGCCGGGCCTGACAGGCTTCGCCGGGCCGATGTGGCATTCGGCCCGCTGGGACCACGGGTGCGATCTGGACGGGAAGCTGGTCGCCGTGGTGGGGAGCGGGGCGAGCGCCATCCAGTTCGTGCCCCGGGTGGCCGAGCGGGCCGCCGAGCTCACCATCTATCAGCGCAGCCCGAACTACGTGGCCCCGAAGAAGGACCGCACCTATGGAGCCCTGGCCCGGTGGATGTTCGACAACATCAAGGTGGTCGAACGCGCCTACCGGTGGTGGATCTACTGGGGTCTCGAGTCGCGATGGATCTGGTTCCGCAAGGACGGGTGGGCGGGGCGCAAGCTGGGGCAGCTCTTCGCCAAGGGCATCCGTCGGGAGGTGGTCTCCGAGCGCCTGCCCGAGCGGACCCTGGTGCCCGACTATCCCCTCGGCTGCAAGCGCATCCTCATCTCCAGCGAGTGGTACCCGGCCCTCATGCGGCCCAACGTCGAAGTGGTCGACCAGCCCATCGGTCACATCGAGGCCGACACCATCGTGACCGCCGACGGGCGACGACGCCCCGCCGACGTCCTCATCTTCGGCACGGGCTTCTCCACCACGGACTTCCTGGCCCACATCCCCATCCACGGTGCAGGGGGGCGGTCCCTGGCCGGGGCGTGGAGCGACGGCGCACACGCCTACCTCGGTACGGCGGTGCCCGGGTTTCCGAACTGCTACCTGCTCTACGGGCCCAACACCAACCTCGGTCACAACTCGATCCTGTTCATGGTGGAGCGCCAGATCAACCTCATCCTGCAGGCCATGGCCGTCCAGGTCAGGTCGACAGAGACGGGTGCTGCTCCACTGGTTGGCGTGGGCGTCGACGCCTACCAGCGGGACGACCAGAGGACTCAGCACATGCTGTCCGCCACGGCTTGGGTGGCCGGCTGCACGAGCTGGTACAAGAACGCGTCGGGGAGGGTGACCAACAACTGGCCGTCGTGGACCGTCCGCTACTGGTACGACACGCTGCGGCTGCGACCGGCCGACCTCGGGATCGTCGGCTCCACCCGGCGACAACCTGGGGCGGCCCCGGCCGACGGGCGGGGCAACGGTGCCGTCCCCCACCCGCCACGGCTCGATCCGACGGAGCCCAGCTACGAGCCGATGTGATCGGCGG
>JBEKIU010000098.1:0-15192 GCA_050011635.1 Acidimicrobiales bacterium
GGCTACCGCCCGGACGACCATCTCGGTGGGGTGGCGTACCTGTTCGTCCGAGGTATGACCGGACCCGACGTCAGGCTGAGTGACGGCCGGCCGCACGGCGTGTTCGAGTGGGCCGTCCCGCCCGCGCTGGTGGTCGCCCTGAGCGATTTGCTCGACGGTCGGGCCGTGTCGGAGCTGGCCTCGTGAGCCGGTCGGCCGTGGTCGTGAGGCAGCCGGTGGTTCCGGACGGGGTGGCCGTGCTGGCGCCGTTCGTCGAGGCCGGCGTATTCGGGTCCTTCGAGGTGCACCTTGCCGCCACCATGGTCAGGCTCCAGCCCGACGTGGGTGATGACATGGTGCTGGCCCTGGCCGTCGCGGCACGGGCACCGCGCTTCGGCCATGTCTGCGTCGACCTGTCCCGCCTGGCGGAGCAGGTCGTGGAAGGGGACAGTTCGGGCCGGGCCTTCGGCGACCTCCCGTGGCCCCGGTTGCCCTCATGGATTCGGGCCCTCAAGGGTTCTCCCCTGGTGCAGGACCCCCGTGCCCTGCCCCTCGACCCGGTCCGCCCCCTGGTGTGGGACGGCGACCGCCTCTATCTCCAGCGCTACTGGCATGACGAGCGGGCCGTGGCCGCCGACCTGACCCACCGGGCCCGGGCCGGCGCGCCCGTGGGCGGCGGTACGGACGACGCTCTCGAGGCCGCCCTCGACGACCTGTTCGATCCGGCCGGCGCCGGTGCGCCCGACCTGCAGCGGACCGCGGTCCGCCGGGCCATGACCTCGGGGGTGTCGATCATCGCCGGCGGCCCCGGCACGGGCAAGACCCACACCGTGGCCCGGCTGCTGGCCGTTGCCCACCGGCTGGCGGAAGCCGAGGGCCGCACCCTGGACGTGGTGCTGGCGGCGCCGACCGGCAAGGCGGCTCAACGGATGCGGGACGCCGTGCGGGGTGAAGTCTCCGGCCTGGTCGGAAGCGGCGCCATAAGCGAGGGGGTGGCCCAGACCCTGGCTGCCACCGACGCCACCACCATCCATCGGCTCCTCGGGTGGCTCCCGGGCCCGAGGTTCACCCACGATGGCCACAACCCGCTGCCGTGCCATCTGGCCGTCATCGACGAGACGTCGATGGTGTCGCTCCCACTGATGGCCCGGTTGCTCGACGGGTTGCGGCCTGATGCGCGGCTGGTGCTGGTGGGCGATCCCTACCAACTGGCCAGCATCGAGGCGGGGACGGTCCTCGGGGACCTCGTCGGCCCGGTGGGGGAGCCGGGCACCGACGACGGTCAGGAGGAGTCGCCACTGGCCGGCCGGGTGACCGTGCTCAGGCGGATGCACCGCTTCGGTGCCGACTCGACCATCGCGGCCCTGGCCGAATCGATCCGGCTGGGGGATGGCGACGCCGTCGTGGACGTCCTCGGCACCGGACGTCCCGACGTCCGGTGGGTCCTCGACACCGACGGGGCCGGTGTCGAGGAGGTCCGGCGGCAGCTGGTCGAGGCCGGTGTCGACCTGGCCGCGAGCGCCCTCCGCGGTGAGGTGGACGATTCACTGGCCGCGGCGGCACGGATCAAGCTCCTGGCCGCCACCCGGCACGGACCGCTGGGTCTCTACGACTGGGATGACCAGATCGAGGCCGAAGTCGCCGCCCGGCTGCCGCAACTGAGGCGGGCTCGGCGGTGGTTCGTCGGCCGGCCGATCATCGTGACGGGAAACGACCGGGTCAACCGGGTGGCCAACGGCGACGTCGGCGTCGTGGTCAGCAGCGACGGCGGGATGGAGGTCGCGCTGATGTCCGAAGGTGGCGTGCGCATGCTTGCCCCCTCGAGGCTCGACCGTGTCGAGAGCTGGTGGGCGATGACCATCCACAAGAGCCAGGGTTCCGAGTTCCCCCATGCCGTCGTGTCGTTGCCGCCGACCGGGTCTCCGATACTCACTCGGGAATTGCTCTACACCGCGGTGACCAGGGCCAGGGATCAGCTGACCATCGTGGCCAGCGAGTCGTCGATCCGTTCCGCCGTCGACCGGCCGGTGGCACGGGCCTCGGGACTCGGGTCGCGCCTCTGGCCCGGCTGAGCGGTGCTCTCGCCACAGGTCGAGCAGCTGTGCGCCACGTCGGCCTCCGTCGCGCTCACCTCGGGTCGGTCGCATCCCGGTGCAGCCACGGCAACAGATCGGGTGGAGCCAACTCGGCCACACGCGCCCGATAGCGCCCGAACTCGTCGTCGGTGAGCTGTTCGGCGCCGGCTCCCGAGCCTCCCCGCCGGAAGAATGCGGCACTGTCCTTCAAGATTCCCGCCGGGTCCGGTGCGAGCCGACCGGCGTCCGCCCGCATGGCTTCGAAGGTCGCCGCTCCGGTCAGCTCGGGCCAGAGCTGATCGGGCACGGTGATCCCGAGCAGTCGGGCCAGGCGGCGCATCTCACCGCCGAGGTCGGTGCACAGGTCGTCGTAGCGGACGAGCACGATGTTGGGTTCGTTGCGACGGTGCCAGGCGTCGGCCAGGTGCCACATCACGCCGGGTAGCGAGTCCGGCTGTTCCTGGGGGTCGGCCTCCTGGTCGATCCACGACAGGAGCCAATCGTGCAGCGGCGGTCGACCCGCGTCCGGCGTGTCGGGCTCGGGCCGCCCGAGGAGGTGGCGGATGCGAGCGCGGTCGAGGTTCTCCCCCTGGTGGTAGAGCGACACCGCCATGTCGAGCGGATGCCTCACCGTGACGATGTAGGTGCATCGTGGGTCGAGGGGTAGGCCGTCGAGCGGGGTATGGCTCTTGATGAACCTCCGGTGCCGCTGTGCCGAGAGCTGGGCGTACACCTCGCTCCGAGGGGTGCCGAGCCAGTCGAGCCAGGGAGACAGACGGGACAGCGTGTCCGGCAGCTCGGGAGTCTGGAAGACCAACAGGGCGCAGATCATCTGGACCCAGGTGGTCCCGCTCTTGGAGCGCGTGCTGATCACGATGTCGCCCTGCCGGTAGGGAAAGCCGAGCCAACGGCCGCTGTCCTCGTCGTCGGAGCGGTACCGGACGGGCGGCGTCAACCCGGAGGATCGGATCGGTCTGCGGACGCGGCGGACGTGGCGGACGTGGCAGACGTGGCAGGCGCCGCAGACCCCACAGACCCCGCAGACCCCGCAGACCCCGCCGGCACCATGTCGAGGGAGAAGACTTCGATGGGATCGTCGAAGCCCTTGAGGAGTCGCCGCCCGGCCGGCCGGAAGGCGTACCGGCCGGTGGCCGACGAGGCGACCGCTCCGTCGACCAGGACCTCACCGGGCACCGCCAGCTCGGCGAGACGGGAGGCCAGGTTGACCACCGTGCCGTAGTAGTCGCCGTGCCGCGTGATCACGTCGCCGTAGGCCACGCCGCCGCGTGGCTCGATACCCTCCGAGTAGGCCGCGGTGATGTCGCGGGCGATGGCGCATCCGGCGCCGGCATCAAGGGCGACGAACATCACTTCGTCACCGATGTGCTTGACGATCCGGCCGCTGTGACCGGACGCCACGTCGAACGCCTTGGCCTCGAACTGGCTGATCAGTCCGAGCAGCTTGGCCGGCGAGCTGCGCAGGGAAAGGGGGGTGAAGCCGACAAGGTCGATGAACCCCACGGCCAACCGGTGCAGGGACCTGTCGGTCACCCCGGTCTGGGCGGCACGTTGGCGGAGGATGGCGTCCCGCATGTGGTGCGAGAAGATGGTGCCCATCGAGTCGCCGAGGCGCAGGGCCGTAGCGGTGACGTTGGCCATCTTGTTGGCCACCACCGTGAGGTCGACCTCGGCCTGCTCCAGCTCCGGCTCGACCGTCTGGACGTAGACGGCGACAGCGGCCTCGGCCACCCGGGTGAGCGAACTGCCCAGCACCCGCAGCAGCTCGTCGCCGTGCGACCCGACCGGATTGGTCCGGAGGATGAAGGAGGTGAACTCGGCGTCCCGGTCGGAGAACATCGGCAGCTGCTCGTCGGGCACGGCGACGCCCAGGGTCCGCCACAGTGACAGGACCACCTCCACCGGCACCTCGGCCTGGGCGGCCAGATCGACAGCGGAGAGCACATCGTCCTTGGTCAACACCAGGTCGGCGGCCATCCCGACGAGGTGACCGTCCCGCCGGGCGATGTCGATCTGCTCGTCGGTCGCGCCCAGCGAACGGAGGAGGTCGTCGATGTTCCGGTCGGTGTCGTCTTCTGCCACGACCAGACGCTATCGGGATCCCCGCCCGGACGGCGGGTGGCGTCGAGATCGGTCGCCGAGTGCCCCGGCCTCCTGAGTGGCTGGGTTAGGGTCGGCGCTTGAACCTGGCCATCACCTTCGGGGCTTACCTGGTCGGCGCACTGATGGGCCTGGCCGTCCATCACGGCGGCCCGCGGCTCAAGCGGGGCTGGCCGGTGTACCTTCGTTTCCAGCTGGTGGCGACGGCGGCGTTGCTCGGGCTGTTCTCGGCCTGGCGGTTGACCGCGCCCCATCAGATCGTCGCCCCCATCCTGATCGCCTGTGTGGGTGGGCTGCTGCTCGGGGTCGCCCATCTCGGCCGCGGTCGACGGAGCAGTGGGCTGGCCGAGCTGGAGGGCTGGGCCGCGTTTCCCAACGCCACCTTCTGGGTCCTTCCCATCGCCGGGGCCCTGGTCGGCCCGGCAGGCACGGCGATCGCCGCCCTGACCAACGCCGTCTACGTCGTGCCCAACGCCCTCTGCATCCATCTGATGCGCCGTGACGCCCCCATCCCGCAGCGTCGCTCGACGGGCTGGTTCGACCAGTCGATGGTCCTCGCCGTCATCCTCGGCCTGGCCCTGCACGCCGTCGGTCCGGCACCCACCGCCTCGGCATGGATCCTGACCGTGTCCGGACCGCTGCTCGCCTTCGTGGGCGCGGCCTTGTACACGGGCTCCGTGCTCCACCCGCACAACGCCTCGGTGTCGCGGACCACTTCGGAGTACCGGCGGTGGCTGTTCCTCAGCGGCGTGCGCATCGCCTACCTGGCCATCGTGGCCGTGGCCACCGGATCCACCGCCGTGGCCGTCATCGCCGTGCTGTCGGCGCTCGGCCCCCCGGCGTTCAACCCACCCCAGCAGGCGGTGCTCTACGGCTACCGGTCGG
Source organism: Acidimicrobiales bacterium (assembly GCA_050011635.1). GTDB lineage: Bacteria > Actinomycetota > Acidimicrobiia > Acidimicrobiales > RAAP-2 > Bog-756. Next base: position 5,058 of record JBEKIU010000098.1, read on the forward strand.
GAGTGGTGATGGTGGCGGCACAGTGGGGATGGGTCTTCCTCCCGGTCGGGCTGGCTCTGGCCCTGGTGATCCGTTGAGCATTTGCCGGGACCGGACCCGATTTCCGAGGCGGTGGCCGACGGGTTGCCGTAGCATGACCGCCGTGCCAAAAGGGCTGATGACGGCGGCCGTCTACGTGGGTGACGGCCGGCTGGCCGTGGAGGAGGTGCCCACTCCCGACCCCGGGCCGGGCGAGCTGCTGGTCGAGGTGTCCGAGTGTGGGATCTGCGGCTCGGACCTCCACCTCGTCTTCGACCGCTACGCCAGACCGGGTGCCATCCTCGGTCACGAGTGGTCGGGCGTCGTGGCGTCGGCCGGAGGGACCGGTCCGGGTTGGTCCGGCGGGGAGCGGATCGTCTTCAACCCCACACCGGGTTGCGGCAGCTGCCGGCCCTGCCGGCGGGGCCGGCCTTCGGTCTGCCTTCGTCGCCAGTCGGGCGACATCCGCGACATGCGGGGCGCGTTCGCCCAGTATCTGAAGGTGTCCGCCGCCAACGCGTTGCGCATCCCGGACTCGCTCACCATGCGGGCGGCGGCGCTGGCCGAACCGACGGCGATCGCTCTCCACGCTGTCGAGCTGGCCGACGTGCGGTCCGATGACCGCGTTCTGATCACCGGGGGCGGACCGGTGGGCCTCATCATCCTGGCCGTCCTGCGGGCCCGGGGGGTGACCGACATCTCGGTCAGCGAGCCGGTTGCGGCGCGACGCGATCTGGCCCTCGCCGTCGGAGCGGCGCGTGCCTTCGCCCCCGAGAGCTTGGTCGACCCGGCGCCCGGTGACGTCGTGTCCGGGCCCTCCTCCGTGGCGTTCGAGTGCTCCGGCCGTGCCGACGCAGCCCAGGCCGCCCTCGGGCAGCTTGACTATGCCGGCACCCTCGTCTTCGTCGGAACCGGGGCAAAGCCGACGCCGGTGAACCACAATCGGATGATCATCCTCGAGCTCGAGGCGCTGGGCGCTTTCAATTACAGTGCCGACGGCTTCCAGCCCGCCATCGATCTGCTGGCCAGCGGCGCCCTGCCGGTCGATCGGCTCATCGAAGCGGAGGACGTATCCCTCGTCGGGCTGATGGATGCGATGCAGAGGTTGTCACGGGGCGAGATCGCGGCAAAGGTACTTGTGAACCCGGAGGTGTCATGACGACCCGACCCGAAGTGCGGCCCATCATCAACCACGTGGCCATCAGTGTCGACGCCAGTGTGCTCGATGCCGCGGGGCGTTCCGCACTGCTCGATTTCTACGGCGAGGTGTTCGGTTGGACGGAGGGCGACAACAGCACCGAGAAAGGCAATCCCCTCATCATCTACACCGGGGAGCTGCGCCAGTACCTCTACTTCCTTCCCGCCGCCGACGACTTCCTCCGGGCTCCGTACCTCGACCATTTCGGGCTGGAGATCTCGTCGGTCGACGAGCTGACGGCCATCCTCGACCGGGCCAAGGCCTATCGGGAGAAGGACGACCGGGTCACCATCATCGACCTGGACCAGATGACCACCCACGGCTCCACGTCGGACTTCACCTTGACCAACGCCTACATCAGCTTCCTGATCCCTTTGCAGATCGAGCTCCAGCACATCGCCGAGGTCCAGACCGGCTGAGCACCGGGCCCTGATCCCGTGCCCTCGACCGGTCGACGCCGGACGCTGACGGGTCACCGGAAGTCGAAATCCTCGGGGTGCTGCCGGGACGGCGCGGGGTGTTCAGCCCTTGACGAACCGGAGGCGCCCGGCCTGCTGCTCCCAGCCGCCGGCCCTCCAGAATCCGGTGGCCTGCGCGTCGGTCTCCACGACGATGGCCTGAAGCCTCGATGCCCCACTGGTCGACAACCGGTGTTCCGCGGCCCGGACCAGCCGGCCGCCCAGGCCGGCACGGCGGCAGGAGGGGGCCACCGCCAGCCGGTAGATGGAGCCCCGCCAGCCGTCCCACCCGGCGATGACCGTGCCGACGATCTGCTGATCGGACTCGGCCACCATCAGCGCACCCTCGTCGTGGGCGATGAGACGCTCGAGGCTCTCCACGTCGTCCGTATGACTCGGCTCGGCGCCGGCCTGACCCCACAGGACCAGCACGGCGCGGACATCGCCCATCTCGGCGGCTCGGATGACGGTACTCATCCCCGGAACGGATCCCGAAGGTGTCGGATCCGGAACGGGTTGGCGTTCAACGGACCGGATCCTCTCCGACCCCGAAGCGTGCCCGGTAGAAGGCGAGGGCCTCATGGCGGTCGGCCGGGTCGATGCCCAGCACCTCAGGCTGGTAGACGACGGCTCCGTTCCGGCCGCGGGGGTGGCTGGCACTGAACGCGTCCATGGCCGCCCGTGACCCCTCGTCGAAGGGTTGGCCGGCGACGTCGTAGATCCGTTCGATGGCGGCCATGTCATCGTCCATGAAATCGTCGAACAAGAGGTCGATCGAGCGTGCGGCCGGCAGGACCTCACGATGTTCCGCACAGGCGCGGAACAGGTCCTCGACTCGTGCCGACCAGTAGCTGCCGATGGCCAACGGATCGACGTGCTCGACCGACATCCGGGAGGTGTAGGCGACCATCGTGGCCATCGAAACGGTCACCGAGGACGGGTCCCGGTGGGTCACCACGAACGTGGCGTCGGGGAACGTGGACACCAGCGGGCCGAACTGCTCGAGGTGCTGGGGCGACTTGAGCACCCAGCGCTCACCGCCCCGCAGCCACTGGAGCACCTTCAGGACCGTGCGGAGGTACTCGTACGAGGGAGTCTGGTCCTCGGATGTGAAGAAGTCGCGCCAGGAGGGCATCAGGGCCTGGGTCTCGAACAGCATCGTCGAGACATCGATGGCCAGGAGCTGGATCTCCTCGTGGACGTGGTCGGCGGTCATCTCATGCATCCGGTTGAAGTAGGGCAGCGCGGCGGCCAGCACGTCCAGTGCCATCCCGGCCCGGCCCGGCCGCGGATCGGGCTCACCGGGCGCGGGGTGCTCGTTGTCGGCCAGGACGGGCTCGAGGCTCTCCCAGTAGGGGAGGGAGCGGATGCCGGGGTCGGAGCCGATCATGTTGTGCAGATGGGTGGTGCCGGTCCGGGGTAGCCCGCAGATGATGATGGGCCGCTCGATCCGTATCTCGTGGATCTCGGGGTGCCTGGTCAGCAGATCCTCGATGAGCAGGCGGTTCTTGAGGAACTGCACCAGCTGGCTGTACCAGCTGACGATCCCCGAGGCGCTGAGGCCCGCCTCCTCACGGAGCGCCCGACACAGCACGTCGAGGCGGTCACGGAATGCACCGTCGCCGAAGTCGTCCGTCCCGGCCTGGTCGACCGCCGCCTGGCACAGGGCGTCGGGCTCGAGCGGGCACCCGGGGGCGATCTCCACCAGGCTGGTCCGGAGCTGGTCGATCTCGGGGCTGAAGCGGGGGCAGGCGAGGTCGTCGAGGACCACGGGTGCCGGGCGTCGGGTCACGACGCGCTGTTCCCCTCGGATCCCGCGTCGGACCCGCGGTCGGATCCGGAGGCGGATGCGGCCCCGGACGATTCCGGTCCGGCGTCGATTCCAATGACCCGGGTGGTGGGCTTGACCGGGGTCGTCTCGGGGAGGAACCAGCGGAACCAGATCCGCCCCTTCGGGTGACCGGCGGTCGAGATCCAGTTGGCATGGCCCGGGTCGCGGTGGGCGATGACCAGACGCCACGAGCCGTCCGGCTCGTAGACCACCTGGGAGCCGTTGAGCGTCACCCGCTCGTACGCGTAGTCGTAGGTGTGGAGGAATTGGTTCCACAGGCACACATTCCAGAACGCGCACGCCGGAGACCTGCCCTCGACCACCAGCGCCTCGTCCGTGTCCAACGCGAAGCTGCCCATGGCATAGGCGGCGTCGCCGGCGGCCCAGCCGAATGTCTGGCTGGGAACCGGATAGGGCTCGTCGACGGTGTTCGGAGTCCCGAGGGGGATGGGGACGATCTGGGCCTGGTCGCGCACCCAGGTGAGGGTGGCCCGAAAGCGTCGAGCCAGATCCTCGTCGTCCTCCCGCCGGGCGGGCGGCGGATCAATCGCCTCGATGGACCAGGTGGCGCGGACCCCGCTGTCCGGGTCCGAGAGGTAGTCGCGGGTGATGGCACAGACCGCGTCGGGCTCGAGCTCGATCGAGGCGCCGTCGTGGACATCGGGGCTGAGCACGATCGAGAACGTGCCGTCTTCGGCGATGTCGATCGTCCGATCGTTGAGGGTTCCCACGATGCGCTCGGAGTACCGGCCGTCGGAGGGGCCGCCGTAGACGGTCAGGGACAGGTAGTCGGCGTCACCCCGCCGGCCCTTGACCAGGTAGGTCCGGCGCGGGTCGATGGGTGCGTACTGGTAGAAGGCGTCGGAGTTGTCGCCTCCCCATTTCCGGTTGGGCCCGACGATGTCCACGAAGCGCGGCCTTGCCGGATCCGCCCACACGTAGGCATCGAGGCCCACGGCCAGGATGGTGAAGATCCACTTGTAGCCTTCGAGGAGGCTCAGCTCGTCGAGCGGGACGTCCGGGAGATGCAGGCGGCCCTCCAGGGTTCGGAGCTCCTCGATCAGCTCGTGGAAGACGGCGGCGGTCAGTGGGGCCGCCGCCTGCCCTTCGGCATCCGATGTGTCCATCGGCTCAATCTACGGGCGGGGTCACGGCTCCGCTACCAGAGCGGCGACCAGGTGCTGGTGCGCAGGAGCTTGCTCTCCCACTGGTCACGGACCTCGAGTCCCTTGGCCATGTAGGACCCGGGCCAGGTGTCGGGGTCGTGCTTCTCAACACTGGTGAGGAGATTCCCCAGCGTCGAGAAGTTCATGATCTTCTGCATGAGGATGGCCTCGGGCCGGATTCCCGAACCGTGTGCCACCTGAAAGCAGGCCACGATGTCGAGGAGCTTCTTGTCGGGTGGGATCTGGCGCATGAAGTGCCAGTACTCGCGGTCCCACAACTCGATGTAGTCGTCGAGTGGCGCATCCGGCCATCCGGTGTCCTGCATGTACAGCGAGAGCTCGTGCTCGCGTCCGTCGGTGGGCACGGCGAGAAGGTCGACGTCCTGCAACGCCGACCAGGCGACCGGGGTGAGGATCTTCCCCTGCACCTCGTAGCGGTAGGCGTCGAGACGGGAGGTGATGTCGCTCAGATCACCCGACAGCATCCGGTCGGCCAGTTGCTCCCAGGCGGCCCCGTCCGCGCAGGCGGTGATGGTGACCACCTGGTAGGCCGGCCCGCTGCCCATGGCATGGTTCAGGTACCAGACCAGCCGGGCCTCGGCGCCGGCGGCCAGCGCGCCCATCCACTCGTTCCGGTACACATCCTCGAAGGCAGCGGCGTGACGGCCCACGACGCGGTGGGTCTCATGCATGAACAGCAACGGTCGACACCTCCCGTTCACCTGTCGGATCGGCCGGAGGCGCGGTCGTTGTCATTGGAGCGGGAGCGGTCATTGGAGCGGTGACTGTCATTGGAGCGGTGACCACGTCGAGGTGCGCAGGAGCTTGCTCTGCCACTGATCACGGAGGTCGAGCGCCTCGTGCATCCACGATCCGGGCCGGGTGACCTCCGACGGGAGGTCGTTGGTGAGCAGCCGGATCAGCAACGGGAGGCTCGACAGTTTCTGCAGCAGCGTCACCTCGGGGTACCTCCCTGCTCCGGGCATGGATTGCAGGGCGAGCTCGATGCTCATGTGCACCTGTGATCCCTCGGCGCCGAGCGCTTGCCGGTAGACCGTGCCGGCGGCCTCGATGTAGTCGCGGACCTTCCCCGGAAACGGCCACATGGTGTCCTCCATGTACATGGTGGGTTCATGGTCGGCGGGCTCGGTGGGCACGTCGGCCAGTCCGCCGATGGCCGGCGACCAGTGGAGAGGGGTCAGGATCCGCCCTCGTGACTCGTGCTGGAGCCCGTCGCGGTGCCGGGCCCACGACTGGAGGTCCCCCGTCGCCATCCGATCGGCGAGCCGGAGCCATGCTGCGCCGTCTTCCACCGCGGTGACGGTCACGACCCGCTAGGCCGGCCCACTGCCGTGCGCATGATCGAAGTACCAGAGGAGCCGGGCGTCGGAGCTCTTGGCCAGCATCGGCATCCAGCCGTCCCGGTAGGCGTCCTCGAAGCCGGCCGCGCCTTTTCCCACCACCGAGTGGACTTCGTGGACGAAGAGCACGTTCCCCCTTTTTGGACCGAGAATCCCCAGGTCAGCCCCGCCGGCGCCGACACCGATCGTGGGTGCCCCCGTGGCCAGAGGATGGTAACCGCCACCCGGTGTCCGGTCAACGGCGCCCACTCCGGTATTCGCCCGAGGCCGGCGCGCCGGCCGGCACTACCCTGAGCGGATGGACGACTACGCAACTGCTCTCGAAATCGCCTCGGCCATTCGGGCCATGGATGTGAGCCCGCTCGAGGTCCTCGACGCCTGCCTCCAACGCGTCGACGAACGCAATCCCGCCCTCAACGCGGTGATCTGGCGGAACGACGAGGAGGCGAGAGGCGAAGCCAAGAGGCTGGGGGACAGGATCGCCGTCGGGGTCGAGGATCTCCCCCCGTTCGCCGGAGTACCGATCCCCATCAAGGACCTCCTGCCGGTGGCCGGCCAGCCGGTGACCTATGGATCGCGCGGAGCTCCGACCGGTGTGAGTCCCGTGAGCGAGCCTGTCGCCGATGCGTTCGTGGCCGCCGGCTTCATCCTCACCGGCCGGACCAACGCCCCCGAGTTCGGGTCGATCACGGTGACCGAGAACACGCTGTTCGGAGTCACCCGCAATCCGTGGAACCCGCTCCACACGTCGGGCGGCTCGAGTGGGGGAGCGGGGTCGGCGGTGGCGGCCGGGATGTTCCCTGTGGCCCACGCCGGCGATGGTGGCGGATCAATCAGGATCCCGGCATCGTGCTGCGGGCTGGTCGGCCTCAAGCCGAGCCGGGGAAGGGTCGCCTCGACGGTCCCCGGCTGGCAAGGCATGATCACCGAAGGGGCCCTCAGCCGGACGGTGGCCGACAGCGCCGCCGTGCTCGACGTCATCAGCGCTCCCGATCCCTTCGGTTGGTCGAATGCGCCCCGGCCCGCCCGTCCGTTCGCCGACGAGGTGGGTGCCGATCCCGGGCGCCTCCGGGTGGCACTGTGCACGGTCTCGGCGCTCGGACTGCCGGTGGCCGACGAAGCCATCGCCGCCGTGGAGCACACCGGCCGACTGCTCGAGGCGGCCGGGCACCAGGTGTCGTCACTCGACGCCGACGTGTTCGATCCGGAGGGATTGGGTCCGTTCCTCCACGTGGTCAACGCCGGACTGGCCGAGACGGACGGGATCGACTGGGAGCGGGTGGAACCCCACAACCGGGCGGCCTACGCCGCGGCCGGGGAGGTCGACAGCCTCACGTTCGTCCGCTCGCTGGGCCAACTGCAGCGCTTGTCACGCAAGATCGTGGAGCGCTTCGACACCGAGTTCGACCTCCTGGTCACTCCGACCATGAGCATCGAGCCCCCCGAGGTCGGGCTGTTGGATGCCGTCCACGCCGGGGCCGGCGCCCCGGTCATCGAGGTCGTGGCCATGGCCGCCTTCACCGCCATCTTCAACATCACCGGCCAGCCGGCCATCAGCCTGCCGTTGCACGTCGCCGCCTCCGGTCTGCCGGTCGGGGTCCAGATCGTGGCCGGGCCCTGGCGGGAGGCGCAGCTGGTCCGGGTGGCGTCCTCCCTCGAACAGGCCGATCCCTGGTCGGGCCGGCACCCGGTGGCGTAGCACGGCGACAGCCGGTAGCACGGCGACAGCCCGTGCCCGTCGGATCAGTGGAGCCCCAGCGCCTCGGCGATGACAGCCAGCGCGCCCAGGTGGGCGTCGACGGTGACCAGTCCCGCCCCCATGGTGTTGATCGAGACCTGGGTGGCGCCCACTCCGTCCCACGATCCGACCCGCCTGACCAGGTCTTCGACGTCTCCGCGCCACTCGACCCGGCCTTCCATGCCGATGGTGTCCGGGTCCCGACCCGCCTCCCGGGCCGCGGCTTCGACGATCTCGCGTGCGGCATCGAGGTGGGGGCCGGGTTGGACCATGGGGAACCAGCCGTCGGCCACCCTCCCCATGCGCGCATAAGCCCGGGGCGAGTTTCCGCCGAACCAGATGGGAATGGGACGTTGGACGGGCAACGGGGCGATGCCGGCTCCGGTCACCCGGTCGAAGCGACCGGCCATGGTCACCGACCGGGTGGTCCAGAGCTGACGCAGGAGGTCGACCTGCTCCTCGATCCGCCGGCCCCGGGTGGTGAACTGCTGGCCGAGGGCCTCGTACTCGACCGGGTTCCATCCGATCCCCACCCCGAGGCGGAAATTCCCACCGGTCAGCAGATCGACCTCGGCCGCCTGTTTGGCCACCAGCGCGGTCGGGCGCTGGGGGAGGATGGTGATCCCGGTGACCAGTTCGAGCGAGGTACAGGCGGCGAGGTAGCCGAACAGCACGAACGGCTCGTGGAACTGGGTGTCGATGTCATAGGGCCCGTCCCAGCCCTGGTACACGGCCGGATCCGCCCCGACCACGTGGTCGTAGGCGATCAGGTGCCGGAAGCCCAGGCCTTCTACGCCCTGTCCGTAGGTGCGGATGGCACCCACGTCGGGGCCGATCTCGGTCTGGGGCAGGACCACGCCGATCTCCATCAACGGACCCCCGTCATGACACCGGTCTAGCCGCTCAGGCCCCGGCTTCGACCGGCGCGTGCTCGTCCAGCTCGGACTGGCGCACCCAGGTGGCGTACATCTCGGCGTAGCGGCCCCCGGCTGCCACCAGCTCGTCGTGGGTGCCGACCTCGATGATGCGGCCGAGGTCGACGACCACGATGCGGTCGGCCCGCATGGCCGTCGACAGCCGGTGGGCGATGAGGATGGCGGTGCGGTTCTCGAGCAGGGCGTCGAGTGCGTTCTCGATCTTCGTCTCCGACTGCAGGTCGAGGTTGGACGTGGCCTCGTCGAGCACCAGCACCCGGGGATGGGCGAGGAACGCCCGGGCCAGGGCGAGCAGCTGCCGTTCTCCCGACGACAGGGTCTGGCCCCGCTCGTGGACCACGGTGTCGAGGCCGTTCGGCATCCTTTCCACCACGTCGGTGAGCCCGACCTTGTCGACCGCCTCGTGGATCTCCTCGTCGGTGGCGTCGGGGCGGGCGAAGGCGATGTTGTCCCCGATGGTGCCGGCGAAGAGGAAGGGCTCCTGGGGGACCACCCCGAGCTGGCTGCGCAGCGAGTGCATGGTGACGTCACGCAGGTCATGCCCGTCGATGAGGACCCTCCCCACGGTGGGGTCGTAGAACCGGGTCACCAATTTGGCCAGGGTCGACTTGCCGGCGCCCGTCGGACCCACGAAGGCCACCGTCTCGCCCGGGGCCACCCGGAGGTCCACGTCCTCGATGACCAGCCGGTCGGGCAGGTAGCCGAAGGAGAGGTGGTCGAAGACGATCTCTCCCTCGATGGGGGGGAGTTCCACCGCGTCGGGCGCCTCGCGAACCTCGGGCTCGGTGTCCACCAGGTCGCGCAGCTTGTTCACCGAGGCCTGACCCTGCTGGTAGGTGTTGTACTGCTGGACCAGGAGCTGGATGGGCTGGAAGAACCGGTTGAGGTAGAGGAAGAAGGCCACCAGGGCGCCGAGGGACAGGGTGTGGTCGACCACCATGGAGCCGCCGATGGCCAGCAGGACGGCCTGGCCGAGGACGCCGAGCAGCTGGGTGCCGGGGCCGTAGATGGCGTTGACCCGGGCCGTGTAGTTGTTGGCGTCGCGGTAGTCGCCGACCACGTTGCGATGGTGGATCACGTTGTGCCGCTGCCGGTTGTGGGCCGTCACGATGCGCACACCGTGCAGGCTCTCGGACAGGTCGGCCAACACATTGGCGATGCCGTCGCGTACCCGGTCGTAGCCGCGCTCGGACGCCCGCTTGAACCACACCGAGGCTCCGATCAGGGCCGGCAGGATCAGCACGACGGTGATGAAGGCCAGCCGGACGTTGGTGGCGAACAGGATGGCGGTGATGACCACCATGGTCAACCCCTGGATGGCCAGCTGGGACAGGCCGTCCTGGAGGAGCTGCTGGAGGTTCTCGATGTCGCTGGTCATCCTGCTCATGACCACGCCGGCCTTCTCCTCCGTGAAGAAGCCGAGCGAGAGA
>JBEKIU010000099.1:0-16261 GCA_050011635.1 Acidimicrobiales bacterium
GGGATGCCGGGCCCACCGTCGGTGACCGAGAGGACGATCCGATCGCCGCGAACCTCACCGGCCACCGTGATCAGGCTCTCCGACGGTGCATAGCGGTTGGCATTGTCCAAGAGGTTAGCGAGTACCTGCCCGATCAGGAGGCGGTCGATGTCGACGTCGGGCAGGTCGTCGGGGAGCGAGATCTCGACGGAACGGTCGCTGAGCGTCGAACGGAGCCCGGTGAGGGCCTCGTCGACCAGGGCGGCCACCGATGTGGGGCCGCGCCGGACCTCGAGGACGCCGGCGTCGATGCGGGTCATGTCGAGCAGGCTGGTGACCAGGCGGGTCAGCCGGTCGGTCTCGACGTCGATGAGACCGTGGAGCTCGTCCATGTCGGCGTCCGAGAGCGGGAACACCGGATGCAGGAGCGTCGACGACGCCACCTTCATGGTGGCCAACGGGGTGCGCAGGTCGTGGGAGACCGCCCCCATCAGTGCGTGCCGCAGCCGGTCGACCTCCTCCAGCAGCTCCGAGCGCAGGGCCTGCTCCCGCAGCTGGGCGCGCTCGAGGGCCAGGGCAGCGTGGTTGGTGAAGGTGCGGAGCAGGGCCCGATCGGCCTCGGCGGCGGGCATCCCCCGCATGGCCAGGATCCCCACCGGCCGTCCCGAGGCCGACAGCGCCACGGTCCCCATCCCGTCGAGGGAACCCGGCGCCGTCCCGAGGCTGACCGGCACGCCGGAGCGGGGATCGAGCTGGCCGAGCTCGTCAGGCGACAGCGCCTCCCCATACGAGGCGGCGATCTCCAGCCTGTTGCCATCGGGAACCAGCAGCGTCACCCCGGGCACCTCGAACATGGTGCCGACGGCCCGCACGATGGTCTTCAGCAGCTCCTCGACCGACGGCTCGTCGACCAGCAGCTCCGACAGTTCGAAGAGCCGCCTCGCCTCGGTGGTCCTCACCAGGGCCTCCGAGCGCGCCGACTCCAGATTGGACACCACCCGGGCCACCGCCAGCATGACCACCGTGTACACGGCCAGCGCCACCCAGTTCTCCGCGCGCTCGACACCGAGCCGGCCGTAGGGCGGGATGAAGCCGTAGTCGTACACCACGAACCCGGCCAGCACACTCGTGGCGCCGGCCCCGAAACCACCGATGGTCACCCCGGCCACCACCGGGAGGACGAAGACCAGGGCGGCGACGGCGATGCTCAGATGGGCACGCAGGGGCAGGAGTGCGGCGCCGAGCCCGATCGAGAGGGCGATCCCCACCACCGAGCCGATCAGACGTCTGTGCACCACTCCATTGTCGTACGAATCCGGGCCTTGGGCCCCGTGCCCCGAGCTTGTTGAGGTTTTATTCAGGGCCTGCGGGCGCTGTGAAGACTCTGTTCAGAGCGACAGGCAGATACTCGATCGCATGGCAGATTTCCTCGCAGTGCTCGGCATCATCGGGTTCGTCGTGGTGATGCTCGGACTCATCTGGGCCCTGGACCGGGTATGACCGTCACCCAGGGCATCCTCCTCGGCGTGGCCGTCCTCATGTTCCTCTATCTGGGTTACGCCATGTTCAAGCCGGAGAAATTCTAGATGGGCTTCGCCTGGACTCTCATCGTCCTCGTCATCGCCCTGGCCATCACCTGGCGGTACCTGGGCTCCTACATGGCCGCCGTCTTCGATGGCCGGGTGCACTTCCTGGGATGGGCCGAACGTCCCGTCTACCGGGCCCTCGGGACCGGCCCCGAGCAGGAGCAGAACTGGAAGCGCTACGCCACCTCGCTGATCATCTTCTCGGCGGTGGCCATGGGGATCACCTACCTGCTCATCCGCATCCAGGGGTCGCTGCCCCTCAACCCGCAGCAGCTCGACGCACCCCACCAGGCGCTCACGTTCAACACCGCGGCCTCGTTCCTGACCAACACCAACTGGCAGAACTACGGCGGGGAGACGACCATGTCGTACTTCTCCCAGATCGGGGCGCTGACCTTCCAGCAGTTCGTGAGCCCGGCCATCGGTATCGCCGCGGCCATCGCCATCGTGCGGGGCTTCTCCCGCCGTAACTCGCCGACCATCGGGAACTTCTGGGTCGACATGACCCGGGCCATGCTCTACATCTTCTTCCCCATCGCCTTCGTGTTCGGGATCATCATCGTGGGCCAGGGCGCGGTGCAGACCCTGGCCGGGACCATCAGCATCCACGACGCCATCAACGGGGTCACCCAGACCATCGCCCGGGGCCCGATCGGCTCCATGCAGTCGATCATGCAGCTGGGCAACAACGGCGGTGGCTTCCTCAACGGCAATCAGGCCACGCCCTTCGAGAGCCCGACCGGGTTCACCGCCTGGCTGGACATCTATCTCCTGCTTTCCATCCCCTTCGCCCTCACCTACACCTTCGGCAAGATGGTGGGCAGTGTCCGCCACGGTGCCGCCCTGCTGGGGGCCATGGTCATCATCTTCGCCGTCTGGGTGGGCGGGGCCAGCATCGCCGAGCACCAGCAGAACCCGGCCGTGGCCGCAGCCGGCGTCCACGCCAACGTGGGCAACACCGAGGGCAAGGAATCCCGCTTCGGCGACACCACCACCGCCCTGTTCGGGGTGGCGTCCACCCAGACGTCCACCGGCTCGGCCGACGCCTCCTACGACTCGTTCACCCCCATGGGCGGGTTCTTCCTCATGACCGGCATGATGCTCGGGGAGGTGACGCCGGGGGGCACCGGCAGCGGCCTCTACACCATCCTCATCTACGCCATCATCGCCGTGTTCATCGGCGGCCTGATGATCGGGCGAACGCCCGAGTACCTGGGGAAGAAGATACAGGCCAAGGAGGTGAAACTGGCCGGCCTCGGGGCTCTGGTCATGCCCATCATCGTGCTCGTCTTCACGGCCATCGCGGTGTCGATACACGCCGGACGGGCCGGACCCTTGAACGCCGGTCCCCACGGGTTCTCCGAGATCCTCTACGGACTCACATCGCAGGGGAACAACAACGGCTCGGCCTTCGGGGGCCTGACCGGCAACACCACCTTCTACAACGTGATCGGGGCCATCGACATGCTGATCGGCAGGTACGGGATCATCATCCCGGCCATCGCCCTCGGCGGTGTGCTGGCGGCCAAGAACGTGGTGCCCGAGTCGCTCGGCACCTTCCGCACCGACAACGGCATGTTCGTCGGGCTCACCATCGGCGTCATCGTCATCATCGGTGGGCTCACCTTCTTCCCCGCCCTCGCCCTCGGCCCCATCGTCGAGCAGCTCAGCCACGGAAAGTTCTTCTGATGACGATGACCACCACCCAGCCCCAGCCGCCACAACCGGGCACCGAAGCCCACGGCGTGGCCGAGTCCCGCGGCCTGTTCGACGGTGAGATCCTGCGCCAGGCGCTGGTCGACTCGTTCAAGAAGCTCAACCCGGCCGTCCAGATCCGCAACCCGGTCATGTTCGTCGTGCTCGTGGGCACCGTGATCACCTTCATCGAGGCCATCGCCCATCCCAGCACGTTCACCTGGTCCATCACCATCTGGCTGTTCCTCACCGTCATCTTCGCCAACTTCGCCGAAGGTATGGCCGAGGGACGGGGCAAGGCCCAGGCCGACACCCTGCGGCGGATGCGGTCGGAGACCGAAGCCCGGCGCCTCCTGCCTGACGGGACCGAGGAGCTGGTGCCGGCCGCCTCGCTGGCCAAAGGCGACATGGTCGTGTGCGAGGCGGGTGACCTCATCCCCTCCGACGGCGAGATCACCGAGGGCATCGCCTCGGTCGACGAGTCGGCCATCACCGGCGAGTCTGCCCCGGTCATCCGCGAGTCGGGGGGCGACCGCTCGGCGGTCACCGGCGGGACCAAGGTCCTGTCCGACCGCATCGTGGTCCGGATCACCGCGGAGCGGGGCCATACCTTCATCGACCGGATGATCACCCTGGTGGAGGGGGCCAACCGGCAGAAGACCCCCAACGAGATCGCCCTCACCATCCTGCTGGCCGTCCTCACCATCGTGTTCCTGCCCGTGGTGGTCTCCCTCCAGGCCTTCGGCCACTACTCGGGGGCGGCCGTCTCGGTGGTCGTCCTCGTCTCCTTGCTGGTCTGCCTCATCCCCACCACCATCGGGGCGCTGCTGTCGGCCATCGGTATCGCCGGCATGGACCGTCTGGTCCAGCGCAACGTGCTGGCCATGAGTGGCCGGGCCGTGGAGGCGGCCGGAGACGTACAGACCCTGCTGTTGGACAAGACGGGCACCATCACGCTCGGCAACCGGATGGCCTCGGACTTCTACCCGGTGGGCGGCCACAGCGAACAGGACGTGGCCGACGTGGCCCAGCTGGCCTCGCTGGCCGACGAGACACCCGAGGGCCGCTCCATCGTGGTGCTGGCCAAGGAGCGGTTCAACATCCGCGAGCGTGAGCTGGAGGGGGAGCACACCTTCGTTCCCTTCACCGCCCAGAGCCGGATGTCCGGCATCGACATCGGACCGCGCCAGATCAGGAAGGGGGCGGCCGACTCGGTCAAGCGCTGGGTGACCGAGCAGGGCGGGACCGTTCCCGCCGACCTCGACGGCATCGTCGAGCGGGTGTCGCGGGCCGGGTCCACCCCGCTGGCGGTGTCCGACGGTCGGGACATCCTCGGGGTCATCGAGCTCAAGGACGTGGTCAAGCAGGGCATCCGGGAGAAGTTCGACGAGATGCGCCAGATGGGCATCCGCACCGTGATGATCACGGGTGACAACCCGCTCACCGCGGCAGCCATCGCCCAGGAGGCCGGCGTCGACGATTTCCTGGCCGAGGCCACCCCCGAGGCCAAGATGGCACTCATCAAGGCCGAACAAGAGGGTGGGAAGTTGGTCGCCATGACCGGGGATGGGACCAACGATGCTCCCGCCCTGGCCCAGGCCGACGTGGGGGTGGCCATGAACACCGGCACCACCGCGGCCAAAGAGGCCGGCAACATGGTCGACCTCGACTCCAACCCGACCAAGCTCATCGACGTGGTCGAGATCGGGAAGCAGCTCCTCATCACCCGGGGTTCGCTCACCACGTTCTCCATCGCCAACGACGTGGCCAAGTACTTCGCCATCATCCCGGCCCTGTTCGTCGCCACCTACCCCCAGCTCGAACCGCTCAACGTCATGAAGCTGCACAGCCCCCAGAGCGCGGTTCTGTCGGCGGTGATCTTCAACGCACTGGTTATCGTGGCCCTCATCCCGCTGGCCCTACGCGGGGTCAAGTTCCGGCCGGCCGGCTCGGCGGCCATCCTGCGACGGAACGTCTTCATCTACGGGGTGGGCGGGATTATCGTCCCGTTCATCTTCATCAAGCTCATCGATCTCATCCTCGTCGCGCTGCACGCCTACTGATGGAGTTGCTCTGATGCTCGTCCACATCCGTCGATCGGTCGTGCTGGCCATCATCGTGCTGGTCCTGACCTTCGCGTACACCTACATATCCACCGGCATCGATCAGGTGCTCTTCAAGCACCAGGCCAACGGCTCGATCACCACCAATGGCTCCACCCTCATCGGCCAGAACTGGTCACAGACGAGGTGCCCCGGCCACCTGCTCGGGAGTTGCGTGTTCCAGGGCCGTCCCGACGCCCTCGGCCCCTACGCCGGCTCGCTGAACCCGGTCGCCGCCGGGGGGGACAACCCGCTCGAGGCCAACAACATCCCAGGCAAGCCCGGCGTCCTGAATCCCGGTGAGTCCGGGCCCACCAACCTCGGGCCCCGGTCCAGCACCCTGAAGAGCAACACCGAGACCCTGGTGGCCTACTGGAACAAGCGGGGCGTGGACCCCACCCCCGACCTGGTCACCACCTCGGGCAGCGGGTACGACCCCGACATCACCGCCGCCGATGCCACCGCCGAGATCCCGATGGTGTCCCGGGCCACCGGTCTGGCACCGGCCACGTTGCGGGCCCTCATCGCCCGCCAGAACCATGGCGCGCAGTTCGGCTTCCTCGGCAGCAGCTACATCAACGTCCTGCAGCTGAACGAGGCGCTCGTCAAGCTGCGATGACCGTCGCCAACTGAGGTTGGAACAGCCGAACGGGGTCGACGGGACGACGAGAGAAGGGCCGGACGCCCAAGCCTCGGTCGAGGCCACCGGGCGCTTCCGGATCTATCTGGGGTCAGCTCCCGGGGTGGGCAAGTCGTACGCCATGTTGAGCGAGGGGCTCCGGCGGAAGCTTCGGGGCGCAGACGTCGTCATCGGGTTCGTCGAGTGCCACGGTCGGGAACGCACCGAGGAGCTCATCGACGACATGGAGGTGATCCCCCGTCGGGCCGTCGACTACCGCGGAACGCGCTTCGAGGAGATGGACCTCGATGCGGTCCTCGACCGCCGGCCCCGGGTGGTCCTGGTGGACGAGCTCGCCCACACCAACGTGCCCGGCTCGGGCCGTCACGAGAAGCGCTGGCAGGACGTCATGGCCCTCCTGAGCGCCGACATCGACGTGGTCACCACCGTCAACATCCAGCACCTGGAGAGCATCGCCGACGCGGTGGAGCGGATCCTCGAGATCCAGATCCGCGAGCGGGTTCCCGACTGGGTGCTCCGCAAGGCCGACCAGATCGAGCTGGTCGACTCGTCACCGGAGCAGCTCCGCCGCCGGATGCTCCACGGCAACATCTATCCACCCGAGAAGGTCCCCCAGGCCCTCTCGCACTACTTCCGAACCGAGAACCTGACCGCACTGCGGGAACTGGCCCTCCGCTTCCTGGCCGACGAGACCGAGGAGCAGCTCCTCGAGTACCTCCGTCACCAGCGCAAGGACGTCGTGTGGGAGACCCATGAGCGCATCCTCGTCGGGGTGACCACGGCACCGGGCACCGACGCCATCGTGCGCCGGGCCTCCCGCATGGCCTCCCGTATCAAGGCCGACCTCCAGGTCCTCCACGTCCTCGCCCCGAAGCGGGCCGGCCGGTTCCCCGACGACCAGCTGGTCACCCTCCGACAGGTCACCGCCGATGTCGGCGCCGAGTGGGACGAAGTCAGGAGCGACGACCCGGCCCAGGCACTCGTCGACTTCGCCCGGTCGCGGCACTTCACCCAGATCGTGGTCGGCTCGAGCAGTCGGTCGCGGTTCCAAGAGCTCCTCGGCGGGGGGTCGATCGTCCGCAAGATCGCCCGTCTGTGTGCGCCGGCGGCCATCGACGTGCACATCATCGCCCGAAGGGATGCCTCCGTCGATTCCGAATTCTTCGTGGAGGCGGCCGATGAGTCCTAGGGGGTCGAACAGGCCGGGGGAGCCGCGACTCAGCAGGTTCCGGTGGCCTGGATCACGAGCTGGCTCACCTTCCACGTGCCCCCCTTCTTGACCAGGTCCGCCGTGGTGGCACGATGGCCGCCGGGGGTGTTCTTGGCCCGTGTCCCGTCGGTGGTGTACTCGATCCAGTGCGTGTCGTCGAAACAATCGGCGACCATCGCATGGGTGGGGTCCGACGTCGGCGACAGCGAGGTGACCGCGGGGTGGTGGACGGTCACACCTCTCGTGACGATGCCGTGGAGCTGGTCCCGGGCCAGTCCCTGCACCAGGAGGGTGAGCGCGTCGCCGGTGGCGTGTTGGGCCAGCAGCGGCGATTGGAAGTCGGAGGTCACCGCAGCCGTCACCAAGTCGGCCCACATGGTCCGGTAGGCGGCGATCACCTCCTTGGACGCGACGGCCCTGGTCTGGGTGGTCGATGTGACCGACGCGGTCCCGGCCGTCGGCGCGGTGGTGGGTGAGGAAGTGGCGGCGCTTCCACAGGCGCTGATGGCCAGGGCAACGGTCATCACCGCCACGGCAGCCAACCGGGACCGCGAAGGCGCCGCTATGACGACCCCCTCACGGTTGGGGATCGTCGGAACTCGGACCGGGGTGGGGGGCGCCGACACGGGCCAGTCCGTTGGGCGAGTCCTCGGCGGCCAGGGCCACACCGACCTGATCGGCGATGGCCACGGCTACGAGGAGCCGATCCGGCGAGACGGACTTCCCGGGCGTGGGTGTGAGCAGGAAGTGCCCGAGCAGCCAGCCACCGCTCCTCACCGGCAGGTCGAGGTTGCGGGGCAGCCCGAGGTCGTCGGTCGCCCACGTCTCCTTGCCCACCGTGACGCGGCCGTCGGGTGTCACCCGGGCCGTGGCCTGCTCGGTGCCGTGGGCGGTGAACCGGCAGTCGCGCAAGAAGAGGAGCTCGAGGAGCTCGTTGGATGCTGTCGCCACCACCACCTGTGGATCCTTGCCGGTGGCGGCCAACTCGGTAACCGAGTGGAGCAGGGCCATCTGGCGCCGGCCCTCCCAGGCCGCGTCACGGTGATGACGGCCGCGGGCGGCGAGCTCACCGACCGCCAGTCCCACCACCAGCAACAAGATCTCGGTGATGAAGTCGGAGTGGCTGGTGATCCGAAACGACTGGTACGGGCGGGTCAGGAAGAAGTCGAAGGAGAGTGCCGACACCAGCGCGGCGGTGGCTGCGGCCGCCCGGCGGCCCGTGCTGGCCACGGCCACGATGACCACGACGAGGAAGAGGGCCGTGTCGGCCGTGTCGAGTTGCGAGCGCCAGGGGATCAGCACGGCGGCGGTGACAACGGGGGCGACGACCGCGGCCAGCATGATCCAGGCGCCGACGCTCACCACGGGCCGGTGGGCTGGGGTGGACGGCTGAGCGCCGGCATCGTGTCGTTGTTGCCATCTCTCGGGCCTGGTCACGGTACCCACGACCCTACTGTGGCACGATCAAAACCGGCTGAGTAGGGCATGGTGGACCTTCCAGCGTGGGGGAACCGAAATTTTCATGGGTCTGTTACGCGTCCACGCGTTTCAGATGCTACGAAGGCGGGATGGAAGTGAGAGCCCGATGACGGCGACAAAAGCCGCGCCGGTGGAGGGTGAACAGCCGATCGCCATGGTGTCGGTGACGAGCAGCGAGGACTATCGCGGGGAGATCCGCGCCGGACGCCACCGCTTCGTCGCCGACGAAGGGCCGGATGTGGGCGGCGACGACGAAGGGCCGAGTCCGTACCAACTGCTCCTCGCCGCCCTGGTGCAGTGCACGGCGGCGACACTGAGGATGTACGCCAACCGGAAGGGCTGGGTCCTTGGAGAGGTGGCTGTACGCGCCCGGTTGCTGCGCACCGGGGACGGAGCCACGAAGGTGGAGCGGATCGAGCGCACGGTCACACTGTCCGGCGATCTCACCGACGAGCAGCGCCGGCGGTTGGCCGAGATCGCCGACCGGACCCCGGTGACCCGGACCCTGCGGGCCGGTCTGACGATCGACACGTCGTTCACATGACGCCGTGTTCGTCTGCCACGGGATGATCGGCTGATCCGATGACTGCCTGCCCGACACTGGATACCGAACGCCTGACCTTGCGTCCCCTGGAGGAATCCGATCTCGATGCGTACACCGAGATGTTGATGGAGCCCGAGGTGCGGAGGGCGTTGCGGCTGCCGAGGACCTACTCGCGCAGCGATGCGTGGCGGGGTATGGCTCAGTGGCGGGGCCAGTGGGAGCTGCGCGGCTCGGGGCAGTGGGCAGTAACCGAGCGTTCGAGTGGGAACTTCGTCGGACGGGCCGGTCTCCACTGTCCCGAACTGCCCGACTGGCCCGGCATGGAGGTCGGTTGGACGCTCCATCCGACCTACTGGGGAAACGGGTATGCGACCGAGGCGGCGGTCCGATCGATCGCCTACGCCTTCGAGGTCATCGGGGTGGACGAGGTGTTCAGTGTCATCCTCCCCGAGAACGGGCGCTCACAGGCCGTTGCCCGCCGTGTCGGGCTCACCTTCCTGGACGAGCGCGTGCTGTCCAGCTATCCGGAGACGGCTCACGGTATCTGGAGGCTGAGCCGTGGGCAGTGGCAGTCGGTGGAGCGCACCCGCGCCGGGGTCTGACCTCAGCGCAGATGGAGCCCGCCGTCGACCAGCACCACCTCGCCGGTGACGTAGGCAGAACGGGCCAGCCCGAGGATCACCTCGGCCACGTCTTCGGGCTGGGCCGTGCGTTGGAGTGGCGCCTGCGCGTTGACGAACTCGCGGACAAAGTCCCAATCCGCCGTCCAAGGCGTGTCGACCAGTCCGGGAGCCACGGCGTTGACCCGGATGGCGGGCCCGAGTGCGTTGGCCAGCAGCCTGGTCATGTGGCTGACCGCCGCCTTCGAGCAGGCATAGGGGATCGAGCTTCCGGTCGGCCGCTCGCCGGCCACCGAGGACACGTTGATCACCTGGCCCCGCCCCGAGGACCGAAGGTGAGCCACGGCGGCCACCGTGACCTGCCAGGTGCCGATGACGTTGACATCGAAGATGCGCCGCCAGACGTCGGGCGATGCCCCCTCGAGGTCGGCATGGGAGATGACCTCGGTGGTGCCGGCATTGTTGACCAGGACGTCGAGTCCGCCGTGGCGGGCCACGACCTCGTCGACGAGCCGCCGGGCGTGGTCCTCGTCCGACACGTCGGCCTGCACGTAGCTGGCCCCGGGTAGCTCGCCGGCCAGTGCACGCCCCGCTTCCACCGACGTCGACGAGTTGACGACCACGGTCGCGCCGGAGGCGGCGAACAGCTGGGCGGTGGCTGCCCCGATTCCCGACGAGGAGCCGGTGATGAGCACGGTCTGTCCCTCGAAGGCGGCGTCGCGGGAGGTGGACGAGGACGGAAGCGGATCGGGCATGGCCCGAGTGTAGGACCCGCCGTCGCCTAGGTTCTGTCCGTGCGACTGGTGAGCATGTTCGACGGCGTCCAGCGGACCGGCCTCGTCGTCGGTGATGAGATCGTCGACCTCACCGATCCGGCCATCGGGCTCCCAGGCGAGATGCTGGGGTTGCTGGGCCTCGGTTCCGATGCCCTCGGGGCGCTGCGGCGCGCGCCGGCCAGTCGGGCACGGCGGTCGGCCACCACCGAGGTGCGACTCACCGCGCCGGTGCGCCATCCTCCGTCCTTTCTGGCCATCGGCCGCAACTACGGTGCCCACATCGCCGAGCTCGGGCACGAGCGCCCCGAGTTCCAGACGTGGTTTTCCAAACAGCCGACCTGCGTGGTGGGGCCGGGGGAGGCGATCGAGGTCCCCCGGGTGTCCTCGTCGGTCGATTACGAAGGCGAGCTCGGCATGGTCATCGGGCGCCGGTGCCGGCACGTGCCCGCCCGTCAGGCCCTCGAGGTGGTGGCCGGCTTCACCGTGGTCAACGATGTCAGCGTGCGGGACTGGCAGTGGCGGACCCCGACCATGATGATGGGGAAGGGTTTCGACACCCACGGGCCCACCGGCCCGGCCATCGTGTCCGTCGACGAGGTCGGGGACCCGCAGTCCCTCGCTCTGTCGACCTCGGTGAACGGCGAGCTCCGCCAGGATGGCACCACCGCAGACATGATCTTCACCTGTGCCCAGATGATCGAGCACCTGTCGGCCGCGTTCACGCTCGAGGTGGGCATGCTGATCACCACCGGGACGCCGGCCGGCGTGGCCGCCGGTGAGGACCCACCCCGGTGGCTCTCCGCCGGCGATTCGGTGACCGTGCACATCGAAGGCGTGGGAGAGCTCACAAATCCGGTGGTCGACGAGCCGGCGGGCGGAGGGGATCGGAGGGGGTGGTGAGGAGCGTGGCGGGCGACGATGCCGGCCGGGTCAGGGTGACCCCCTCCCTGGCCATCCCCGTCTCCGAGCTGCAGTTCAGGTTCACTCCCAGTGGTGGCCCCGGTGGTCAGCACGCCAACAAGGTGAGCACCCGGGTCGAGCTCCGCTTCGATGTGGCCGGATCGCCGACCCTCGGGCCGAGGCAGCGGGCCCGGCTCATCGAGCGTCTGGGTCCTGAGGTCAGGATCGCCGTCGACGACGAGCGGTCACAGGTGCGGAACCGGCAGCTGGCGGTGGAGCGGTTCCGGGCCCGGGTGGCCGGTGCCCTCCATGTCGAGAAGCCACGCCGACCCACCCGGCCTTCCCGGGGCGCCAAGGAGCGGCGCCTGGAGGAGAAACGCCAGCTGTCCGAGCGCAAGCGCAACCGGCGATCGGATTTCGAGGACTGAACGGCACCCGATCGGTGGCGCGCCTCAGCCCACCTTCCGGCCCGACTCGGCCGGCGGCTCCCAGACATCGTCGAGGAACTGGGCGATCTCACCGGTCAACCGCTCCGGGTGCACCCGCAGCTCGAGCACGGAGTTGGCCTGAATGAGCCGGCCCTTCGGGAGTCGCCGGGCCAGCTGCTCGGCGTCGTGGAACGGGTGGATCCGGTCCACCCGGTGCCCGATCACGAGCGCCGGGACGTCCATGGCCGCACGCTGTCGCACCGTGGGCGCGATGGGTCCGGCCAGGATCCCGTGCAGTACCGCAGCCGTCTCGGTCGGATCGTTGGAGAGCGAGTTCATGGTGCTGTCGAGGGCGCCGATGCCGGTGCGGGGGAGGCGCTGGAAGATCGACGCGGTACGCCTGACCAGCGGACGGGCGAAGTGGACGGCGAGCAGCATGGGTACGAACGTGATGGCCGCGGCCGGCACCGCCCACTCCAGCACCGGCATCTCGAGGACCATGCCCTGCACCCGCTCCGGTGCCTGGGCCGCGACCAGCAGGCTCACGTTGGCCCCCAACGAGACGCCTCCGACGACGGCGCGCTCGATGGCGAGATGGTCCAGCAGTGCCACCACGTGCTCGGCGTAGGTGTCCATCCGGTGGAACGACGCCCGCTTGGGCTTCTCCGACCGCCCGTGGCCGGGCAGGTCGAGCAGGACCACCCGATGGCCGGTGGCGGCCAGGTCGGTGGCCAGCCGCCGGTTCATGTTGGAATCCATCAGGATCCCGTGCATGAACACGAGGATGCGCGGACCATGCCCGTGGATCTCGTAGTAGAGCTGGGAGCCTTCCACGTCGAAGACGCCGACCTCGAACGGCGGCGCGGCAGGGGTCTGCCCGCCGTGCCCTTCCCCGTTACCCCTCGTGCGCCCCATCGCCCCCGGTCTCTTCATCCGCCCAACGGTAGGCGTCGGGACGGCGATTGACCAAAACCGGCAGCTCGGACCGGATCTCCCGTTGATGCCCGGCGTCGAGGTCGGCGAGGATCACGCCCGGAGAGGGCTCCGCCCGCTCGGCCAGGATCGAGCCCCAGGGATCGACGATCATCGAGTGGCCGTGGCATGCAGGCATCCCCGCCGGGAGCCGGCCGACCTGGCCGGCGCCGATCACGAACACCTGGTTCTCGATTGCCCTGGCCCGGAGCAGCACCTCCCAGTGGGCGGGGCCGGTGGCTGCGGTGAACGCGGCGGGAACGGCCATGACCGTGGCCCCGAGCAGCGCCATGATGCGGTACATCTCGGGGAAGCGGAGGTCGTAGCAGAGGGAGAGCCCGAGCACCTGGCCCGGGCCTCCGGGTTGGTCCGACCGGTCCAACGGGGTCACCCGGAGCTCGCGGCCCGGCGCCATGGTCGCCGACTCGCAGAAGCTGGCGCCGCTCACGGTCGTGTCGAACAGGTGGATCTTCCGGTAGACGGCCTCGATCGATCCGGCGGGACTGATCAGGCAGCTCGTGTTGGACAGGCGTCGGTCCGGCCCCGCATCGTCGGCGGGCCTCTCGGGAAAGCTGCCGGCCAGTAGCCAGCTACCCGTCCGCTCGGCCAGGTGGGATGCCCACGACACCGTGGGGCCGTCCAGCGGTTCGGCGTTCCACCGCAGGACGTCGGGGTTCCCGGCCACCGAGAAGTACTCGGGAAGGACGACGAGCGCCGCGCCACCGAGCACCGCTTCCTCCACCAGCACGCCGGCCGCCTCGAGGTTCCGGCTGCGATCGGGTCCGGCTGTCGTCTGGACCGCAGCCACGCGCATGGCACAGGGTAGGCCGGTCTTCGGGCACAATGACCAGCAGTTGCCGCATGGCTCCGCACCCGGTGCCGAGGCCGGGGCCGAGCAGAAATGAGGGTCGTGTCCTTCGAAGACTCCGATGTCGTCCGGAGCGCCGTCCGCGTGGAGGGGTTCCGGGACGATGAGTTCGACTACCAGCTGATTCGGGCCATGGGGGTCGCCGACTACGGAGGCTCGACGGTGGGCGAGTGCCTGTCCGTCGTCGCCGAGATCACCGACGGGAGTCCGCGCAGCTGGGCCCTGGCCTTCGAGCGCCTGGCCCGGCGGGTCGAGGACAGGGGACGGGCGTGCCTCGAGGCGGGTCGCCGGGTCAGTGCCCGGGACCACCTGCTGCGGGCGTCGACCTACTACCGGACGGCGGAGTACTACGCCGACGCCCCGAGCGGCGGATCGCATCGGATGGGGGAGCACAGCCAGGCCTGCTTCGCTGCCGGAGCCGAGCTCCGGGATCCACCGGTGGAGCGGGTCGAGGTCCCCTATGAGGGAGGCCCCCTCCCGGGCTACCTGGTCCGCCCGGCCTTCGGCGAGGGGCAACCCGGTGACCGCCGGCCGCCGACCCTGGTGGCAGTGGGAGGGTTCGATTCCAGCGCCGAGGAGCTCTACTTCCATCTGGGTGCCCCGGGGGCCGAACGTGGATGGAACGTGTTCGTCTTCGACGGACCCGGTCAACCCGGTTGCATGCGGCTGAACCCACAGATGACCTTCCGACCCGACTACGAGGTGCCCATCGCGGCGGTGATCGACCACCTCGCCGGGCACCTCGACATCGACCCGGACCGGGTGGCGCTGGCCGGCCAGAGTTTCGGTTCGTACTTCGCGGCCCGAAGTGCGGCCACCGATGCCCGGGTGGGCGCGTTGGTGGCCAACCCACCGATCGTCGACATGGGGCGGTACATGGAAGCGTGGGTCGGCTCCGACGTGTACCGGATGTCCCGCGACATCCGGCCCGAAGACGTCATCGGCATCCCCGAGGACCTGATGCCCCGCCAGATGCAGTGGGGGATCGGGGCGATCTGCCATCGCTTCGGCGTGCCGTCGTTCCATGCCTGGCGCCAGGCCATGGGCTCCTACCGGCTCGACGGCATGGTGTCGGCCATCCGGTGCCCGGTGCTGGCCCTGATCGGCGATCGCGAGGGACCCGAGCCGCGCGCTCAATTCGACGCCTTCATCGGCGGGGTCGGCGGCCCGGCGGCCTTGATGGAGCACTCGGGCCACGGGGCCCAGCCGCTACGGGCCTGCAGCTGCGCCGCGGCCTGGTCCTGGACGGCCGGCGGGGCCTGGTTCGGGAGACCCGGATAGCCCAGTCCCTGCCAGGTGGCCAGCGCGAACTGGTACGCCCCGTAGTACCCGTTGCCGGTGTCGATGGTGTAGTTGTCGCCGGATTCGCACTCGCGGAGCTCGGCCCAGATGCCGGGGGTGGGGGCCACCGGTGCGGCCGGAGCCACCGGAGCCACCGGGGCGGCCGGAGCGGCCGGGGCCACCGGGGCCACCGGAGGAGTCGGCGCCGGCGCGGGAACCAACGGTGCCGCGGTCACGGGGGCCGGGGGAGCGGTCGCCGGTCTGGCCGCCGGCGCCGATGGCCGGACCTGGCGGTGGCTGACGGGAGCTGAAAGGTGCAGCGAAGCCAGGGCGATGGTCACCGATCCGGCGCCGGGGGCCCCCGGAGCGGCTCGACTGCCCGTTGACGGGGCCGGTTCCGACAGACTGTCGATCAACAGTCGCGATCCGACCTGGGCGGCCGTCCTCCCGGCCAGGCCCGTCTGGTGGGAGCGGGAAACCCCTGACGCCCCCGCCACGGTGGCCGAGGGCTGGAAGACGACCATGGCCACGGCCGCCAGGCCGATGGCCACACCGACAGCCGCAAGCGAGCGTGGGTTGCGCACCTCGTGAGGCTCCTCGGGTCGAAGGTAGGGCCGGCGTTCGGGCAGAATACTGTGAGTGCCAGTATAACTACTCAGAGTGGTATCAGACGGGACCTGCGGCCATCTCGGGGCGGCCCGCGCCTCTTCTCGCCGGCCGGGTCGGCGGGGCGGCTCGGCCGGGGTGGTGCTCAGGAGCCGGGCGGACGGTAGGTCGCCAGTGCCGCCTCGAGGGCGGCCCGGCCGAGTTCGGATCCGTCCTCGCGTACCCCGAGCAACGGTGTGAGGGTGGCCCATCCCTCGGCCACGAGGAGGGCATCGGAGTCGGGTTCGAGCTCGGCCCGCTCGGCCAGGCGGTCCGACGCCACCCCCATCCCCCGCAGCGCCAGGACGATGGCCTTGGCGGTCGGATCGACCGGTGTGCCCCTGACCGGGAAGGCGGTGTGCTCGGGACGCACGGAGCGGATGAGCCCGACGGTGCCGAGTGTCCCGTGGCGGAGACCTCGGAGGAGGTGCGGTGCCACCGCGGGGACGTTGAGGTTCAGGATCGTGGACGGGGCCATGGTCTCCAGGGCCGGAACGATGCCCGCGGCCAGGGATACCGGCGTCTCCCAGGGGACG
>JBEKIU010000100.1:0-14899 GCA_050011635.1 Acidimicrobiales bacterium
CGTCCCCGACCGGACACGGCTACGACCTGGTCGGCTCCGACGGCGGGGTGTTCGTCTTCGGGGGCGGCTTCTACGGCTCGTTGCCCGGGCTCGGCGTCCAGGTGGACGACATCACCGGCATCGTGCCCACGGCCGGGGACGACGGGTACTGGCTGGTCGGGGCGGACGGCGGGGTGTTCGCCTTCAACGCCCCCTTCGTCAACTCGCTGCCGGGCATCGGCGTCGCCGTCGACGACATCGCCGGAATCGTGCCCACCCTCGACGACCAGGGCTACTTCCTGGTGGGCCGGGACGGGGGCGTGTTCAGCTTCAACGCGCCGTTCGAGAACTCCCTGCCCGGGCTCGGGGTCCACGTCGACGACATCGCCGGCATCGCCGCCACGGCCGACGACCACGGGTACTGGCTGGTGGGCTCGGACGGATCGGTCTACGCCTTCGGGGACGCCGGCTACTTCGGGAACGCCCCCGCCGGTGCGGTGGCCATCACCGCCACCCGTGACGGCGGCGGGTACTGGGTGGTCGGGGCCGACGGGGCGGTCAGCGCCTTCGGCGACGCCCGCTCCTACGGAGACCTTCCCTCCCTCGGGGTGGCGGTGGACGACATCGTGGGCATCGTGGTCTCCCCCGACGGCCAGGGCTACAACCTGATCGGCAGCGACGGCGGCGTGTTCAGCTTCGGCGACGCCTCCAACCTGGGATCGCTCCCCGGGCTCGGCGTCCACGTGGACGACGTGGTCGGGGCCGTCCCGACCTGAGCCGGACCGTCGGGCGGCGCCACGACCACCCGGCACACGCTGGCCGTGGTCACGGTTCCTCTCGGCAGATCGGCGACCGGCGTACCGGAGGAGACGGCACGGAGCATCCGGATGCTGTCACCGTGGACGACGAGGACGACATCACCCACGTGCCGGCGGGACCGGATCCGATCGAGCACGCCGATGGAGCGGCGGAGGAGGGCCTGGTACGGCTCGCCGACGGCCTGCCGGCGTAATCGTCGGTCGGTCACGACCTCACGGCCCAGGCGCCCGGCGATGAGGGCAGCCGTGTCCCGCGCCCCGGAGTCGTCGCTCGAGTAGACCGCGGCAATGTCCTTGCCCTCCAGCAGCGAGGCCACTCGGAGCGCCTGGCGCCGCCCCGTGCACGTGAGCCCGGCCGCCGATCCCCGGTCAGCATCGCCCTGGCGGACCAGCCACATCACTCGTTGTCCCCGGCACCTGACGATCATGCACCCACCGTGCTCCACGCTGCTTGGGGCCACCTGGGAGATCCCTTGGGAGACACTGTGAACGGGCCGGGACCGGACGGCGCGGCGGACCCGGGGCAATGGTGCGTGGCCCGACTCCGTCGGCGGTTACCCTGGGGGCGAGAAGGGTGTTCACTGGGATGAGCGAGGCGATATGGAGAGATCCCATCGGGCGGGCGCGGGAGGGCGCGGAACAGGTGCCGCTCTCGTTCGTGATCTCCTTCACAATGAGCCCGACGACCACGCCCGTGCCGCTTCGGTGAGGGCCGATGTGGTGCATGACCGGATAGTTCTCGTCGGCAGATCGCTGGACAGTCTGGGCTGATGGTCTACCTACTGGCTACGTTCAGCGCGCTGGCCAACGCGCTGACCAGCATCCTGCAGCGGATGGGTGTGGAAGATGCCCCGGCCGAGTCGACGCTGCGGTTGAGCCTGCTCACCCATGCCCTCAAGCGGGGGGTGTGGCTGCTCGGCTTCGCGGTGATGATCATCTCGTTCCTGTGCCAGGCGGTCGCCCTCCACCTCGGCGACCTCAGCCAGGTCCAGCCGATCCTCACCACCGAACTGCTCTTTCTCGTGCTCCTCCTGGCCACCTGGTTTCGATTCCGGATCGGACTACGCGAGTGGTTCGGCTGCCTGGCCGCGGCGGGTGGGCTCGCCGGGTTCCTGGCCTTCGCCCAACCCGGCGGCGGCGAACTGGTGCCGACCAATCTGGGCTGGTTGGTGGTCGGCTCCGTCTGCGGGGGGGTCATCCTGGTCGCTGTGGTCCTCGCCCTGCGGGGCCCCCGCTGGTGGCGGGCAGCGATGTTCGGGGCCGCGGGTGCGGTCGGCTTCGCTTTCACCGCGTCGCTCATCAAGACGGTCGGCAACTACGTGGCCACCGACTGGACCCAGATGTTCGTCCACTGGCAGACCTACGGACTGGCCGTGTGCGGCGTCGGATCGGTGTTCCTGGCCCAGAATGCGTTCCACGCCGGACCCATCGCGGCCTCCCAGACCGCGCTCGTCCTGGTCGATCCGCTGGCCAGCATCGCCATCGGCATCGGCTTGTTCGGGGACAACCTACGGACTGCGGGTGCCTACGGCCCTCTGGAGGCGTTGTCGCTCCTCGTCATGTTCATCGGGGCCGTCTCCATCGCCCACTCGCCGCTGATCTCGGGGATGAAGGGGGACGACGAGCGGTATTCGGAGCTGCTGTCGCTCCGTTCCCGATCCAAGCGCCTGGTGGATGCCGTCCAGGATCAGGTTCCGCCCGAGGTGCTCAAGCAGCTGCCGCTCAAGTGACCCGCCCGGCGGTCAGAGCGAGCGCGGCCGGTTGACGAATCTTCCCGCCCTGGGGGAGAAGAACCAACCCCCGCCGGCCCTGGTTCCGCCGTCCACCGGGATGTTGTGCCCGGTCACGTAGCCGGCCAGATCGGAGGCCAGGAAGAGGGCCACGCGGGCCTGGTCCTCCGGCCAGCCGACCCGGCCCACCGGCGCCCATGACGACCACAGGCCTTCCTGCTCCTCGGAGCCGCCCAGATAGTCCACCTGAGGTGTCTGCGTGAGGTCGGGGCCGATCCCGTTCACCCGTACCCCGAACCGTCCCACGGCCACGGCGAGCGAGGTGGTGAAGTGGGCCGCCGCCGCCTTCATGGCCGCGTAGACGGGATCGCCGGGAAAGCCGCGGAGCCCCTCCACGGAGTGAAGGTTGACGATCGAGCCACGGCCCGCGGCGGTCATGCTCCCGAGGAAGGCACGCGTGGTGGCCAGGATGTGCAACAGGTTGATGCTGTACATGGCGTGCCACGACTCGGGGGTGGAGTCCTCGAAGCGGACCGACGGGCGATAGTCCCCGACATTGTTGACGAGCACGTCGATGCGGCCATGCTCGGACAGGACGCCGTCGGCCAGTCGATCGACGTCGGCGGGTACCGTGACGTCGACGATGTGGGTCCGGGCGGTCCCGCCGGCGTCTTCGATGACCTGCCGGGTGCGAGCGGCCCGCTCCTCGTCGACCTCGGCCAACTCGACCAGGGCGCCGTGCCGAGCGAAGAGCCTCGAGATGGCCCCACCGATTCCGTCCCCGCCCCCGGTGACCACCGCCACACGGCCGTCCAACAGCCGGTTCCAGTCGTCGATGGGGATGACATCCGACGGTCGTTGCGAACTCATGATCAGGCACTCCTCACTCGGCACTCCACGCCCGGTGCATTGTGCACCGGCGGCGGGCCCCTGAAGCGATCGGATGCCGGACGGCGTGATCGGCGGGGCAATGGTACCGTCGAGTCTCGGCCGGGCCATCTTCGAAGGAAGCGCAGATCGATGGACGATGTGGGCGGGCGTGTACCGACCGGGAGGGGAAACGGGAGATGACCACAACAGATACGACCGCGACTGCCGACCCGCTCCTCGGCGAGCTCGATGATTGGCTGTCCGACAACTGGGACCCGGACCTCACCGTCGCCGAGTGGTGGCAGCGACTGGGCCTGGCCGGTTGGTCCGCCCCTTCCCTCCCGGTGGACGCCTACGGCCGCGGGCTGTCGCGCGCCGACGGGCTCAGGGTGCAGCAGCGGATCGCTGCCCGGGGGGCCCTCGGGGCTCCGGCCGGGCTCGGACTGCTCCTCGCCGCCCCGACCATCGCCAGCCACGGGACCCGTGAGCAGATCGACACCTACGTGCGCGACATCGTGACCGGCCGGCAGGCGTGGTGCCAGCTGTTCAGTGAACCGGCCGCCGGTTCGGACCTGGCCGGGCTGCAGAGCCGGGCGCGGCGGGACGGCGACGAGTGGATCGTGAACGGTCAGAAGGTCTGGACGTCGGGCGGCCAGTATGCCGATCTGGGCATGCTCCTGGCCCGCACCGACACCCACGTCCCCAAGCACCAGGGGATCACCTACTTCGCGTTCCCCATGCATCAGCCGGGGGTCGACGTGCGCCCGCTGCGCGAGATGACGGGTCGGGCCCTCTTCAACGAGGTGTTCATGACCGACGCGCGGGTGGCCGACGACGCGGTGATCGGCGGCGAGAACCACGGATGGGCGGTGGCCAACACCACGCTCATGAACGAGCGCAGCGGGCTCGGCTCGGGGGCCGGCTCCCCGTTGGGCTCGGGCGCGACTCCGGGGACGGTGACCGGCCACCTCGAGCGCCGGGCGGGCGACTTCGTCGGGTCGAGCGGGCGCAGGACCGTCGGAACGGGCCCGCAGAGCAACGGTTCTGGGCCAGGGCCGGGGGGCGGCGACACCGACGGGGACGGCGAATCCGGCATGCTCGGGTTGATGTCGGGGGGAGCGGATCTGATGATCGGCTTGGCCAAGGACACGTCGGCGGCATCGGATCCCCTGGTCCGTCAGGACCTCGCCCGTCTCTATACCCTGGGCGAGCTCGGCCGCTTCAATTCGCTCCGGCTCAAGGCGGCCAAACAGTCCGGCAGGGACATACCGGGCATGCCCAACATCGCCAAGCTCTCCATGAGCCAGATCATCAGGCTCTCCCGGGACCTCGGCCTCCGGATCATCGGGGCCGGCGGCATGCTCCATGCCTACGACGACGCCGGCCGCAGGGAGCTGACGCAGGCCACCGGCGCCCCACGCAACGCACTGGTCACCGAGCTGGCCCTGCTCTCGCCGGCGCCTTCCATCTACGGCGGGACCGACCAGATCCAGCGCAACATCATCGGCGAACGGGTTCTCGGGCTGCCCAAGGAACCCGGACCCGACAGGAACACGCCGTTTTCAGATCTTCCCGCCAACGGCTGAGGAAGAGACGGCCGAGAAAGAAGGGTGGACATGTCCGGGATCTGCGAAGGCAGGATCGTCGTCGTCACCGGTGCCGGTCGCGGCATCGGCCGCGGCCACGCCATCGAGTTCGCCCGTCAGGGGGCCAAGGTCGTGGTCAACGACCTCGGTGCCGAGGTCGACGGGAGCGGGTCTTCGGAAGGTCCTGCCGGAGAGGTGGTCGAGGAGATACGCGGCTTCGGGGCCGAGGCGGTCGCCAATGGCGAGGACATCAGTGACTGGGATGGAGCACAGCGACTGATCGCCACCGCCGTGGACACGTTCGGTGGGCTCGACGTCCTGGTGAACAATGCCGGGATCCTCCGGGACCGGATGTTGGTGAACATGACCGATACCGAGTGGGACGCGGTCATCCGGGTCCATCTGCGCGGCACCTTCGCGCCGATGCGGTGGGCCGCCGAGTATTGGCGCGACCGTGTCAAGGCCGGGGAGACCAACGACGCCCGCATCATCAACACGACCTCTCCGTCAGGCATCTACGGCAACGTGGGCCAGACCAACTACGGGACGGCCAAGGCCGGCATCGCGTCGATGACGGTGATCGCGGCGATGGAGCTCGGTCGTTACGGAGTCACCGTCAACGCCATCGCCCCTGCCGCGTTGACCCGGATGACCGAAAACCTGGGCTTCGGTGAGGGGCAGGCCGACCGCAAGCCAGACGAGTTCGATCCGAACGACCCCGACAACATCGCTCCGCTGGTGGTGTGGCTGGCCAGCCCCGCTGCGGCCGCCATCACCGGCAGGGTCTTCAATGTGTACGGCGGTCATATCAGCGTGGCCGAGGGCTGGGTGGCCGGACCCGGCGTGAGCAAGGACGACCGCTGGGAGCCGTCCGAGCTCGGCGAGGTCATTCCCGGGTTGGTGTCGAGGGCCGCGCCCAATGCCAATATGTCGGGCCGGCGGGACTCGTGACCGCCATCGACTCCCGCGACCAGGTGGAAGAGGGATCCCGGGGCCTGAGCCTGCAGCCCGACCCGGAGGGAGCCGGCTTCGACGCCGCTCGCCTCGAGCGCCTCACGGAGCACTTCGAGCACCGCTACGTCACAACCGGGAAGATCCCGGGGTGCCAGATGGCCGTGATCCGCGGTGGCCGGCTCGCCTACTGGCGATCACTGGGTCTCATGGACCGCGAGCGCTCCAGGCCGGTCCGGGACGACACGATCTGGCGCATCTATTCGATGACCAAGCCGATCGCGTCGCTCGCCCTGATGCAGCTCTACGAACGGGGGGCGTTCCAACTCACCGACCCGGTGGCGCGGTACATCGGTGAGTGGAGCGCCCTGAAGGTGGGCGAGCTGCAGGCCGACGGCTCCCTCCGACTGGTCGAGCCGGAGACGCCGATGACCGTTCTCGATGCGCTGACCCACATGACCGGGCTGGCGGGAAGCCTCTCGCCCGGCCATCCCATCGACGATCGCTTCGCCACCGAGGTGCATGCCGCCCGCCACGGGTTGACCCTCGAAGGGGTGTGCACCCTGCTGGCCGAGTACCCGCTCAAATTCCACCCCGGCACCCACTGGAACTACGGGCTCTCCACCGACGTCTGCGCCCGGTTGGTCGAGATCCTCTCCGGGGAGCGGTTCGACCACTACCTCCGGGGCAACGTGTTCGAACCACTGGGCATGTTCGACACCGACTTCTCCGTCCCCGCCGGCGCCGCCGACCGCTTCGCCGCCTGCTACCGGTACGCCAAGGGTGAGCCACCCCAGCTCATGGACGATCCCGAGCGGAGCACCTACCGACGGCAGCGGTCGTACCTGTCGGGTGCGGGCGGGCTCGTCTCGACGACGGCCGACTACCTCCGCTTCTGCCAGATGCTGGCCGGCCGGGGCGAGCTCGACGGGCGCCGACTCGTCGGCCACAAGACGCTCGAGCTCATGACCTGCAACCATCTTCCCGGTGGCCGCGACCTGGCCCAGCTGGCCGTCGGTGGTTTCGGGGAGGCTGGATTCAGCGGAGCGGGCTTCGGGCTCGGATTCGCCATCGGCCAGGGACCCGCGGCCACCAAGGCCGCCGGCTCGGTGGGGGAGTACTACTGGGGTGGCGCGGCCAGCACGGCGTTCTGGATCGACCCGGCGGAGGACCTGGCCGTGGTGTTCATGACCCAGTTGCTTCCCTCGTTCTCCTATCCGATCCGGGCTCAGCTTCGAGCACTCGTCTACCAGGCGCTGGTCGACTGAACGGCATCCGGCGCTGCCTGCCCGGCACTAGTTCCGGAGCGAGGCGTACTCCGTGACCCGGCCCAGTGCGGCTTCGCTCGACTTGGCCAGTGACCCGGCGTCGAAGGGGGGCTGTGGGTCGTACTCGATCATCAGCTGAACCGCCTCGGCTGCGGTCCGGTCGACCAGCAGTTCCACCAACCGGAGGGCCATGTCGATCCCGCTCGACACGCCGGCCGAGGTGATGATCCGTCGGTCCAGGTGCTCGACCACCCGTTGGGAGGTGGCCACGGCACCGTGGGCCTCGAGCTCCTGATGACAGGCCCAGTGGGTGGTCGCGGTGAGCCCCGTGAGGAGGTCCGCGGCGCCGAGGACGAGGGAGCCCGTGCACACCGAGGTGGTGAACCGGGTGGTCGCATGGGCCTCGCGTAGCCACTGGTGCAGCGGCTCGTCGAGCTCCAGTGGGCGCGTCCCGACCCCACCCGGGAACACGATGACGTCCGGATGGGGGAACTCGGAGAAGGTGCCGTCGGCGATGATGCCCACCATCTGGTTGTCGCTCCGGATCTCGCCACGCTGGTGGGCGATGAAGGTGACGTCGACATTGGGTAGTCGCTGGAGGACCTCGTAGGGGCCGATCCCGTCGAGTGCGGTGAATCCCGGGAACAGGGGAATCACGGTCTGGAGGCGGTTGGTCACGCGCTTGCCTTTCGGTCGGTGACGACACGGAAACGTCGCCGGTAGGAGTCGGGGGCCACGTCGAGGCGCCGTTTGAAGGTCCGCCGCAGGGTCTCCGCGGTGCCGAAACCGCAGCGGGCGGCGATCAGGTCCAGGGTGTCGTTCGTCGTCTCCAGCTCGCGGCGGGCGACTTCTGTCCGCACCCGCTCGACGAACCGGCCCGGCGTCTCACCCACTTCGTCGGTGAACACCCGGGTGAAGTGACGCACGCTCATGGGTGCCGCCTGGGCCAGCACGGGAACCCGGTGGTCTCCATCCGGTTCTGATTCGACCATGGCCTGGACGGCCCGAACCGTCGACCGCTGCGCGCGCGGCACCCATACCGGTGACGCGAATTGGGTCTGGCCGCCCGGCCGGTGCAGGAACATCACCAGCCAGCGGGCAACCGTCTGGGCCACCTCGGCGCCGAGGTCGTTCTCCACCAGGGCCAGGGCCAGGTCGATGCCGGCGGTGACCCCGGCGCTCGTCCAGTACTTCCCGTCCTGGATGTAGATGGGGTCCGGGTCGACATGGAGAGACGGGAACTCGGCGGCCAGGCGATCGGCATGGGCCCAGTGGGTGGTGACCCGCCGGCCGTCCAGCAGGCCGACCTCGGCGGCCAGGAATGCCCCCGTGCACACGGTGGCCACCCGGCGACACCGGGGGGCCACCGTCATGATCCAGGCGAGGAGCCCCGCATCGCGGCGGGCGGCGCGGGCCTGGCCGCCTCCGGGAATCACCAGGGTGTCGATGCGCGTTCCCACCTCCGGCAACGGTTCGGTGCACAGGCCCAACCCGCTCTCGGCCCGGATGGGAGCGGCTTCGCCCGAGGCCAGTGTCACCCGGTAGCCGCCGGCCCGACCCAGCGCCTCGGCGGCCCGGGTGGCGCCCGCGAACACTTCGAACGGACCCACGACGTCGAGCGGCTGGACCCCCGGATACCCGACGATGACCACGTGACGTTCCTCCATGGGTGCCAGCGTGCATCACCCCGTCGATGGCGTCAATGACGCAATACCCACAGATTCGGCCATCGGCACCCGGTGGTTGGCCACCCAGTGGTGATGGCGTCGGGGATGGCGCCCCCCGCCGGTCCCGCCGATTGCCACCGGGCTGCGCGACCCGGCCCGAAGAGCGGCGCGGGACTAGCCCGGACTAGCCCCCGCTGCTCGGTGCCGGCAGGGAGCCGTCGGCGGCCCGGCCGTCAGGCGCCGGCTGCTCTTCACCGGCGAGTGTGGACACCCCGAACAGGGCCACCATCAGCCCGAGGGCCGCCGGGACCAGGCGGCCGTCTCCGTGGGCCAGGGTCTCGTCGAAGACGATGATGCCGAGCAAGGTGCTGGCAAAGAGGGTCATGGCATTGCTCGAGGCCATGGCCGGAGCGAGCACGCCCGTCTTGAGTGCCGACTGTTGCAACGTGAAGCCGAGGAGGGCCGAGATGATCAGGGCGTAGGTGGTCCACGAGGAAAGGATCGGTCCGAGCCCGTGGTGGAGGTCGCCCACGAAGACCTTGGTCACCGCGGCCTGGAAGGCGAACGCGCATCCGGCCGCCAACCCGAACAGGAGCGCCTGACGCCCACCGGTCCCGCTCCAGCCCAGTCCCATGAGGATCCCGATGGCCATCGTGGTGAGCAGTCCGGCGGTCCACCACGCCGCCGTCCCGGGGTTGGCGGTTCCCGCACCCGGCTGGGCCACGCAGACGAACGTCACGATACCGGCCACGACGGCCGCCGCACCCATGATCTCGCGCCGGCCGACCTGCTGATGGGTGATCCGCATGCCGAGGGGCAGAGCGAAGACCAGGCTGAGCGTGCAGATCGATTGAACCAGCACCAACGACCCCCGGTCGAGGGCCGCGGCCTGGAGGACCCAGCCCCCACCCTGCAGCGCGGCACCGGCCAGCCAGACGGGCCGGCGCAGGATCTGGATGAGGAAGCGCGGGTCGCCCACTCCACTTGGGGTCTGGAGCGACCCCGCCTGCTGGAGCACGGTGCCCGCGGCGAAGCAGATCGAAGCGAGAAGGGCCATGATGTCGGCCACCCGAGCCTCCTTCCGGTGGGCGGCGGTCGGACCAGTATCTCAGGAATCGCCGGCCAACAGCGGATGTCCTCGGCGGTTCGACCGGGACGGGGCGGGCCGCGCCGAGACCAGCGTCAGCGGGCGGTAGGGTGTGTGGTGTCATCTCGGGTTCGGGGAGGATTCACCATGCGCGTCCTCGCCAGCCCAACTGACGGGGTCGCGTCCGTTCGAGAGAGCAGCGGTCGGCAGAGTCCAGATCTTGACCACCGAGAGCTGCCCATCCGGGCTACCGCCCCACCGCACCGTCGGGTGCGGAACGAGAGACGCCCATGAACACAGAGACCGCCGCGGCCGCCCAGTCGGCGGTGGGCCGCGAGGACTTTGCCGAACTGTCCCGCAAGGTCCGAGACGTCGGCCTGCTGACTCGTCGCCGCGGCTATTACACCGTGAAGATCGGCGCCACAGTCGGTGCCCTGTTCGCCCTGGTGGTCACCGCACTCCTCCTCGGGAACACCTGGTGGAACCTGTGCGTGGCGGTGGGATTGGCCTTCGTGCTCGCCCAGCTCGGATTCATCGGCCACGACGCCGGTCACCGGCAGATCTGCACCCGCCGGCGCGACAACGACGCCATCGGGCTCGTCGTGGCCAATCTCTTCACCGGCTTCAGCTTCGGGTGGTGGCTGGCCAAGCACAATCGGCATCACGCCCACACCAACCGCCCCGGAAAGGACCCGGACATGGCGCCGGGGGCATTGGTCTACACACACGAGCAAGTCCAGGACCTCGGGCGGATCGGCCGGCTGTACGCCAGTGCCCAGGCGGTCCTGCTCGTGCCCCTGCTGTTCCTCGAGGCCCTCAACATGCACGTGGCCAGCGCAGCGGCGTTGGTTCGGCGCCGGGATCTCGCCGCGCTGGTCGAGGCCGGACTGCTCATCGTCCATGTCTGTGTCTTCTTCGTCGTTCCCTTCGCCGTGCTCTCGCCCGTCCGGGCCGTGGTCTTCATCGGCGTCACCCAGTCGCTCTTCGGCTTCTACCTCGGCGTGAGCTTCCTGACCAATCATGTGGGCATGCCGGTGATGGTCCCGGGTGACGAACTGGGTTTCCTACGCCGCCAGGTGCTCACGTCGCGCAACCTGTCCGGCCCTTCGTTCACCGGATTCCTGTTCGGGGGACTGGACACCCAGATCGAGCACCACCTGTTCCCGACCATGCCCCGAGCCAACCTCCGTCGGGCGCGGAAGCTGGTGCGGCCCTTCTGCACCGAGCGCCGGATCGATTACACCGAGCAGAGCCCGTGGCGTGCCTACCGCGAGGTGGTGCGCCACCTGCGGCTCACCGGGGCAGGCCGAGCGCTTCCCGCGGTGGGGTGACGACCGTTCGGCCTCAGCGGGCCGGGTCCGCCCAGGACCGGTCGGACCCGGGTGGCTCGGGCCCGACGTGGTCGGCGAACGTGACCGGCGCCTCGAAGGCGGCCCGGCGTGCCGCCCGGCGGAAGGTGGCGAGCATGGCCGGCCCGACCAGCAGGATGATCGCGAAGGTGGTGACGGCCCGTCCCGTGTCCCACCCGAGGGACGTGGTGGCATCGAAGATCAGATAGCGGTGCGCGTTGACGGCCAGTGAGGCGCCCGGCAGGTAGGCGATGGTGCTCGAAGGGTCGAGGTAGAAGGGCCAGAACGAGAGATTGAGCAGGAATCCGAAGACGTAGGCGGAGACGGCACCGTAGGCGGCCAGCATGAGCACTTCACGGCGGCCGGAAGCGGGGGGGAGGAGTCCGGCGAGGAGCCCGACCCAGGCGCATCCGAACATCTGGTACGGCATCCATGGACCCACCCCTCCGGTGATGAGGGCCGAAGCGAACAACGTGGTGCAACCCAGCGTGAATCCGAAGCCCGCGCCGAAGACCCTTCCGGCGATGACAATGGTGAAAAAGACGGTCTCGACGCCGGCCGTGCCGGCTCCCAGTGGACGCAGGGCGGCGCCGATGGCCGACAACACCCCCAGCATGGCGATCGCTTTTGCGTCGATGCCACCGTCGGCGATCTCGGCGACGATGACGGCCAGCACCAGCACCAGCAGGGCACCGAACATCAACGGGGCCATGGCCGAGTCCCCGAACCTTCCGGGTGCCACCACGAATGGCCAGAAGAAGGCCACGAACCCGATGAACGAGGCCATGACGATGACCACGCGGGACCGCAATCCGGTTCGGATGGCCACGGAACCCCTTGTCACGTGCCCGCCTCCGCAAAGGCGTCGGCTACCTGGTCCATCGTGAGGTAGGGGAGAGGGGCGAGGACTTTGGCGACCTGGGGCGCGTAGGCAGGTGATGCCACCATCACATCGGGGGCCGGACCGTCGGCGACGATGTCGCCGGTCCCCATCACCACCACCCGGTCGGCGGCGGCGGCGGCGAACTCGACGTCATGGGTCGAGACGACCACGGAGCGGCCCTCGCCCACCAACTGGTCGAGGATGGCGATGAAGGACCGCTTGGCCGGGTAGTCGAGACCGCGGGTGGGCTCGTCCAGCAGAAGGACGTCCGGTGCCGCGACCAGCTGAATGGCGAGGACCAGCGAGAGGCGCTGGCCCTCGGAGAGATCACGTGGATGGACCCCGGACGGGATACCCGGCGCGATCCGATCCAACAGCGCCCGGGCGCAGACCGTCGAAGCGCGGTCGGACTCCCGATCGGCCTGTTCGCACTCCTGACCCACACTGTCGAGGTACAACAGGTCGGCAGGTGTCTGAGGGACCAGTCCGACAATGCCTCGCGCCTTCGCCGGGGAGAGGGATCCCGGATCAACGCCGCCGATGTCGACCGTGCCGGTCTGACGGGGCCCCGACCCCTGGAGGGCCCACAGCAGCGACGATTTTCCCGAGCCGTTGCGCCCCATCAGGGCCACGACCTCGCCGCCGGCCAGGTCGAGGTCCACACCACGCACGGCGACGACGGATCCGTAGCGGACGACGACATTGCGGGCACGGAGCACGGTCGGGCCTCCACGCCGAGCCGAGGCGCGTCGCTGCGGTGGAACCGGGCGCGACGAGAGCCGGACCCGGAGCGGCGCCACCACCCGGCGGGCGTCGCGCACCGAAAGGGGCAGCGGGTCCCATCGGGCCAGGCGGCCGAGCTCGACCACCGGCGGAGCCACCTCGGTCGTCTGCAGCATGACGCCCGGTGGGCCGGCGGCGACGGTCCCGTCGGTGTTGATCTCGATGATCCGATCCGCGTACTGGACGACCCGCTCGAGCCGGTGCTCCGCCAGCACCACCGTCACCCCGAGGTCGTGTACGAGCCGGGTGACGGCGGCCAGCACCTCCTCGGCCGCGTTCGGGTCCAATGCCGAGGTGGGCTCGTCGAGGACCAGAATCCGCGGCTGAGCCGTCAACGCCGAACCGATGGCCACCCGTTGTTGCTGGCCCCCGGACAGCTGGAAGAGGGGCCGGTCGCGCAGGTCGGCGATGCCCAGCAGGTCGAGGGTCTCCTCGACCCGCTTGCGCATGACCTCGGGTGGGACGGCCAGTTGCTCCATGCCGTAGGCCAGCTCTTCTTCGACCGTGTCCGTCACGAAGCCCGAGAGCGGGTCCTGGCCCACCACCCCGACCACGTCGGCCAGTTCACGCGGCGGGTGGGTACGGGTGTCCCGACCGTCCACGATCACCCGGCCGGTGAGCCTCCCGCCGGTGAAGTGCGGGACGAGCCCGTTGACGGCCCCGAGCAGGGTGGACTTGCCCACACCGGTGCGTCCCACCACCAACGCCAGCTCACCCTCCTCGACGCGCAGGCACACCTCCCGGAGGGCGGGGCGGTCGGTGCCGGTGTAGGTGACGGATACCCGGTCGAACTCGATCATGCCGGCACGTCGATCCGGTCAACGATGCCCGCGGAACCGGTGGCCACCGGTTGTCCGTCGGAGGATGAACGCGTACCCCCCGCCGTTGGCCCTCGGACCGGTGGGGGTGCGGCCACCGCGGCCACGGCGGCCACGGCGATGGCCAGGGCCGGAACGAGCGGCATCGAGGGCCAGGCCAGCGGAGTGACCGATGGGTTGAGCCCGGAGGCACCGAATCCGGCCACGAGGACCACGGCCGGGATGACGCCGGAAGTGGCCACGATCCACTCGGGCCCCTTCCAGGGGTCGGGCCGGTACTGGCTGGCGCCCACGCGGCGGCTGCCGAGGGCCAACCCGAGGCAACACAGCGCCGACCCCGCGGCCAGGGCCGGCAACCCGAGAGGGCCGGGCGCGGAGCCGTCGAGCAGACCATAGGCGCCGATGCACAGGCCGCCCATGCCGGTGACCAGCAATCCACCGGTCGCCCGTCGGGCGCGACGGGAGGCCCCGCCGGTGCGGCCGTACCCGCGCGAGTCCATGGCCGCGGCCAGCCGCAGCGAGCGCTCCAGCGCGTCTTCCATGACGGGGATGGCGATGCTGCGGAGAGCGTGGAAGCCGCGGCCGGATCCGCCCCGGAGCTTGCGGGCCCGCCGCACCCGCTGCACGCTCTCCACCAGCTGTGGAGCCACACTGAGCGAGACGACCACGGCGACGCCGAGCTCATAGAGGGCCCCGGGCAGGGCGCGTAGGGCACGCTTCGGATTGGCCAGCGCGTTCGCAGCTCCGAGGCAACAGAGGAGGCATCCGAGCCGAAGCCCGTCGTAGAGGGCCGACATGGTCCCCTCCAGGGTGACAGGCCCTCCGAGCTGGACCCCGGACATCCATGAGGGGAGGGGAAGCCGAGGGAGGTCGAAGAGCACGTGCGCACCGCCCGCATCGACGTCACCGCCGAAGATGGAACGGAACGCCACCCGGATGACGACGACGGTGAGCGCGAGGTAGAGGTAGTACTTGAATGCCCGGGCCCACGGGGCGTCGCTGCGGCAGTGGGCGACCACGACACCGAGGACGGCCAGCACCAGGAGCAGCAGGAGGGGATTGGTGGTCCTGCTGGCCGCGGTGGCCAGTCCCAGGGCCCAGATCCACCAG